>NZ_JBFRFZ010000020.1:0-89120 GCF_052115065.1 Terrabacter sp. 2TAF16
CCGCGCGCTCCACCTCAGCAGGTGTGAGCGACTTCTTCGCTGCTCTCTCAAGCGGGCTCACGCCCACCAGTGTGTCGGTCATCATCCGACCCTTCCCGCTGAACCAGTCAGCGCGTTGGGCCAGTTACACCGTTACTCGGACAGTCTCGACCACGGGGCCACTCGACGATCAAGGGGTGTGGGGGGTGGGGCTCGTGGGACGGAGGGGCCACTCGAGTGGGGTTGGGCGCTCACTCGACTCGGCGGGTGGGGCGGGTGGAGTCCCTCAGGCGGGGAGGCGGAACCTCTGCCGCGACAAGGGCTCCACGAGGCCGTCGGCGACGAGCGAGTCGAGGCAGCGCATCACCTGCACGCGGTCGGCGGCGGAGTCCTCGAGACGGGCGAGGGGCAGCGCCGCGTGGGCGTCGCGCAGGCGGCGCAGCAGCTCACCCCGCACCTGGCGATCGGTGCCGTGCCAGGACTGCCCCCGACGGGGCGGTCCGTCGTAGGCCGGTCGGCCCGCGACGTTCCAGGCGCACAGGTCGGCGACCGGGCACTCGTCGCAGCGTGGCCCACGGGCGACGCAGACGAGAGCCCCGAGCTCCATCACGGCGACGTTCCACGTGTTCGCGGCACCGCGGTCGGCCGGCATCGAGTCGGCGGCGAGTAGGGCCTCGGCGCGGTTGAGCGTGAGGTTCGGGAAGGCCTTGCCCTCGACCGTGCGCGCCAGCACGCGCCGGACGTTGGTGTCGACGACGACCTCGGGGATGCCGAAGGCGAAGCACGACACGGCGGCAGCCGTGTAGGCACCGACCCCGGGGAGCGCCAGCAGGCCCTCCGGGGTGTTCGGCACCTCGGCACCGTGACGCTCGACCATGACCCGGGCCGCCTCGTGCAGCCGCAGGGCACGCCGGGGGTAGCCGAGCCGCCCCCAGGCGCGCACCGCGTCTCCCGGCGCAGCGGCCGCGAGGTCGGCCGGCGTCGGCCACCGCTGCATCCACTCGCGCCAGATCGGCTCGACCCGGGCGAGCGGGGTCTGCTGCGACATCACCTCGGAGAGGAAGACGCCCCATGGGCTGGCGTCCGGCGCCCGCCACGGCAGCTCCTTGCGCCCGGACTCGGCGTACCAGGCGTTGACGCGCTCGTGGAGCAGCGACAGCGGGACCTCGCGGGACGGCATACGGAACGATGCGGCGGCGGAGCCGGTCAGACGTAGCGCTCGAGGATGCTCGACTCGGCGAGCCGCGACAGGCCCTCGCGCACGGCGCGGGCACGGCCCTCACCGACGCCCTCGACGAGCATGAGGTCCTCGATGCCGGCGGCGAGCAGGCGCTGGAGCGACTCGAAGTGCGACACGAGCCGGTCGACGATCGCGGTGGGCAGGCGCGGCACCTTGGTCAGGAGGCGGTAGCCCTGCGGCGACACGGGGGCATCGAGGCTGTCGCCGACGACCGAGAAGCCGACGGCGCGGGCACCTGCCGCGAGGTCGAGCAGCTCGACGGAGTTGAGGGCCTGGAGGTTGGCGAGCGCGTCGCCGACTGTGAGGCCCGACTTGGTCGCCGGGAGGTAGTCGCGGATGACGAGCTCGCGGTCGTTGCCGAGCCCGCCGACGAGCTCCTCGAGCTGGAGGCTGAGGAGGCGACCGTCGGTGCCGAGCTCGACGACGTAGTCCTGGATCTCGGCCGAGATGCGCCGCACCATCTCGAGGCGCTGGAGCACGGCGGTGACGTCGCGGATGGTGACGAGGTCCTCGATCTCGAGCGCGGACAGCGTGCCGGTGACCTCGTCGAGGCGGGCCTTGTAGCGCTCGAGGGTCTGGAGGGCCTGGTCGGCGCGCGAGAGCGTCGTGGGCGAGCCCTCGATGACGTGCCGGAGGTCGCCGACGTAGAGCGCGACGACGCCCATCGACTGGCTGACGGAGATGACGGGGAAGCCCGTCTGCTTGGCCACGCGCTCGGCCGTGCGGTGACGCGTGCCGGACTCGGTGGTCTCGATGCGGGAGTCGGGAACGAGCTGGGTGGCGGCGCGCAGGATGCGGGTGCCCTCGCGGTCGAGCACGACGGCGCCGTCCATCTTGCACAGCTCGCGCACGCGGGTCGCCGAGAACTCCATGTCGAGCACGAAGCCGCCCGTGCAGATCGAGTCGACCACGCGGTCGAAGCCGAGCACGATGAGGGCTCCGGTGCGTCCACGGAGGATGCGTTCGAGGCTGTCGCGCAGCTCCGTTCCGGGTGCCACGGCGGCGAGGGCCGCACGCAGCAGCAGCTCGTCGTTCCGGTCCATCACTTCCCTGTTCGCAATGGGGGCGCCGAGCGCGTCCACCCCGGTCGGTCGCAGTCTAGACGGTGCCGACGGCCGGTGCGCTCGTTGACCGTCCACCGGCGAGGCGTCCCATCGCCTCGATGGCCCGCGGGACGTCGGCGACCTCGACGGCACGGATCCCGGCGGGCACGGAGGAGTCGGACAGGCTGCCCGCGGGCACGAGCGCGTGGCGGAATCCGAGGCGGGCCGCCTCCGCGAGACGGCGGTCCAGACCGGTCACCCGACGGACCTCGCCGGCGAGGCCGACCTCGCCGAAGGCGACGACGTCGCTGGCGAGGGGCTTGTCGATGACGGACGACGCGACGGCGCAGACGATGGCGAGGTCGGCAGCGGGCTCGGTGATGCGCACCCCTCCGACGGTGGCCGCGAAGATGTCGCGCGAGCCGACCGGCGCCCCGGCCCGCTTGTCGAGCACGGCGATGATCATCGCGAGCCGCGAGGCGTCCAGACCGCTCGAGGTGCGTCGCGGCGACGGCAGCGTGGACGGTGCGACGAGCGCCTGCACCTCGGCGACGAGCGGTCGGCGACCCTCGAGGGTGACGGTGACGCACGTGCCCGGCACCGCGTGGTCACGCGTCGACAGGAAGAGCCCGCTCGGGTCGGCCAGTCCGGTGATGCCGATGTCGGACAGGTCGAAGCACCCGACCTCGTCGGTGGGGCCGAAGCGGTTCTTGACGGCGCGTACGAGGCGCAGGCGCGAGTGCCGGTCGCCCTCGAACTGGATGACGACGTCGACGAGGTGCTCGAGGACCCGGGGACCGGCGATCGAGCCGTCCTTGGTCACGTGGCCGACGAGGAGCACGGCGGTGCCGCGCGCCTTGGCCGCCGCGATGAGGGCACCGGCTACCTCGCGGACCTGCGAGACGTTGCCGGCCTGGCCCTCGACGTCGGCACTCGCGATGGTCTGGACGGAGTCGACGACGAGCAGCCCCGGCGAGCGGGCCTCGACGTGGCCGAGGACCGTCGCGAGGTCGGTCTCGGCTGCGAGGTAGAGCGTGTCGGCCATGGCCGAGATGCGCTCGGCGCGCGTGCGCACCTGCGCGGCCGACTCCTCACCGCTGATGTAGAGGACCTCGGAGCCCGACCGGGCCGCCCGGGCGGCCACGTCGAGCAGCAGCGTCGACTTGCCGACGCCCGGCTCCCCCGCGACGAGGACGACCCCGCCGGGGACGAGGCCACCGCCGAGCACGCGGTCGAACTCCGCCACGCCGGTGGGCCGCGCGGCCGCCCGGGTCACATCGACGTCGGCGATGCGCAGGGCCGGGGTGACGACGGAGGCCGCCGTGGTGCGGGCGGCCGTGGGCGCACCCGTCTCGGCCACGGTGCCCCACGCCTGGCACTCGCCGCACCGACCGACCCACTTGGCGGTGGTCCACCCGCACTCACCGCAGCGGAAACCGGGGGTGCGTCGGGTCGTCGTCCTCGTAGCCATGGCACGACCGTACGGTGGCGGTGCGACAGCGCTCGTGAGGGGCGGCCGCGGCGCCGTGAGAAAATGTCGGCATGGAATCGGTCATGCCCTATGTGCTCGCCATCGTCCCGACGGTCGGTGTGGGCGCGCTCTTCTACTTCGTCATCAAGAGCATCCTCGAGGGAGACCGTCGCGAGCGCCTCGCCCAGGCCAGGTGGGAGGCCGAGCACGACCGCCGCGAGGCTGCCGCGAACGAGGCGTCGCAGGCCGCCGCGCCGGGCGCCGAGGCCACCCCGACGACGGAGCGCTGAGCGCCGGAGCGCCGAGCGCCGAGCGCGTGTCGACGACCGCGCGTCGACAAAGGACCCGCCACGGCAGGAACACCGCCTTTCCGTCATTCCTGCACGCGTCGGTGCATCTCTTTAGCGGTCGACCGCGCCATTGTTTTCGATGGAAATGCATTTACGGACTCTTCGCGCTAAATTGATCGTGCCCCGCGAGTCGCGTATTCGCGGAATCCCCTCCGAATTAGCGAACAACTTCAGATGGAGAAACATGGCTCAGCGTGTCGAAGTGGTGTTGATCGATGACATCGACGGTGGAAAGGCTGCCGAGACGGTGACCTTCGCGCTCGACGGCGTCACCTACGAGATCGACCTGTCCGACAAGAATGCCCGCAAGCTTCGCGACGACCTCGCGACGTGGACCGGTCACGCACGTCGGGCAGGTTCGGCCAAGGCTGCCTCGCGTCGTCGCGCGGGCGCCGGCTCGGCCAAGCGCAGCGACCTCGGCGCGGTCCGTGAGTGGGCCCGCGCCAACGGCCACACCGTCTCGGACCGGGGCCGCATCTCGGCCGACGTCCAGGCGGCCTACGACAAGGCGCACTGACCCGGTCAGCGATGCCACCGAGAGGGCCCGGCACTCCGAGTGCCGGGCCCTCTCGCACGGCACGGGGAGGGTGTATGCTGTCACGGCCTCGTGCGAGCGGGCCCCCTCGCCTCCCGGCTCGCCCACCGCAGCGGTCAGCCCGTGACCTCGACGGCCAGGTCGCCGTCCCGGGCTACGCGGTCGAGCACCTCGTCGGCCGTCAGCTGCTCGAGCTCGCCGCCGTCGGCGCCCGCCTCGATCTCGTCCCACGACCGCGGCGCCGCCACGGTCGGGCGGTCACGGCCGCGCAGGGAGTAGGGACAGACCGTCGTCTTGGCGGCGACGTTCTGGCTCCAGTCGAGGAAGATCTTGCCCGGGCGCAGCTCCTTGGCCATCTTCCACACGATGAGGTCGGGGTGGGCCTTGGTCAGCTCCTGCGCGAGCTGCTGGACGGTGTCACGGATCTCGTCGCTCGTGTGCGCCCCGGGCAGAACGGCATACAGCTGGAGTCCCTTGCTGCCGCTGGTCACCGGGACGGTGTCGAGCCCGATGCGGCCGAGGCGTTCGCGCACGACGAGCGCGACCCGGGCGCACTCGAGCAGGCCGGTGCCCGGCCCGGGGTCGAGGTCGATGACGAGCCGGTCGGGGCCCCGCGGCACGGCATCACGCCCCTCCCCCTCGTAGCGCCACTGGTGCACGTGCAGCTCGAGCGAGTTGAGGTTGGCGAAGAACGTCAGCCCGGCGAGGTCGTCGATGAGCGGGAAGACGGGGTCGCGCCCAGCGCGCCGGATCCACGCGGGCGTGCCGGCTGGGATGTTCTTCTCGAAGAACTGCATGTCGCCGACCCCGTGCGGGAAGCGGATCCGCGTCACCGCGCGGTCGCGGAGGTGGGGAAGGATCACCGGCGCGATCCGCGCGTAGTAGTCGATGACCTGGGCCTTGGTCGTGCCGGCCCTCGGGTACATCACCTTCTCGAGGCTCGACAGCTTCATCCGTCGGCCGTCGACCTCGACGGTCACCTTGGTCGGCACGTACGCCATCACTCACCATCCCCGTGGTCGTCGACGTCACCGGGCGTGAGGTCGCTGCGCAGGCCCTTGTATGCCGGCTGGCGCAGTCTCCCCTGACCGCTGAGTCCCAGCGACTGCACGTCGGCGACAAGCACCGGGTGCACCCACGTCGCGCCGTTCGAGTCCTCGGCGGGGACGTCTGTGGCGAAAGGCGACTCGGCCGACGTGAGAGCCTGGAGGTCGCGCATGAGCGCCTGCCCCGTCTTGCCGGCCAGGCCGGAGCCGACGCGCCCGAGGTAGCGCAGGCCGCCCGGCCCGGGGACCCCGACGAGGACGGCACCGAGACGGCTCGACACGGTCCCCGTGGCCTCGGGCCGCCAGCCGCCGATGACGACGGAGACGGTGCCGCGGTGGGGCGACTTGAGCCAGTAGGGGGAGCGGAGCCCGGGCACGTAGACGGAGTCGACGCGCTTGGACACGATGCCCTCGAGGCCCTGCTCCTTCGTCGCGGCGTGCAGCGTCGCCCCGTCGGCGAACGTCGGCGGCGTCTGCCAGCGCGCGGCAGAGAGCTCGAGTCGCTCGAGCGTGGCGCGCCGGTCGGTCCACGTGCGCGGCATGAGGTCGACGCCGTAGAGCCGCAGCAGGTCGAAGGTCATCAAGGTGACCGGCGCGGCCTCGGCGAGCATCGCGGCCCGGCGGGCGTCGGTGACGTGGAACCGCTCGGCCATCGCGGCGAACGACGGCACGCCGTCTCGCATCGAGACGATCTCGCCGTCCAGCAGCATGTCGGCGTACTCGTTCGCGAGCCCGCGCAGCTCCGGGAACGCGACGGTGACGTCGCGTTCCGTGCGGGAGAAGAGGCGCATCTCGCCGGCCACGACGTCGGCCAGCACCCGCATGCCGTCCCACTTGACCTCGTGCTGCCAGCGGTCGCCGACCGGAATCGTCGTCGTCGGCGTCGCGAGCATGGGGCGCATGGGTGCATTCTTGTTCTCATGCGAGCCATCTGGAAAGGCGCCGTGTCGTTCGGCCTCGTCAATGTGCCGGTCCGACTCTTTTCGGCGACCGAGAACCACGACGTGCAGTTCCGGCAGGTCCACGAGAAGGACGGCGGCCGCATCAAGTACCAGCGCGTCTGCTCGATCGACGGCGAGGAGGTGCCCTACTCCGACATCGCCAAGGGCTACGAGGCCGCCGACGGGCAGATGGTCGTGCTGACCGACGAGGACCTCAAGAGCCTTCCGACGCGGTCGACGAAGGAGATCTCGATCGAGAAGTTCGTGCCGTCCGAGCAGATCGACCCGCTGCTCTTCGACAAGAGCTACTACCTCGAGCCCGACAAGACGGGACTCAAGCCCTACGTGCTGCTCCGCGACGCGCTCGAGAAGGCCGACCGGATGGCGCTCGTCACCGTGTCGGTGCGCACCCGGATGACGCTCGCGGTGCTCCGCGTGCGCGACGGCGTCATCGTGCTCCAGACGCTGCTGTGGGCCGACGAGGTGCGCGCCCCCGAGTTCGAGTCCCTCTCGGAGGAGACGCACGCGACGGCCAAGGAGCTCGCCATGGCGTCGTCGCTCGTCGACTCGCTGTCGGGCGACTACGAGCCCGACGAGTTCGAGGACGACTACTCCGAGGCCGTGACCCAGCTCGTCGCGACGAAGATCGAGGGCGGCGACATCACCGAGACGCCCGAGGCCAAGGGCGAGGAGACCGAAGTCGTCGACCTGCTCGCAGCCCTGCAGCGCAGCGTCGACAAGGCCAAGGCCGCCAAGACCGGCGGCTCGAGCGCCTCCGACGCCGACTCCGACAAGCCCGCGAAGAAGACCGCTGCGAAGACCACGGCCTCGAAGGCCACGACGCAGAAGAGCGCGGCGAAGAAGTCGACGGCCAAGAAGTCGACGGCCAAGACCACGGCGAAGAAGACGGCCACCAAGAAGGCCAGCTGACCGGCCGGCTCCGCCCCAGTCGCCGACCCGCCCCGACCCCCGCCACGCGCGGAGGGTTGGGGCGACGTTCGTCACGCCGGACGGCATACGCCCTCGCGGTGGCCCGCGCTGCGCGAGGATGAAGGAGTGCGGACGGCGACGATCGACGAGCTCACCCAGCGGCTTCGAGCCCTCCCGGAGAACCCCCGTGTCGTCGTCAGCGGCAACATGGCGGTCCCTTGGGAGGCGGTCCGGGCGCTCGACGCGGCCCAGCCGACCTACGTGCTCCACGCGCTCAATGCTCCCGCCGGCCTGCCCGACCGCGACGGCGTGACCGTCGAGACGTGCTTCGTCGGACCGGGTATGCGTCGGCACCCGCGGCTGCGCTACGTTCCCTCGCGCCTGTCGCTCGTGCCGCTGCTCTACGGCCGGGCGCTGCCGCCGGACGCCGTGCTGCTCCACTGCGCGCCGCCGCGCAACGGCCAGGTCAGCATGGGCCTCGAGGTCAACGTCCTGCCCGCGGCCCTCGAGGCGTGCCGGGCCCGGGGCGGGCTCGTCGTCGCGGTCGTCAACCCGCAGATGCCCTACACGTTCGGCGACGCCCAGGTGCCGATCGAGCACGTCGACCTCGTCGTCGAGGTCGACGCGCCGTTGCCCTCGCACGCAGCGACCGAGCCCGACCCCGAGAGCCGGCTCATCGGCGAGCGCGTGGCGGCCATGGTCCAGGACGGCGCGACGATGCAGCTCGGCATCGGCGCGGTGCCCGACGCGACGCTGTCCGCACTGACCTCGCGCCGCGGCATCCGGATGTGGACGGAGATGTTCTCCGACGGCGTGCTCGCGCTCGACGAGGCCGGCGCCCTCGACCCGGACCACCCGCTCGTCACGTCGTTCAGCTTCGGCTCGACCGACCTCTACGCGTGGCTCGACGGCAACCCACGCGTGCGGATGATGCGCACCGAGAAGACGAACGACCCTGGACTCATCGCCTCGCAGCGGCAGATGACCTCGGTCAACACCGCGCTCGAGGTCGACCTCTTCGGCCAGGCCAACGCCTCGCGCATCAACGCGCGCATCCACTCCGGCTTCGGCGGGCAGACCGACTTCATCGTCGGCGCGCTGCACTCCGCGGGCGGCCAGTCGTTCATCGCGCTCCGCTCGTGGCACCCCCGCGCCGACGTGTCGACGATCGTGCCGCTGCTCGACGAGCCGGTCACGAGCTTCCAGCAGAGCGCGATCGTCACCGAGCAAGGGGTGGCGCCGCTGTGGGGTCGCAGCGAGACGGACCAGTGCCACGACATCATCGAGAACTGCGCCCACCCGCGGGTCCGCGACGACCTCTGGGAGGAAGCCCAGGCCCTCGGCCTGGCCTGAGCCCGCGTCTGCCCGACCGAGGCCGTATGCCGTCCCCCGCCACACTCGAGTGAGCGCCCCCACCGTCCCCGTCGAGTGAGCGCCCCGCAACAGTCGAGTGAGCAGCCCGCCACACCAGCCCCGCGGATCGTGGGACGGAGCGCTCCCTCGAGTGGGACTGAGCGCTCACTCGAGTGGGACTGAGCGCTCACTCGAGTGGGACTGAGCGCTCACTCGAGTGAGGGCGGGGTGGGGCTCGTAGGGTGGCGGGATGAGCTCTGCGCCCCCGTCCGACGCCCCCGCCACCGACGCGGACGGGCGGCCGGTCGCGGTGGTCACCGGCGGCACGCGCGGCATCGGGCTCGCCCTCGTGCGGGACCTCGCCCCGACCCACCACCTCGTCGTCGGCGGGCGCAGCGCCGAGTCGGTCGCGGACGTCGTCGCCTCGCTCCCGTCCGCCGAGGGGCTCGTCGCCGACCTCGCCGACTGCTCCCCCGGCGGGTCGCTCGACACCGCCCTCGCGGCGCTCGTCCCACGCCTACATCGGGTCGACGTGCTCGTCCACTCGGCCGGCGTCCTGCGCAACGGCACCGTCGCCGACGCGCCCGTGCAGGACTGGGCCGACTCGATGACCGTCAACGTCGTCGCCGTCGCAGCCGTCACCCGGGCGCTCCTGCCTGCCCTGCGCGTCGCCCACGGCCTCGTCGTCACCGTGAACTCGGGCTCCGGCCTGACGGCGACCCCTGCCTCGGGCGCCTACTGCGCCTCGAAGTTCGCCCTCCGAGCGCTCACCGACTCGCTGCGGCAGGAGGAGCGCGAGCACGGCGTCCGCGTCACCTCGCTCCACCCCGGCCGGGTCGACACCGACATGCAGCGCGAGCTCGTCGAGTTCGAGGGCGCCGAGTACGACCCGGGCTCCTACCTCGACGTCTCCTCGGTCGTCCGGGCCGCGCGCCTGGCCATCGACGCCGGCCCTGACGCGAGCGTCGACATGGTCTCGGTGCGCCCTCGCGGCTGGCGCCCCACGACCGCCTGATCAGATGCGGCTGGCGCCTCGGGTCGGGACGAGGGAGAGCCGGGCGAAGGCCAGCGCCTCGGCGAGATCGACCTCGCGCTGGTCCCGCCCCACCTTGCGCGTCGACACCTCGACGACGACGTCGCCGCCCCAGCCGCTGTCGGCGAGGTGCTCGAGCACGGCGCCGCACGGCTCGCCACCGCGCCCGGGGACGAGGTGCTCGTCGAGGAACGAGCCGAGTCCGTCGGCGAGGTGCAGGTGCGCGAGTCGCGACCCGAGCGACTGCGCCATGAGCAGCGCGTCGGAGCCGGCGGTCGCCGTGTGCGAGAGGTCGAGCGTCACGTTGTCGTAGGGCTGGCCCACCGGGTCCCAGTGCGGGAGGTAGGCCATGACCTCGCGCCGCGCCGTGCGCCACGGATACATGTTCTCCACCGCGAGCCTGATCCCCGACTCGTGCTCACGCAGCGCCACCCCGTCGACGAACCCGGCGGCATACTCCCGCTGCCAGCGGAAGGGAGGGTGCAGCACGACGGTGCCGGCACCCACCTCGAGCGCGAGGTCGATGGAACGGTCGACCTTGCCCCACGGGTCGGTCCCCCACACGCGCTGGGTCAGCAGCAGGGTCGGCGCGTGCACGGAGACGATCGGCAGGGCGTGCAGCTCCGACAGCGCCCGCAGGGCACCGGCCTCCTGCGTCACGGGGTCGGTCCAGACCATGACCTCGACCGCGTCGTAGCCGAGCCGCGCCGCGGTCGCGAAGGCGGTCGCCGCGTTGTCGGGGTAGAGCGAGGCGGTCGACAGGCCGACCCGGATGGTCATGCGGCCATTCTGCGCCACGCACCCGGGGCGGGTTCGGGCCGGTCCATGCGTCCGCTGTGAATCCGGTGCGTCACGACGTCAGGTGGTCGAGGCGACGGAGGATGAGGCCCTCGCGCAGGGCCCACGGGCAGATGTCGAGCTGCTCGACCTGGAGCAGGTCGAGCGCGGCCTCGGCGACGAGCGCGCCCGCGTAGAGCTGGCGGGCGCGACCCTCGGAGACCCCCGGCAGGTTCGAGCGTGCGGCGGTGTCGAGCCGTCCGACGCGAGCCACGATCTCGTGGAGGTCGTCGCGCGAGAGCGTCCGCGGCACGAACGGGCCCTCGGCGCGCGGCGCAGCACCCGCGATGCGAGCGAGCGAGCGCATCGTCTTGGAGGTCCCGACCGCTCGGTCGGGGCTCCCGGACGTCAGCAGCGGTCGCACGTGCTCGGCGAGGCTCGACCGGACGTGCGCACGCAGCTCGCGAGCGGCCAGCTCCGAGGGCGGGTCACCGGGCAGCCGCTCGCGGGTCAGGCGTCCGGCACCCAGCGGCAGGCTGAGGGCCACGTCGGGCTCCTCGTCGAGACCGCACGCCAGCTCGAGCGAGCCGCCGCCGATGTCGACGACGAGCAGGTGCCCGCTCGACCAGCCGAACCAGCGACGCACGGCGAGGAACGTCATCCGCGCCTCGTCCGCGCCGCTCAGGGCCTCGAGCTCGACGCCGGTCTCGGTGCGCACCCGCTCGATGATCGCCTCGCCGTTCGGCGACTCGCGCAGCGCCGACGTCGCGAAGGCGAAGAGGTCGCTGACGCCCTGGTCCTCCGCGACGTCGAGGCACTCGCGGATGAAGGCGACGAGCCGGTCGGCCGTCGCGTCGCTGACCCGGCCGTCGGCCTCGAGGCTCTCCGAGAGGCGCAGCTCGGTCTTGTGCGAGAAGGCAGGCAGCGGCTGCGCGCCGGGGTGTGCGTCGACGACGAGGAGGTGGATCGTGTTGGACCCGATGTCGATGACGCCCAGGCGCATGCCCCAACCCTAGTCAGGCCGCCGAACCCAGGACGCGGCTCCCGTGCCGGGCCGATCACGGAACGTGGCGTATGCCGTCAGGCGGAGCGGCGGCTCAGCGTGAGCGAGGCGAGGGCGAGGGCTCCGGCGATGAAGGCCGCGACGATGCCGAGGTCGCCGAGCACCGCGGTCACAGGGTCGGCATTGCGCGCGATCTCCTTCATCGCGTCGACGGCGTAGGAGAGCGGCAGGACGTTGCTGACCCATTCGAGGACGGTCGGCAGCTGGTCGCGCGGGATGAGCAGCCCGCAGAGCAGGAACTGCGGCAGGAGGAAGGCGGGCATGAACTGCACCGCCTGGAACTCGGTGCGCGCGAAGCCGCTCGCGAGCAGGCCCAACGCCGTGCCGAGGACGGCGTCGAACACCGCGACGACGACGAGCAGCCACACCGGCCCGGCAACGCCGAGACCGCACACCCAGACCGCGAATCCCGTTGCGATCACGGCCTGCACGACGGCGAGCGCTCCGAAGGCCCCGGCATACCCGAGCATGAAGTCACCCTTGCCCATGGGCGTGGTGAGCAGACGCTCGAGCGTGCCGGACTGGCGCTCGCGCAAGGTCGCGACGGAGGTGACGATGAACATCACGACCATCGGGAAGACACCGAGCAGGGCCGGGCCGATCGCGTCGAAGACGGGCGTGCCGGTGTAGATCCACGCGAGCAGGCCGAGCAGGACGCACGGCACGACGATGATGAGGCCGATGGTGCGGTGGTCGGTGCGCACCTGGCGCAGGACGCGGCCGGAGGTGGCCGCGGTGAGTCCGGCGTTCACGACGAGCTCCTCTCTCCGGACCGGGCGGTCTCGGCGTCGATGAGGGCGAGGAAGGCGGCGTCGGCATCGACGGCGCCCGTCTGCTGGAGCAGCTCGGCCGGCGTGACGTCGGCGAGAACGCCACCCTCGCGGAGCAGCACGAGCCGGTCGCAGCGCGTCGCCTCGTCCATGACGTGGCTCGACACGACGAGCGAGTGTCCGCGATCGGCGAGGTGGCGGAAGAGGTCCCACAGGTCACGGCGCAGGACCGGGTCGAGGCCGACGGTGGGCTCGTCGAGCACGAGCAGGCTCGGCCGGCCGACGAGTGCGGCGGCGAGGGAGACGCGGGACTCCTGACCACCCGAGAGGTCCTGGACGAGCTGGTCGGCGTAGGGCACCAGGTCGACCTCGGCGAGGGTCCGGTCGACGGCCTCGCGCAGCTCGGCGCCACGAAGCCCGATGGCCCGACCGAAGTAGGTGACGTTGTCGCGGACGCTGAGGT
Source organism: Terrabacter sp. 2TAF16 (assembly GCF_052115065.1). Taxonomy (NCBI): domain Bacteria; kingdom Bacillati; phylum Actinomycetota; class Actinomycetes; order Micrococcales; family Intrasporangiaceae; genus Terrabacter; species Terrabacter sp. 2TAF16. The sequence continues at coordinate 12,995 of NZ_JBFRFZ010000020.1, forward strand.
CGGCATAGACGCTGGGACTCTGCGTGACGTAGCCGACTCGGTCGCGCAGCGTGGGCGAGCCCGCCGGATGGCCGAGCACCGTGACGGTGCCCGACTCGACGATCTGCACGCCGACGATGCAGCGCATGAGCGTCGACTTGCCCGAGCCGGACGGCCCGAGCAGGCCGACCACCTGGCCGGCGGGGATCTCGAGGTCGAGGCCCGGGATGACCCGCCGCTTCCCGCGCACGACCTGCAGGCCGCTCACGGCGACCGCCGGACCACTGTTATTCATCATGTGATGAAATCTACTCCTGCTCGGGCACCCTGTCCACGAGATGGTGCTGGAGGACGGGTCCGATGCGCTCGACGAGCTGCTCCCGCGTCGCGTCGGCGAGCGCGGGCACCCGGATGACGTAGCGCGCCACGACGAGCCCGATCATCTGCGACGCGGCCAGGGCGCCGCGCAGCTGCGGGTCCGAGGCCCCGGTGCTCGCGGCGATGCGGCCGAAGACCTCGCGCCCGAGGAACTCCCGCAGCATGCGCGCGGCCTCCTCGCTCGTCATGCTCGACCGGACGAGCGCCACGAGGGCGTCACGCCGCTCCGGCGGCTCCCAGACCGTCAGGAAGGTCTCGACGATCCGCCACCCGAGCCGGTCGACGTCACCCGACGTGATGCGCGCGATGAGCTCGGCCGGGTCGACCGGCACGTCGAGCGTGGCCGCGAAGAGGCCCGCCTTGCCCTCGAAGTAGTGGTGCACGAGCGCAGGGTCGACGCCGGCCTCACGGGCGATCCCGCGCATGCTCGCCTTGTCGTATCCCTTGGCCGCGAACGACTTTCGAGCGGCGTCGACGATCACGGCGCGCGTGTCGGTGCCGCCGGGACGGCGTCCGCGCCCCTTCGGCGTCGTGTCGCTGCCGGCTCTCGACGTCATGCCCACACGCTAGCCCTCGAGTCGCGGGGCTCCTGGCGTATGCCGTCCGGCGGCGTCGCGCAGCACGGCCGCGGCGCGCTCGCCGCGGGCCCAGACCGCCCAGCGGTAGGGCGTCGTGCCGTGCATCGCGTCGACGACGGTCGGGTCGGCTCCGGCGTCGAGGAGCGCAGTGACGAGCTCGACGTCGTCCATGAAGGCCGCCTGATGCAGCGCCGTGCGACCGTTGCGGAGGCTGTCGACGCGAGCGCCGGCGGCGACGGCGGCGCGGACGGCTTCGGGCGTGGCCGCTCGATGGATGTCAGGCACCCTCGGGTCACCCGGCCACGTGCCGGTGACCGGGATGTCGTCACCCACCACGTCGTCCGGTGCCAGGTGCAACGCTCCCTGTGGCGCGAGGCCGTGCGCGACGAGGAGCGCGAGGCGGTCGACGAAACCGTGGGCGCGCGCCCAGTCGACCTGCCGCGCGAGCATCTCGTCGATCGTCTCGGCGGGCTCGCCCGTGCGGCGGGCCCAGACGTCGGAGGAGGGCCGGCCGAGCCCGTGCTCGAGGAGCAGCTCGAGGTGGCTGTCGTCGCGGTTGAACATCCGGTTGTAGAGCGCCTGCCGGTCGTTGGGGTCGGCGCCGCGCTCGAGGAGCAGCTCGCCGAGCGCCCGCCACTGCGGGTGCCGGGGCTGGCGGCCCGGCCCCTGCTCGCCCTCACCGAAGACGCCGGTCAGCGCGGTGAAGGCGGTGGGCAGCCCCTGCCAGAGGTAGCCGCTGTCGGGGTCGGCCCCGGCATCGAGCAGCACCCGCGCCGAGGAGACCGCCTCGCCCTGCGGCATCCGCGAGTAGACGACGTAGAGCAGGGGCGGCCATCGGAAGGGGCCGCCCTCGCGGGTCGCCGCTCCGCGGTCTGCGGCGACGTGCGATCGCAGGGCCTCCGCGTCGCCGGCGGCCGCGGCGACGAAGACGTCGCGGTTCACGAGATCCGGATCGTCCGCGAGCAGCCGCACCGCTCGGGCCCATCGCTCGGGCTCGTCGCGGTCCGTGTACGTCAGGCAGGCGAGCGCCGCTGCGAGAGAGGCGGACTCGCCAGTCGCCTCTCCGTCGGCTCGGTCGGCGCCACCCGACGCCGGGTCAAGGACGGCGGGGTCGCGGCTCAGGTCCGCGGCCGCCGTCAGGTAGGAGCGCAGCCGCGGCCAGCTCGCGAAGCCGAGCCGTCGCGCCACGACGAGCTGCGCGTCGGACAGCGCAAACGACGCCGTCTCGCCTCGCAGCCCCTCGGGGTGCAGTCGGGACACCAGGCGCAGTGCGACCGGTTGGGCGGACCGGACGGCGCGCTGCAGGCTGCGTGCATCGCGCCGCAGGTGCTCGAGGTCGGGGTTCTGGGGCAGGGACAGGGCCATGACGGCCTCCTCTCGTCGTGCCCGCGTGCGCTGGTCGGGCCGAAAGGAGGTCGGACCGCATGCTGCCGTGCCCCAGGGAGGCTGAGCCCCTTCCCGCGCACCGGAGGCGCCCTGGACGCCACGGTCAGCGTACGCCGATGCCCGCACCCGGAGAAGCACACGGCATACGCACGCAGGGCCCGCTCGCGACGCACCATCCACGGGGTGGGCGTCGTCGGCGCGGTGGAAACGTCGGCGACATAGGGTGAGCCGGTGGCTGAAGCACCTCTGGACCTCCCCCGCGTCTGGGTCGAGTTCACCGACCCCGCCGACACGAACCAGCGCTACCGCTGTGACCTGACGTGGCTCACGAGCAGCTGGACGTGCATCTTCGGCAGCGGCTGCCAGGGCATCTACGCCGGCCGGCCCGACGACGGGTGCTGCACCCTCGGCGCCCACTTCACCGAGAAGGACGACTGGAAGCGCGTCGCCAAGGCCGTCGAGGACCTCGGCGAGGACGAGTGGGAGTACCACTCGGTCGGCCGCGCCACGGGGAGCAAGGACGACTGGACCGAGAAGGAGGACGGCGCGCGCAAGACGAAGGTCGTCGACGGCGCCTGCATCTTCCTCAACCGACCCGGCTTCCCGGCGGGCGCCGGGTGCGCGCTCCACCAGCACGCGGTCCTCACCGGCGTCGAGCCGCACACCCTCAAGCCCGACGTGTGCTGGCAGCTGCCGATCCGCCGCACCTTCCGCACCGTCGAGCTGCCCGACGACTCGAGCTACCTCGAGGTGACGATCACCGAGTACGACCGCCGCGGCTGGGGCCCCGGCGGCCACGACCTCGACTGGTACTGCTCCGGCAACTCCGCGGCGCACGTCGGCCGCGAGCCGGTCTACCGCTCCAACGCGCCCGAGCTCACCGAGCTCATGGGACCGCTCGCCTACGCCGAGCTGGCGATCCGCGCCGAGGCGCACCTCGCCCAGGTCAAGGCTGTCCGCGCGCGCGGTGTGCGCAAGCTGCTGCCGCTGCTCGTGCACCCCGCCACGATCGAGGCGCAGCGCAACCCATGAGCGACGACTCCGGGATCATCCCCTCCCCCAACATCTGGGAGACCCCCGACGTCTACGAGGTCGAGAACCGCGGCGTCGACCGCGCCCACGTCATCGAGGACGCGATGCGCTCGGTCCTCGACTGGTCGGGTCTCGACGTCGTCGACATCGGGTGCGGCACGGGCTACCACCTGCCGTTCTTCGCCCGCGATGCACACTCGGTCATCGGGGTCGAGCCACACCCACCGCTCGCTTCGCTTGCGGCACAACGCATCTCGGGTCTGCCGTCCGTCTCGGTTCGTGAAGAGGGCGCGGCTGCGATGGGGGTGGCCGACCGGTCGTTCGACGTCGCGCACGCGCGGTGGGCGTACTTCTTCGGCCCCGGGTGCGAGCCGGGGCTCGCCGAGCTCGACCGCGTCATGCGGCCGGGCGGCGCGGCGTTCGTCGTCGACAACGACGCGACCCGCTCGACGTTCGGTCAGTGGTTCCGCCGGGCGCTGCCGGGCTACGACCCGCGCGCGGTCGAGCGCTTCTGGGAGCGGCAGGGCTGGCAGCGCGAGCGCCTCGACATCCGGTGGGACTTCGACTCGCGCGAGGACTTCGAGGCCGTCGTCGGCATCGAGTTCGCACCCGAGCACGCCGACCTCATCCTCGCCGAGCATCCCGACGCCACCGGCGTCGACTACGCCGTCAACCTCTGGCACCGACGCTACTGACGCCCGTCGAGAGGCCAGCTCGGGCCGCCCCAGACCCGTCGAGAGGCCGGACCCGACGTGGTCATTCCTACCCATGCCCTGCGTCGGGGATGGGCACCGCTGCCGACGCGGTGACCGCCCTGCCCCTCCTACCGTCGAGACATCGACCACCGGGAGGACACCATGGAGACCATCGAGACCGTCATCATCGGCGCGGGCCAGGCAGGGCTGGCCATGGCGCACGAGCTCGCCGAGCGGGGGCGTGAGTGCGTGCTCCTCGAGCGCAACGAGGCCGTCGGGGACGGCTGGCGCCAGCAGTACGACTCGCTCCGGCTCTACTCCTCCGTCCGGCACGACTCCCTGCCCGGGATGCCGTTCCCGGGCGACCCCCGGTCGTTCCCCGGCAAGGACGAGGTCGCCGCCTACCTCCAGTCGTATGCCGCCCGCTTCGGTCTGCCCGTTCGCCTCGGCGTGCGGGTGGAGCGGCTTGCAGCCGCGCCGGCGGGTGACGGCTTCGTCATCACGACCGACCGCGGCAGCATCGCCTGTCGCAACGTCGTCGTCGCGACGGGGACCTTCGGGCGGGCGCCGCACGTGCCGGCCTTCGCGGCCGACCTCGACGCGTCGATCCTCCAGCTGCACTCGAGCCAGTACCGGCGGCCCAGCCAGCTGCGCGACGGGTCGGTGCTCGTCGTCGGCGCCTCGCACTCCGGCTGCGACATCGCCTACGAGCTCGCTGAGGGCCGGCGCACCGTGCTGGCCGGGCGTGACTGCGGCCAGATCCCCGTGCGCTGGGACACCCCCGCCGTGCACGTGGCGTTCCCCTTCCTGCTCTTCGTGTGGCGTCACGTGCTGACGCGCCGGACGCCGGTCGGCCGGAAGATGATGGCCGAGATCCGCCACCACGGCGGACCGATGCTCCGGGTCAAGCGGGAAGACCTCGCCGCGCGTGGTGTCGAGCGCCAGGTGCAGCGCGTCACCGGCGTGACCGACGGACGCCCGACCCTCGACGACGGGACGGTCCTCGACGTCGCCAACGTCGTCTGGGCCACGGGGTTCGAGCAGCGATTCGACTGGATCGACCTCCCCATCACCGGCGAGGACGGCTGGCCGCGGGAGTACCGCGGTGTCTCGACGGACGTGCCCGGCCTCTTCTTCTGCGGGCTCGCCTTCCAGTACGCGTTCGCCTCGATGGTGCTGCCCGGCGTCGGTCGCGACGCGGCCCACGTGGCGACCCACATCGCCAGGCGGTCGACCGCGCCCACCACGCCGCTCGAGGTGGGCGCCGCTGCCGGGTGAGACCACCCGGGGGGTGCGGTGCCGGACCGGTCGAGGGTCTCGACCGGTCCGGTTCCCAGTGGTTCGGCGAGGTCAGGGCTGACGGCGTACGAGGTCGTGCTCGAAGGCGAAAGCCGCTGCGGCCGTGCGGCTCCCGACGTCGAGCTTGGTGAAGATGTTGCTCAGGTGGCGGGCCACGGTCCGGTCGCTCAGCACGAGCGCGGTCGCGATCTGGGCGTTGCTCCGGCCCTCGGCGACGAGGCCGAGCACCTCGGCCTCGCGCTCGGTGAGGCCCGCGGGTCGCGTGCCGGGTGAGCCCAGCCGGTCGAGCGCGACGACGTCGGGTCGGGCGCCGAGCGCCACGAGCACCTCTCGCGCCGAGGCCAGTGACCGCCGGGCAGACTCGTCGTCGCCGAGCGCGAGGAGCGCCCGCCCGCCGGCCGCCTGGGCGAGCGCGGCCTCGTGCGGCACGTCGAGGCGCACCCAGGCCTGGTGCGCCTTGCGCAGGTAGGGCAGCGCACCCGCCGGGTCGCCGGCAGCCAGCTCGACGCGGCCCCAGGCCGTGGCCGCCGTCGCGGCGAGCACCTCTGACCCGAAGGACTCCGCGAGGCCGTCGAGCTCGCGAGCGCCGTCCCGGGCTGCGTCGACGTCGTTCGCGGCCAGCAGGACCTCCACGGCGGCCGGCAGGATCCTGCTGCGTCGCACCGCCGGTCCCGGCTCACCGAGCAGCCTGCGCACCGCGGCGAGCGCAGCAGCCGTCCTCCCCCGGGCCAGCCAGAGCAGGGCCGACCCCGGCTGCGGGTCGTAGCCGTGCTCCGCACTCAGCTGGTAGGCCGCGTCGGCGGCCTCGAGGTCGCCGCGCAGGCGCAGCAGGTCGCCGCGTTCGCAGGCGGCCTGCCCGACGGCGTCGGTGGCACTCGCCAGCCGGTAGCGCTCGATGGCGGCCGTGAGCTCGTCGAGCGCGGCGTCCCAGGCGCCGTGGGCGCGCATCACCTGCGCGCGGTGCAGGCTGCACTGCCCGGTGAAGGTCACGAGGCCGGGTTGGTCGGTGCACCAGCGGTGCAGCAGCTGCGTCCACTCGACGACGCGGCGCAGGTCGGAGACCTCCTGACAGCCCTCGATGGCCGTGCAGTAGACGTGCCCGAGCATGACCGGGGCCAGGGTCCGGGTCGTCGCCTCGAGCATCGACTCGTCGAGGAGGGAGAGACCATCGGTCACGCGGTCGCCGTAGATGGCCATCCGACCCTGGGCGCACAGCCCGGTCGCCAGCAGGCCTGCGTCGTCATGGCGTCGTCCGGCCTCGGTCGCCTCGAGCGCGCACGCGTGGGCCTCCGCGAAGCGACCCGCACCGAGGTGCGTGAACATCCGCGCGAACGCGACGTAGCCGGACTCCAGGCTCCCGTCGGGCAGTGCCGCGACGAGGCGGTCACCGCGGCTGAGCCACGCAGCTGCCGCAGAGTGGTCTCCGCTCGTGCGGCCGATCATCGACAGGTGGAAGGCGCACCGAGCGGCCCCTGCGGTGTCGTGCTCGGAGAGCCTGACGTCGAAGGCCCGCCGATAGCGCTCGACGGCGTCCGTCATGCGTCCGAGCAGGTGCGCTGCGGCGGCGGACGACTCGAGGTCGTCGGCCGTCAGCCCCGCGGGCTCGACCGCGGACCACCGGTCGAGGGCGGCCGACCACTCACCGCGCTCGAACTCGGCTCTGGCGCGGACCAGCTCGTCGACGACACCCACGGCACCCTCCTGCCCCGCAGGCTACGCCCGCCGACGTGACCTTTCGACGGGTTCAGTCGGTGAGGTCGAGGGCGATGTCGACGATGGGTGAGCTGTGCGTCAGGCCGCCGACCGACACGAAGTCGACCCCGGTCCCGGCGTACGCCCGCACGACCTCGAGCGTCAGACCACCGGTCGCCTCGATCTCGACGGGCTCGCCGGCGGCGCGGAGCAGGGCGACGGTCTCGCCGAGCACGTCGACGCTCATGTTGTCGCACATGATGAAGCGCGCCCCGGCGTCGTAGGCCTCCTGCGCCTCGGCCGGCGTCGTCACCTCGACCTGCACGTCGACGTCTGGGAAGCGCCCGCGGACGAGCGCGTACGCCGCCGCCACCGAGCCGGCCGCGAGCTTGTGGTTGTCCTTGATCATCGCGACGTCGTAGAGACCCATGCGCTTGTTCGTGCCGCCGCCGCAGCGCACGGCGTACTTCTCGAGCCAGCGCATGCCCGGCGTCGTCTTGCGCGTGTCGAGGACCATCGTCGACGTGCCCTCGAGCGCGTCCGCCCAGCGACGGGTGTGGGTGGCCACGCCCGACAGCCGGCTCAGGATGTTGAGGATCGTCCGCTCGGCCACGAGGATCACCTGGGTGGGCCCGGTCAGCCGCGCGATGACGTCGCCGCGCTCCAGCCGCGAGCCGTCGTCGCCCACGACCTCGACCGTCGGCACGTCGCGGCCGAGCTGCTCCGCGACCGCCGCCAGCACGAGGCCGATGACCGGCACGCCTGCGACGACGCCCGGCGCCCGCGCGACGATCTCGGCCGTTCGCGTCTGGTCGGAGGGGATGGTCGCGAGCGTCGTCACGTCGACACCCTCGGGACCGAGGTCCTCACGCAGGGCGACCGTGACGAGCTCTCGCGCCCACTCGTGCGGGAACCCGCTCAGCCCGTCGCCGCTCACTGCGTCTCCTCCGTCGATCCCACCGGTTGCGTATGCCGTCCAGCCCCGTTCGCGGGTCGCGCCCCGTCCGCGCGGTCCTCGTCGAGCACGTCGAGCGGCACCGAGCCGTCGAGGTCGAGGCCGTCGAGGTTCGAGCGGGGCACGGGCACGACCGTCGCCTCGAGCACGCCGGAGCCGGAGCGCTGCAGGTGCACGTGGTGCAGGAAGTGCGCGTCGTCGCGGGCCGGGTGGTCCTCGCGCACGTGACCGCCACGGGTCTCGTCACGCAGCGCCGCGGCATACGTCAGCGCGCGTCCGAGGTGGAGCAGGTTGGTCGTCTCCCAGCTCTTGGGACCGCCCTGCTTGTCGGCGTCGTCGGCGACGGCGCGCGCCGCGAGCGCCGCGAGGGTCTCTTGTGTCGCGGCGAGCGACGCGGCTGAGCGCACCGTGCCGGACCCCGACGTCATGGCGCGCTGCACGTCGAGGCGGCGCTTGCCGCGGATCAGCTCGGGCTCACCGACCGGTGCGACGGGCGTCGTCTCGGGGAGCTCGCCGGCGCCGAGCCGGGCGGTGAGGTCGTCGGCGATGCGGCGCGCGAAGACGAGCCCCTCGAGGAGCGAGTTGCTCGCGAGGCGGTTGGCGCCGTGGACGCCGGTGCACGAGGTCTCGCCGCACGCGTAGAGGCCCTCGAGCGAGGAGCGACCGCGCAGGTCGGTGCGCACGCCACCGCTCGCGTAGTGCTGCGCGGGTGCGACCGGGAGCAGCTGGGTCGCAGGGTCGAAGCCGAGCTCGCGGCAGCGCTGGACGATCGAGGGGAAGCGCTGCTCGAGGAACTCGGCGCCGAGGTGGCGGCAGTCGAGGTAGACGTGGTCGGCGCCGGTCTCGCGCATCCGGGCGATGATGGCGCGGGCCACGACGTCGCGCGGCGCGAGGTCGGCGAGCGGGTGCTGGCCCTGCATGAAGCGCTCGCCCGCCTCGTCGACGAGGAAGGCGCCCTCGCCGCGGACCGCCTCGGAGATGAGCGGCTGCTGGCCTCGCGAGCCCTCGCCGAGCCACAGGACCGTCGGGTGGAACTGGACGAACTCGAGGTCGGCGAGCACGGCGCCGGCACGCAGTGCGGCCGCCATGCCGTCTCCGGTCGCGACGGACGGGTTCGTCGTCGAGGCGTAGATCTGGCCGAGTCCACCGGTGGCGAGCACGACGGCACGGGCGTGGGCCGCGCCGACCCCGTCGACCTGCCCCTCGCCGATGACGTGGAGCGTCACGCCGCACACCCGGGCGTCCGCGTCGGTCAGCAGGTCGACGACGAGAGCGTGCTCGATCACCTCGATGCCGGGGTCGTCGCGCACGCGGTCGAGGGCGGCGATGAGGGCTCGGCTGATCTCGCGGCCCGTGGCGTCGCCACCGGCATGGAGGATGCGATCGCGGTGGTGCCCGCCCTCGCGGGTCAGCGACAGCCCGCCCGTGTCGCCACGGTCGAACTCGGCCCCGAGGGCGATGAGGTCCCAGACGGCGTCGGTGCCCTCGCGCACGAGCGCCTCGACGGCGTCGACGTCACAGAGACCGACACCGGCGACGAGGGTGTCGTGGATGTGCTCGGCGGCGCTGTCCTCCGGCGACATGACGGCGGCGATGCCGCCCTGCGCCCAGGCCGTCGAGCCCTCGTCGAGGACGGTCTTGGTCACGAGGAGCACGCGGTCGACGCGGCGCCTCAGCCGCAGGGCCGTCGTGAGGCCGGCGACGCCGGAGCCGACGACGATGACGTCGGCGGTGGTCGTCCAGCCGGGCGCGGGCGCACGCAGCCGCCGGGGGACGGTCACGTCGGGGAGCCCGCTCTGCGGCATACGGCTGGCCTCTCAGTCCTGGTACTCGTGGTGTCGCTCGGTGACGGCGGAGGTCATGAGACCGAAGCCGTCGGGCACGTCACCTGCATCGTGCCCCACCTCGATGATGCGGTTGTCGTCGTCGACGAAGACGACCTGCGGCTCGAAGGTGCGTGCCTCGGCATCGTCCATCGCGGCGTACGCGATGATGATGACCGTGTCACCGGGCGAGATGAGCCGGGCCGCCGCGCCGTTGATGCAGACGATGCCCGTGCCGCGCTCGCCCTCGATCGCGTAGGTCGTCAGGCGGTTGCCGTTGTCGACGTCGACGACGTCGACCTGCTGGCCCGGCCACAGGTCGGCGGCGTCGAGCAGGTCGCGGTCGATCGTCAGTGAGCCGACGTAGTGCAGGTCGGCCTGCGTCACCGTGGCCCGGTGGATCTTCGAGTGGAGCATGAAGCGCTGCACGGCAGGGTCCTCGGAATCGTCTGTGTGGAGGGGGACTCAGGGGTGGGAGAAGGTCTCGAGCGCGCCGCCGCCGGGGCCGACGAGCACCGGCAGGTTGTCGATGAGACGAGTCGTACCCACTCGGCCCGCCACAGCGAGCAGCGCCTCGCCGCGATACCACTCCGGCACGTCCTCGAGCGTGTCCGGGTGGACGAGCACGAGGTAGTCGACGAGCGCGAGCGGCTCGCGCACGAGCACGGCCCGCGCGGCCCGACGGACGGCCGACGGGCCCTCGGGAGCGGCGTCGGCTCCCGCTCGCAGCGCGGCCGACAGGCACAGGGCCGTCTCTCGGTCGGAGTCGGTGAGGTAGGTGTTGCGGCTCGACATCGCGAGACCGTCGGGCTCGCGGACGGTCGGCACCGCCACGACCCGCACCGGGAAGTCGAGGTCGCGGCACATCCGGCGGATGAGGAGCAGCTGCTGGGCGTCCTTCTGCCCGAAGTAGGCGGCGCTGCACCGGGTCAGATGCATGAGCTTGCCGACGACGGTGAGCATGCCGTCGAAGTGGCCGGGTCGCGACTGGCCCTCGAGGACGTCACCGAGCGGGCCGGCGGAGACGCGGACGCCCGGGTCGCCGTCGGGGTAGATGACGTCGGGCGTCGGGGCGAAGACGACGTCGACGCCCGCGGCCGTGCAGATCTCGAGGTCGGCGTCGAAGGTGCGCGGGTAGCGCGAGAGGTCCTCCTTGGGCCCGAACTGGAGCGGGTTGAGGAAGATCGTCACGACGACGTGGCGGTGGGTCTTGCGTGCCTGGTGGATGAGCGTCGCGTGCCCCTCGTGCAGCGCGCCCATCGTCATGACGACGGCGACGTCGTCGTCGTCGAGCGCCGACCGGGCGTCGCTCAGCTCGTCCCTCGTCCGCGCCACCACGGGCGACGCGGGGCGCGTGTCGGTGATGACGGCGGCGTCGGCGGTGTGGTCGCCGGCGCCGGTGGTCGTGCCGGTGGTCGTGCCGGGTGTCGTGCCGGTGGCGGTGGTGTCAGTCACGGTTGGTCCTCCTCGTGCGCGAGCAGCTCGAGCAGCGGGCCGGCGTCGGAGGCGCGGAGGCGTCCGCTGAGCAGCGCTCGCTGCGCCGTCGCGCGGGCCAGGGCGAGGTAGGTCGGGCGAATGTCCGGGGCGACCTTGCGCAGCATCGCGACGTGCCCGGCCACGGTACCGGCATCGCCGCGCGCGACCGGACCGGTGAGGGCTGCGTCACCCCGGCGGAGGGTGTTGGAGAGCGCGGCGGTCAGGAGCGGTTCGAGCACGCGGGCCGGGTCGTCGACGCCGGCCTCGCCGAGCAGCTGCATCGCCTGGGCCACGAGCGTCACGAGGTGGTTCGAGCCGTGCGCGAGGGCCGCGTGGTAGGTGACGCGGTCCTCCTCGGCGATCCACACCGGGTCGCCGCCCATCTCGATGACGAGCGCCTCGCCGAGGGGCCGCGCGAGGTCGAGGGTCGTCACCCCGAAGCAGCAGTCCTGGAGCCGGTCGAGGTCGAGCTCGGTGCCGGTGAACGTCATCGCCGGGTGGATCGCGAGGGGCACGATGTCGCTTCCGGCCGCCGCCTCGAAGACCGAGATGCCGTGCGCCCCGGACGTGTGCATGACGAGCTGTCCGGGCGTGAAGGTGCCCGTGGCGCTGAGACCCGCGACGAGGTCGGCGAGGGCGTCGTCCGGCACGGCGAGGACCACGAGGTGGGCACCCGAGACGACCTCGGGGATCGGCTTGACCGGTACACCCGGCAGCAGCATGGCCGCCCGTTCGCGGCTCTCCTCGCTGACGGCCGAGACGCCGCTGACGACGTGACCGGCTCGTGCGAGGGCGGCCCCGAGGACGGCGCCGACGCGACCGGCGCCCACGACGCCGACGTCGAAGCGCGCGGGACGCTCGTGCGGGGTGCTCACCCACGGCACGCTATCGCCTACAGTCGGCGGTCGTGGATCCCGTTCCCTGGCGCGAGGCGTGGCACGAGGCGTTGTATGCCGCCGGGCAGGGTTTCTACGTCACGCGCGGTGGGCCCGCGGCGCACTTCACGACGGCCGCCCACGGTCCGACGGGGGCGGCCCTGGCCCGGGCCCTGCTCAGACTCCCCGAGCACCCCGTCCGAGTGGTCGTGGACCTCGGCGCCGGACGCGGCGAGCTGGCCACGCACCTCGTGGAGGCCATGGACCCGACCGAGCCCCGGGGTCGGCGCACCCCCGACACCACGAGGGTGGTGGCGGTCGACGTCGTCGACCGGCCGGACGGGCTCGACGACCGGGTGGACTGGGTCCGCTCCCCCGGGGGCTCAGTCCTGCCGCCCGAGCTGACCGGCCTGCACGACGCCCTCGTCATCGCCCACGAGTGGCTCGACGTCGTGCCGTGCACCGTCGCCGAGGTCGACAGCGACGGCGTCCTGCGCGAGGTGCTCGTCGACCCGACGATTGGCGTGGAGTCGCTCGGGCCCCGGCTCCGCGACGCCGACCGGCGCTGGGCCGAGGCCCACTGGCCCACGAGCACGCCGGGCGACCGCCTCGAGATCGGCCTGACCCGCGACGAGGCGTGGGCCGACCTCGTCTCCCGGGTCGAGGACGGGACGCTCATCGCCGTGGACTACGGCCACACGGCGACGGAACGTCCGTCCGGGGGGACGCTCACGGCATACGCCAGCGGTCGGCTGACGACGCCCGTGCCCGACGGCTCGTGCGACGTGACGGCCCATGTCGCGATGGACACCCTCGACGCCGACGAGGTGCTGACCCAGCGCGAGGCACTGCAGGCGCTCGGGCTGACGGGCACCACGCCGTCGCACGCGGTCGCGACGACCGACCCGCTCGCCTACCTCGCCGCGCTCGAGCGGGCGAGCGTCGAGGCACGGCTGCTCGCCCGGGACGGCTTCGGCCGCTTCCGGTGGGCGGTGAAGCGCGTCCGCGGGCACGACGTAACCTGAACGGCATGCGTCGTCTCGCCTCCGCGCTGCTCGCCCTCGGACTCCTCGTCGCCGTGCCGGCGACCGCCTTCGCGCACGACGTCCTCGAGCGCACGAACCCCGCCGACGGCACGAGCGTCACGCAGCTGCCGGGCACCGTGGTGCTCACCTTCTCGGAGGCCCCGCTCGAGATCGGCACCCAGGTCGTCGTCACCGGGCCGACGGGACCCGTGTCGTCCGGCAGCCCGACGATCGAGGGCCGCGACGTGACGCAGGCCCTCGCGCCGAACGCGCCCGGGGGCGACTACACGGTGTCCTACCGCGTCACCTCCGACGACGGCCACCCCGTCACCGGCACGTTCTCCTTCCACGCGGCGATCGGGCTCGACGGGTCCACCGCCACGGCCGGTGCGACCGTGCACGTCAAGCCCGCCGCCGGCACCGACGACGCCGAAGGCTCGCTCCTCGTGCCGATCCTGCTCACCATCGTGGGCACCGTCGTGCTTCTCGGGGTCGGTGGCTTCCTCGTGCTGCGTGGCCGCGAGGCCGACCGCACCTGACGAAGGCTGGCGCGGCCAGACGCGGCCGGCGAGCCCGTCAGTCGGGCTCGGGCAGCGACTCCGGCAGCGACTCCGGCACCGGGTCCGGCACCGGCTCGGGCAGGGGCTGGTTGAGGAACCAGCGGTGCCCGAACGGGTCGTGGAAGACGGCGAGCCGGCCGATCGGCGGGTTGTCCTCGGGTGCGCGGTCAACGGTGGCCCCTGCGCCCTGCACCCGGCGGCAGAGGGCGTCGACGTCCGTCACCGTGAGGTGCAGCGTGACGGCGTTGCCACGGCCCGGGTCCGGCGGGGCGACTCCCGCGGACTCGAACGCGTCGGACATCATCCACCGGGCGCCGTCGACAGCCAGCTCGCAGTGCCCGACGTGCCCGTCGTCCATGACGATCGGGTCGACGACGACCTCCGCGCCGAGGTGAGCGCGGTACCACTCGATCGCGGCCCGCGAGTCGGCCACGCAGATGTACGGCGTCAGCTCAGCCATGTCGTTCTCTCCCTCGGTCGGTGCTCCGGTCAGGTCCTGCGCTCGGCGCGACGACGAGCCGCTCGTAGCCGCGCAGCACGAACGTCGGTCGCCGCACCGCGTCGACGACCTCGATCGGCCCGAGCCGCTCGAGGAGGGCTCGAGTCGAGATCTGCAGCTCCATCCGCGCCAGCGGCGCCCCGAGGCAGAAGTGGATGCCGGCGCCGAAGGCCAGGTGCGGGTTGGGCTCGCGCGATGCGTCGAAGCGGTCGGGGTCGGCGAAGACGGCCGGGTCGCGGTTGGCGGCCCCGAGCAGCGCCGCCACCTTCTGGCCGGCCCTGACCGTGACCCCGTGGAGCTCGACGTCGGCCGTGGCGGTGCGCTCGAAGAGGTGCAGCGGTGAGTCGTGCCGGAGCATCTCCTCGACGAGTCGCTCGACGGAGGCCTGGTCGTCGAGGGCGTCGAGCACCGCGTCACGCTCCCCCGCGTCGGCGAGCAGCGACGCCAGACCGTTGCCGAAGCCGTTGACGCTCGCCTCGTGCCCGGCGTTGAGCAGCAGCACGACCGTCGCGACGAGCTCGCGCGGCGAGAGGCGGTCGCCGCCGTCCCGCTCCTGGACGAGCGAGGTCAGCAGGTCCTCGCCGGGCGCGGCCGCCCGCTCCGCCGCGAGCGCGTCGACGTACGAGGCGAACTCGTCGCAGGCGCGCTGGGCGTCCCGCTGGGACTCGGGGTCGGGGTCGACCTCGTACATCCGGACGATGGCCTGGGACCAGTCCCGTAGCACCTTCCAGTCCGCGGTCGGCGCACCGAGCAGCTCACAGATGACGAGGACGGGCAGCGGCTCGGCGTAGGTGGAGATCACGTCGACCCGGCCGTCCCGGTCGAGGATCCGCTCGACATCGTCGAGCAGCCCTGCCGCGATCTCCTCGACCCGCGGACGGAGTCGCGCCACGTGCCCCCGGGCGAACGCGCCGGCCACGAGGCGGCGCAGCCGCGTGTGCTTCGGCGGCTCCGAGTCGAGGATCGAGTCGGCGTGCAACCAGTCGAACGTCGTCCACGCGTCGTCACCCTCGGAACGCGGCCGCAGGATCCGCCCGAGCCGCCGGTCACGCAGGACGTCGTTGGCAGAAGCGTGCGTCGTCGTCACCCAGAGGCCCAGACCCTCGTGCCACAGGACCGGCGCCTGCTCACGGGCTGCGGCGAGGGGCGCGTAGGGCTCGGTCACGACGGCGGGGCCGCGCAGGTCGAACAGGTCGGTCACCCCCACACTCTGCCCGACCGGGGCCGCCCCGGGGAGGGGCCACACGGCATACGCCCTCCGCATGGGCCGTAGGCTCGGGCCCATGACGGAGACCACCGCCTCGTCGCCGAGCCGGCGTCAGGCCCTGACCGTCGGCATCGGCGCGGGCGGGCTCGCGACCGCCGACATGGTGCTCAACATCGGGCCTCAGCACCCCGCGACGCACGGCGTCCTCCGCCTGCGCATCGTCGTCGACGGCGAGCGGATCATCAGCGCCGAGCCGATCGTCGGCTACATGCACCGGGGCGCCGAGAAGCTCTTCGAGGTCCGCGACTACCGCCAGATCATCGTGCTCGCCAACCGGCACGACTGGCTCAGCGCCTTCTCCAACGAGCTCGGCGTCGTGCTCGGCGTCGAGCAGATGCTCGGCATGGAGGTGCCGGAGCGGGCCGTCTGGGCGCGCACCGCACTCGCCGAGCTCAACCGCGTGCTCAACCACCTGATGTTCCTCGGCTCCTATCCCCTCGAGCTCGGCGCCATCACGCCGGTCTTCCACGCGTTCCGCGAGCGCGAGGAGCTCCAGGCCGTCATGGAGGAGGTCTCCGGCGGGCGCATGCACTACATGTTCAACCGCGTCGGCGGCCTCAAGGAGGACCTCCCGGCCGGCTGGATGGGCCGTGTCGACAAGGCGATCGCCAACGTTCGGAGGCGCCTGCCCGACCTCGAGCGGCTCATCGTCGGCAACGAGATCCTCGAGGCCCGCACCCGGGGCGTCGGGGTGCTGCCCCTGGCCACGGTCCAGGCCTACGGCGTCTCGGGCCCCATCGCACGCGCCAGCGGCCTCGACGTCGACCTGCGCCGCGACGCGCCCTACCTCGCCTACGGCGAGCTCTTCGGCGACAAGGGCCCGGGCCGCGTCGTGACCCGGACCGCCGGCGACTGCCTCTCGCGCCTCGAGGTGCTGCTCGAGCAGGTGCACGTGTCGCTCGACCTCGCGCAGGCCTGTCTCGACCGGCTCGTCCAGCTGCCGCAGGGCCCGATCAACGTCAAGCTCCCCAAGGTGCTCAAGGTGCCCGAGGGCGAGATCTACTGCGCGACCGAGAACCCCCTCGGCTTCAACGGCTACTACCTCGTCTCGCGCGGCGAGAAGACCCCGTGGCGCCTCAAGCTGCGCTCGGCGTCGTTCAACAACGTCAGCGTGCTGAGCGAGATGCTGCCCGGCCAGCTCATCGCCGACATGGTCGCGATCCTCGGTTCGATGTTCTTCGTCGTCGGGGACGTCGACAAGTGAGGGGTCGTATGCCGTCCGCCCGGGTCTCGCGCGCGACGCTCCTCCGCGCCGCCGCCGTCACCGTCATCACCGCGACCGTGACGCTCGCGGCGGCCTGCTCCGACGAGGACACCGTCGACACGATCCCGCCGCCGTGGCCCGTCCGGACGACGACGCCGGACGGCCCCCCTCAGCCACCGTCGGTGTCGACCACGACGCCAGCACCCACCTCGACGATCACCGTCGCCGGCACCACGTAGGGCCCGGCCGCTCAGAAAGCCGGCACCCCGAGCACCCGCGGCCTGCCCGAGGCGATGTCGATGACCGGCCGCGTGCCGAGCGGCTGCGCCAGGTGCAGCCGCGCGGGGCGCGACGCGTAGTCGGCGGTGCAGGCCGTGTCCTTCGGCAGCGGCGGCGTCGTGCCGCCGACGACCACCATGTCGTCGAGCTCGACGACGTGCGCGACGAGACCCGCGTCGCAGCCTCCCCCGGCGATGCCGACGTCGACGGTCGCGCCCTCGACGCGCCTGAGCGAGTCCGCGCCGTGAAGCTCGGGCGGCGCGTCGGGCAACCCGGGCAGCGGCCCCAGGTGCTGAGGCTGCGCGAACACCCCGTCGGCGACGGCGATCACCGAGATGGGGTGAGCGAGGCCCTCGACGGTGAGGCGCCAGACCGGCACGGTCGCGTCTCCTCCGCTCGTGCGCACCGCGGCCTCGACCAGTACCGCCTCGGACACGACGAGCCGGCACTGCGCGGCGGGGATGCCGTCACAGTCCCTGGGCTTGCTCAGAGCACCCTCGAGAGCACGGTCCAGGGCCGGGCGGACTCCGACGAGGTCGACCGGTCGAGACGAGCCGTCGGGCAGCCGGAGGGTCCCGGAGCCTGCGACAGCCTGGCCGACGGCCGGCGCGAGCGTGACGTGCCCGTAGGTCCACGCGACCTTCTGCTCGCCCGTGTCGAAGCCCTCGAGGAGCGCCCAGCTCGACAGGAGCACGGGTTGGGTGGGGACCGGCGGCGGGCCGGCGCGGCGTACGGCATCGGCGACGACCTTTGCGCGGTCGGCGAACTCGGCCGACGGAGCACGGACGGGCAGCATGCCGGGGTCCGGGCTCGGCAGGGGCGGCACCGGTGCCCAGGCCGTGGCATCGTGTGCCGGCACGCTGGTGCCGACGCCACCGTCCGCACGACCCGGAGCATCGGCCGAGCCGCATCCCGTCAGCAGCACGAGCCCCAGGGCGAACGTGCCCATCCTCGATACCGCGCGACGAGAGCCCCGTGACGTCATACCTGTGATGACAGCACGGGAACGCCGATCGTTGCATCCAAACCCGTCACGATCCGGCCACGCGTCACGCGTCAGCGGCGGGTGTCCGCCTCGCGCTCGTCCTCGTCCTCGTCGTCTCGCGGCCGGAGGCGGCACCAGTTCTGCACGACCATGCCGGCGACGGCGAGCAGCAGCGCGACGACGGCGTGCAGCACGAACGGCAGGATGCGCCCGCGCTGGGAGTCGACGTCGGCGTCCGGCAGCAGGACGAGGGCGTTGGCGAGGTACCAGCCGACGAGCACCGAGCCCGTGAGCGCGCCGGCCTGTCCGAGCACGAGCGTGCGGGCCGCGCGGAGCGGCGTGACGGCGGGGTTGGGCGCGCCGTCGCGGACCTTGCGCACCTGCCAGCCGGCGAGGACCAGCCCGCCGGTCAGGAAGAGCATCGCAGCGGCGCCGACCCAGCCGGGCTCGGGCACGGCGCTGCCGCCGGACATCATCCAGCGCAGCGCGAGCCACGCGACCACGGCCATGGCCAGTCCCGCGAGCACGAGAGTCGTGACGCGGATGCCGGAGTGTGGTCTCACTGCTGCTCCCATCGGGGACCGGGACGCACGCCCGATCGGTCGAGGTCGGCCAGCAGGTCGACCACCGCGCGTATGCCGTGGACACCCTCACCGACGCGCAGCGTGGCTCGCGGGTCGGCGTCGAGCCACGGCACGAGCACGAACGCCCGCTCGTGGGCCCGGGGGTGAGGCAGCGTGAGGCGCTTGTCGTCGCTCGTGACCTCGCGGTGGCCGCCGGGGTGGCCGTACTGGACGAGGTCGAGGTCGAGCGTCCTTGCGCCCCAGCGCACCTCACGCGTGCGACCATGATCGGCCTCGATGCGGTGCAGCTCGGCGAGCAGGTCGGTGGGATGCAGCAGCGAGCGGCCCACGACCACGGCATTGAGGTACTCGGGCTGCTCGGGGCCACCGACGGGGTCGGTGGTCACGATGTCCGACACCCGGGTGAGAGTGAGCCCCGGTAGGGCGGTGAGGGCTGCGATGGCGTCGGTCAGCGTCTGGCCGCGGTCGCCGAGGTTGGTGCCGAGCGCGATGACGACATGGGCGGCGTTGCTGCGCGAGACCTGCACCTGGACGTCCGTGAACGGGTGACCGACCGGCGCTTCGGGCTTGTGCACGACGACCTCGACAGCGTCGACGAGGTCGTAGCGCAGGACGTCGTCGGCGATGACCTCGGCGAGGCGCTCGATGAGGTCGAACGAAGGACCCGT
Organism: Terrabacter sp. 2TAF16; assembly: GCF_052115065.1. Taxonomy (NCBI): domain Bacteria; kingdom Bacillati; phylum Actinomycetota; class Actinomycetes; order Micrococcales; family Intrasporangiaceae; genus Terrabacter; species Terrabacter sp. 2TAF16. The sequence continues at coordinate 32,234 of NZ_JBFRFZ010000020.1, forward strand.
GATGCGGGCGACGACGTCGCTCGCGACCGCGGCGTAGTTGACGGTGGCGGCGAGGGCGTCGGTGCGACCGGCGGGCTCGAGGTCGAGCGTCATCGTGACGTCGACGAAGAACGTCTGCCCGTCGCGCTTCTCGACGTCCAGCACGCCGTGGGTGCCGCGGGCGGAGACGCCCTGGAGCACGATGCGGTCGGTCATCGGTGAAGGCCCTCCGGGTCTGCAGAGTCGTCTGGTTCGGGGTCGTCGGCAAGGTCGTCGGGGGCGTGCTCGAGCGCGGCCTGGACGACGGTCAACGCGCGCACCGTGGAGGCGACGTCGTGGACGCGGACGCACCACAGCCCCGCCATGGCGGCCATGACCGACGTGGCCGTCGTCTCGACGTCGCGCTCGGCCGCAGGCCGAGGGGGCTCACCCTCGTCGCGTCCCAGCCGTCCGAGGAAGGTCTTGCGCGAGGCACCGAGCAGGATGGGCTGGCCGAGGTCGTGCAGCGCGGGGAGCGCGGCCATGAGGGTCCAGTTGTGGTCGGAGTTCTTGGCGAAGCCGAGACCCGGGTCGAGGACGAGGTGCTCCTCGTCGATGCCCCCTTCGAGGAGGGCGTCGCGCCGCTCCCCCAGCTCGCGCAGGACGTCCTCGACGACGTCGTCATAGACGGCGCGCGACTGCATCCCGGTGCTGTGCCCGCGCCAGTGCATCGCGATGTAGGGCATGCGGTTGGCGGCAACCCACGGGACCATGTCGGGGTCGGCGAGGCCACCCGAGACGTCGTTGACGATGGAGGCGCCGGCGTCGACCGCCGCACGCGCGACCGACGCGCGCATCGTGTCGACGGAGACCACGGCGCCGTCGGCGGCGAGGGCGGTGACGACAGGCACGACCCGGCGCAGCTCCTCCTCGACGGACGGGCGCTCCGCGCCGGGGCGGGTGGACTCGCCACCCACGTCGACGATGTCGGCGCCGGCCGCGAGCACGTCACGTCCGTGCGCGATGGCGGCGTCCTGCTCGAACCACTCCCCACCGTCGGAGAAGGAGTCGGGCGTGACGTTGACGACCCCCATGACGATCGTGCGGTCGCGCACGCCGAGCAGGGAGGTCGCGTCGAGGTCGGGACGGCGCGCGGTCATGGCCGCCATTGTGTCGCGGTCGGTGGTGCGGGTGTCGGGCCGTCGGTCACTTGTTGCCCTCGAGCATGAGCGCCATGGCCTCTGCTCGAGTGGCCGGGTCGCGCAGCTGGCCGCGCACCGCCGAGGTGATGGTGCTCGCGCCGGGCTTGCGGATGCCGCGCATGGACATGCAGAGGTGCTCCGCCTGGACGACGACGATGACGCCCTGCACGTCGAGGTGCTCGACGAGCGCGTCGGCGATCTGCGTCGTGAGCCGCTCCTGCACCTGCGGGCGCCGGGCGAAGACGTCGACGAGACGCGCGAGCTTGGACAGTCCGGTGACTCGCCCGTCCTTGCTCGGGATGTAGCCGACATGCGCCACCCCGTGGAAGGGCACGAGGTGGTGCTCGCACGTGCTGTAGAGCTCGATGTCCCGCACGATGACGAGCTCCTGGTGGTCGATCTCGAACGTCGTGCGGAGCACGTCGGCTGCCGTCATGTCGAGGCCGGCGTAGATCTCGGCGAACGACCGGGCCACCCGGCCCGGGGTGTCGAGCAGGCCCTCGCGGTCGGGGTCCTCACCGATGGCGAGGAGCAGCTCCCGGACGGCCGCCTCGGCGCGCGGCTGGTCGATCGACACGCCTCAGCTCTTCTCGGTGGGGTTGACGGGGCGGTCGTCCGGCACCTCGATGACCTGCTCGACGGGGTGCTCCTCGGCGAGGGGGTGCGCGCCGACGGCGGCCGCCTCGTCGATCTTGTCCTCGATGACGCGGTCGGCGGGCACCGGCGGGGGCAGGTGGCCGTTCTGGCCCGAGCCGTTCTGCGCGGCGATCTCGGCCGGCGTCAGGACCGGCGGACGGTCGCCGAGCTGGCGCGTCTGGGACGAGAGCCACGTCGGACGGGACGGCTGCTTGACGACCGGCTTGAAAAGCTCGGCGAGCTCGTGGACGTTGAGCGTCTCCTTCTCGAGCAGCTCGAGGACGAGGTGGTCGAGCAGGTCGCGGTTGGCGTTGATCGCCGCGTACGCCTCGTCGTGGGCCGCGTCGATGAGCGAGCGGACCTCCTCGTCGACGATGCGGGCGACCTCCTCGGAGTAGTCGCGCTGGTGCCCCATGTCGCGGCCGAGGAAGACCTCGCCGGTGCTCTGGCCGAGCTTGATGGCGCCGACCCGCTCGGACATGCCGAACTCGGTGACCATCTTGCGGGCCATGCCGGTCGCCTTCTCGATGTCGTTGCTGGCACCGGTGGTCGGCTCGCGGAAGACGATCTCCTCGGCGACGCGGCCACCGAGGGCGTACGCGAGCTGGTCGAGGATCTCGTTGCGCGTCGTGGAGTACTTGTCGTCGATCGGCATGACCATCGTGTAGCCGAGGGCCCGTCCACGCGGGAGGATCGTCACCTTCGTCACCGGGTCGGTGTGGTTGAGCGACGCGGCGACGAGGGCGTGGCCGCCCTCGTGGTAGGCCGTGATCTTGCGCTCCTTGGCCGACATGATGCGGGTGCGCTTCTGCGGGCCGGCGATGACGCGGTCGATGGCCTCGTCGAGGACCTCGTTGTCGATGACCTTCTTGTCACCGCGGGCGGTGAGCAGGGCGGCCTCGTTGAGGACGTTGGCGAGGTCGGCGCCGGTGAAGCCGGGCGTGCGGCGGGCGACGGCGAGCAGGTCGACGTCAGCCGTGACGGGCTTGCCCTGGGCGTGCACCTCGAGGATGCGGTGGCGGCCGATCATGTCGGGCGCGTCGACGGCGATCTGGCGGTCGAAGCGGCCCGGCCGCAGCAGAGCCGGGTCGAGGATGTCGGGGCGGTTGGTCGCCGCGATGAGGATGACGTTGGTCTTGACGTCGAAGCCGTCCATCTCGACGAGCAGCTGGTTGAGCGTCTGCTCGCGCTCGTCGTGGCCGCCGCCCATGCCGGCGCCGCGGTGGCGTCCGACGGCGTCGATCTCGTCGACGAAGACGATGGCGGGCGCGTTGGCCTTGGCCTGCTCGAAGAGGTCGCGGACGCGGCTCGCGCCGACACCGACGAACATCTCGACGAAGTCGGAGCCGGAGATCGAGTAGAACGGCACGCCGGCCTCACCCGCGACGGCGCGGGCCAGGAGGGTCTTGCCGGTACCGGGCTGGCCGTAGAGCAGCACGCCCTTGGGGATCTTGGCGCCGACGGCGAGGAACTTCGCCGGCTCCTGGAGGAACTCCTTGATCTCCTGGAGCTCCTCGATGGCCTCGTCGCAGCCGGCGACGTCGGCGAAGGTGACCTTCGGGGTGTCCTTGGTGGCGAGCTTGGCGCGCGACTTGCCGAACTGCATGACGCGGTTGCCGCCGCCCTGCATCTGGCCCATGAGGAACCAGAAGAGGCCGAGGATGATGATGATCGGCAGGATCGAGAAGAGCAGCGAGCCGAACCAGCTGGGCTCGTCGATCTGGTCGTCGACGCCCTGTGCCGGCGGCTTGGCGTTGAGGGCCTCGACGACGTCGGTGCCGCGGGCGTCGACGTAGTAGGCATAGACCGACTTCGCGTCCTTCACCGTGCCGTCGGGCGAGGTGTAGGGGGTCTTGAGGGTCAGCTCCATGCGCTCGTTGTTGAGCAGCTTGGCCGACTCGACGTTGCCGTCGGTGATCTGCTTCATGGCAGCCGAGGTGTCGATCCGGGGCGGCCCGGACTCGGAGAACATCATGCCGAAGACGAGCGCGCTGATGAGGACCAAGATCCACAACAGTGGTGTGCGCAGAATCCGCTTAGCGTCCATGTACGTGCGGGGCCTGTGGGGCCCCGGTCCTCCTGCTCGTCCGGTGAGTTTGTCCACCGGCACAACGTCCGGCGGACTACCAGTGTTCCGCATGCGGCGGGCCGGTGACGAACCAGCCCACGCAGGGTTGGACGGTCCCGTCCGCGGGCGGGCGCCGCTCGCGTATGCCGTGTGCCGTGCTCCCGGCCCAAAACCGGTTGCCGCACGCTCCTCCGCCTTGCTGCACTGGAGCGGTCGACGGTCCCGTCGACGTCAGGCACGGCCGAGGAGAGAGGCACCGGGATGCGCCGCAGCTTCATGTCACCCGAGCAGGTCACCCACACCTACGCACAGGACATGGAGCACCTTGGACACCCCACCCACCCCACCCGTGCGTCCCGGACGCACCCTCGGCCTCGGGATCCTCGCCCACGTTGACGCGGGCAAGACGAGCCTGACCGAACGTCTGCTCCTGCACGCCGGAGTCATCACCGAGCTCGGCAGCGTCGACGACGGCAGCACGCAGACCGACACCCTCGCGCTCGAGCGCGCCCGCGGGATCACGATCAAGGCCGCCGTCGTCTCCTTCGAGCTCGGCGGCCCCGACGACCCCGTCACGGTCAACCTCGTCGACACCCCGGGCCACTCGGACTTCATCGCGGAGGTCGAGCGCTCGCTGGCGGTGCTCGACGGAGCCGTGCTCGTCGTCTCCGCCGTGGAGGGCGTGCAGGCCCAGACCCGCGTGCTCATGCGGGCCCTGCGGCGGCTGCGCATCCCGACGGTGCTCTTCGTCAACAAGGTCGACCGCTCCGGCGCCCGCACCGACGCGGTCCTGCAGGAGGTCGTCGACCGGCTCGGCGTCACGCCAGTGCCCCTCGGCCGGGTCGTCGACGAGGGCACGCGCGGCGCCGCCGTCGTCCCGGACGGCCTCATGGCCCTGGGCCTGGCGACGCGGGGGCCGGCCGAGCACGAGGGCGCCGACCGGGCCACCGCAGCTGCCCGCGAGCGAGTCGTCGAGGCGTTGAGCCGGGAGGACGACCGCCTGCTCGCGGACTGGCTCGACGCCCCGCACCGGGTCGACGGCTCTCGGCTGCGAGCAGCCCTCGGTGAGCAGACGGGCCGAGGTCTCGTGTGCCCCGTCCTCCTCGGCTCGGCGATGACGGGGGCCGGCGTCGAGGAACTCGCCCTGGCCCTGCCGGACCTGCTGCCGGCGCGGACAACCGACCCCGAGGCGCCGCTCGCGGCCACCGTCTTCGCGGTCCAGCGCGGCGGCGCCGGTGAGAAGGTGGCCCTCGTCAGCGTCACGTCGGGCTGCCTGGCGGTGCGCGACCGGGTGCTCGTCCACGACGGTCGCACCGTCGGGACCATGGCATCGGACCCGGGCACACGGCATACGCCCTCGGTCTCCGGCGACGACGTGCGGTGCCGCGAGGAGCGGGTCACCGGGCTCTCGGTGCACGCTCGCGGCGGGGTGCAGCGCGTCGCGCGGGTACCTGCGGGGCGCATCGCGCGGGTCGTCGGGCTCGAGCGGGCCCGGATCGGCGACCTCGTCGGCGATGCCGCCCTCGCGCGGCCGCTCGTCCACGAGTTCTCGCCGCCGACGCTCGAGACGGTCGTCGAGGCGTGCGACCCCGCCGAGCGCGCGACCCTGCACACGGCGCTGACCCGGCTGGCGGAGCAGGACCCGCTCATCGACCTGCGGCACGACGAGGTGCGCGGCGAGACCCACGTGTCGCTCTACGGCGAGGTGCAGAAGGAGGTCATCGGCGCGACGCTCGAGGCGGAGTACGCCGTGGCGGCGCGGTTCAGCACGACGACGGTCATCTGTCGCGAGCGGGTCACCGGTTCGGGGGGCGCGTTCGAGGTCATCGACGTGGCGCCGAACCCGTTTCTCGCGACGGTCGGTCTGCGCGTCGACCCCGGCCCTCCGGGCAGCGGCGTCTGCTTCGCCCTCGGGGTCGAGCTCGGCTCGATGCCGGCGTCGTTCTTCACCGCCGTCGAGGACACCGTCCGGGCGACGCTCGGACAGGGGCTGCACGGGTGGCCGGTCACCGACTGCGTCGTCACGGTGACGCACTCGGGCTACTGGCCACGGCAGAGCCACATGCACCAGAAGTTCGACAAGTCGATGTCGAGCACGGCCGGCGACTTCCGTGCCCTGACGCCGCTCGTGCTCATGGAGGCGCTGCGCCTCGCGGGCACGGCGGTCGAGGAACCGGTGCACCGGTTCGATCTCGAGGTGCCGAGCGACGTGCTCGGTGCGGCGCTCTCGATGCTCGGCCACGTGCGGGCGACCCCACGCGAGACGGCCGTGCTCGGCCCGGTGACGCGGCTGCGGGGGGAGGTGCCGGCCGGGCGGCTGCACGAGCTGCAGCAGCGGGTGCCCGGCCTCACGAGCGGGCTGGGCGACCTCGTGACGGCGTTCGACGGCTACCGGCCCGTCGTCGGACCGGCGCCGACCCGGTCACGCACCGACCTCGACCCGCTCCACCGTCGGGAGTACCTCCTCCGCCTCGCCGGCAAGCTCTGAGCCCCCGAGCACCGCCTCCCGACGGTTCGGGGCCACAGCGCGCGGCTGGTCGACACCCCACCCACCAGGCCGCCGGTTCGGGGGCCGCGGCGCGCGGGGTGGTGGGTCAGTCGGTGGCGGCGCGGAGGGCCTCGAGGACCCGGCCGTCGATGCCGTCGGGGCTCAGGCGCGCCTCGTAGTTCGCGTTGCCCGCCCAGTCGGCGAGAGCCGTCGCGACGTCGGCCTCGCTGAACCCGGCCTGCGCCAGCCTTCCGCGCACCTCGTCGGCGAGCTCGCCCTCGAGCGGCGCGACGTCCTCGGGCTTGCCGAAGTACATCTCCCAGTCGGAGAGCAGGCGCCCGAGCTCGGTCACCGGGTCGGCGTGGTCGTCGACGCGCAGGTCGGCAAGCACCCCGCACGCGTCGTAGCCGGAACCCGGCTCGACGGCGTACATGGCTGCGCTCTGGCGTCCGCGGGAGTCGCCACCGGCGGCGTCGCCGGCCACGAGGGCGGCGAGCAGACGCCGGGCGAGCGGCTGCCCTGCCGTCTCGTGCCAGGCGCGCTCCATCTCCTCGACGACCTCGGGCCCGGTGAGGATGTTGCCCTGGATGGCGTATGCCGTGTGGCCGTCATCGCGGGCGACGCCGCCCGCCCAGTCGTTGCACTCCGAGCCCGTGAAGGTCGCGGCCGAGGCGAGCCCGACGACGCCCACCTGGCGGGTCTCGCGACCCTCGTCGAGCGCGGTCGCGGCCGCAAGCGCCTCGTCCGCGGGCTCGCCGGCAGCGAGGCGGCCGAGGAGCTCGTCGAGGTAGGCGACCCGGGCGAAGGACTGCGTCGCGACCGCGCCCACGCCGAGACGGGCGGCCGGGACGACCGCCCCGACCGCGAGGAACTTGCTCGCAACGGCGATGCCGTGGGCGTCACCCTGGCGGGCGACGATCGAGAAGGTCACCGGAGGCCGCCGCGGTCAGGCGTAGACGTGCGGCGCGAGGGTGCCGACACAACGCAGGTTGCGGTACTTCTCGGCGTAGTCGAGGCCGTAGCCGACGACGAACTCGTTGGGGATGTCGAAGCCGACGTACTTGACCGGGATGTCGACCTTGACGACGTCGGGCTTGCGCAGCAACGTGCAGATCTCGACCGAGGCGGGCTTGCGCGACTCGAGGTTGGACTTGATCCACGAGAGCGTCAGCCCGGAGTCGATGATGTCCTCGACGATGAGCACGTGGCGGCCGCTGATGTCGGTGTCGAGGTCCTTGAGGATGCGCACCACGCCCGAGGACTTCGTGCCGGAGCCGTAGGACGAGACCGCCATCCAGTCCATCGGTGCGGTGCCGGGCAGGGCGCGCATGAGGTCGGCCATGACGACGACGGCACCCTTGAGGACGCCGACGAGCAGGAACTCCTTGCCCTCGTAGTCCCGCCAGATGTCGGCGGCGAGCTCGGAGAGGCGGGTCTGGATCTGCTCCTCGGTGAGCAGGACCTTGGCCAGGTCATCTCCCATGTGCTCGTGGTCCACGGAGGCTCCTCAGTGCGTTGCGGGGGGTGGTGCAGGGTCGTGGGGGGCGGGTCCATTCAACCGCACTCAGGGTGCCGTCCCCGCCGGGATGCGGCCGGGCCCACTCAGCCGAGCAGCTTTAAGCGGTGGTATGCCGTCGGTCCCGTGACGATGAAACCGCGGGTTCGGGCGCCACGGCCCCGAAACCAGCGGGGCCGTCGCGGCCAGCCGGATCAGGCGTTGGCGGTCTGTCGCAGCGGGCTGAAGACGATGGCACCACCGGTGCGCGCGACGGCGATGCCGCCGGGCACGTGGAGCGGGCCCTGTCCGTGCCACGACGTGAGGAGCGCGTCGAGCGACTCGACGTGCGCGGCGCTGACGTCGGCGAGCGGTGCGCCGGCCTCGGCGGCGAGGATCCGCCAGACACGCGTGCGGATCGCCCGCGGCAGGGCCGCGAGCGCGTCGAGGTCGACGCCCTCACCGCCAGGACCGCCGGGCAGGTCGGCCCGGGCCCGGACGGCCAGGCTCTCGAGGTAGTCGGCGTCCTCGCGCAGCAGGTCGGCACTGCGGGCGAGGGCTGCCCCGAAGCCGGGGCCGAGGTCGGACTCGAGGGTGGCGAGCAGCCGGCGGGCGCGGACCCGACGGAACGAGTCGTCGCTGTTGTGCGGGTCGTCCCACGGGTCGATGCCGTAGGCCGCGCAGGCGGCCAGCGTCGTGGCGCGCGGCAGGCCGAGGAGGGGACGGACGAAGCGGTCGCGGCGCACCGGCATACCGCTCAGCGACCGCGCTCCCGACCCGCGGGACAGGCCGAGGAGCACCTGCTCCGCCTGGTCGTCGCGGGTGTGGCCGATGAGCACCATGGACGCGCCGACGCGGTCGGCCGCACCCTCGATGGCGGCGTAGCGGGCCGACCGGGCGTCGGCCTCGAGGCCGGCGCCGCTCGTGCGCACGTCGGCGCGGACGACCTCGACGGGGTCGAGACCGATCTCGCGGCACAGGGCTGCCGCGTCCTCGGCGACCTGGGCCGAACGGTCCTGGAGGCCGTGGTCGACGACGACGGCACCGGCACGCACACCGGAGCGCGGGGCCTCGAAGGCGAGGGCGGCGGCGAGCGCCACGGAGTCGGGGCCGCCCGAGCACGCGACGAGGACGACACCGCCCTCGGGCACGTCGGCAAGGTGCTCACGCACCGCGAGCCGGGTGGCGGCGACGGCGGGGTCAGGACCGGGCATGTCTGCGGGACCTCGCATCGCTCACCCGTGGACCCGACGCACCCAGGCGCCCGGATCGAGGATCTCGGCGGCCCGGGGCAACGTCTCCGGGGAGGACCACACGGCGTTGAAGCCGTCGCGGCCCACCTGGTCGGTGACGGCCCGGACGAAGACGGCGCCGTCGCGGTACTGACGCATCTTGGCCTCGAGACCGAGGAGCTTGCGCAGCAGGCGGTCGATGCCGACCGAGCTGCTGCGGCGCTCGTCGAACTTGCGGCGGATCTCGCCGACGCTCGGGATGACCTGGGGACCGACGGCGTCCATGACGACGTCGGCATGGCCCTCGAGCAGCGACATGACGGCGGTGAGCTCGGCGATCTGGGCCTTCTGCTCCGGGGTCGCGAAGAGCTGGCCGATGCCCTCGCCGGAGCTGAACACCTCGGGGAGGTTCTTCGTCAGCTGCTCGAACCGCTTGGAGAGGTCCTCGGGGGTCGGCGCGAGGTCGACGGCGAGCGCCTGGGTGCGGGCCACCATGTGGTCGCGCAGCCACGGCACCGCGGTGAACTGCACCCGGTGCGTCTCCTCGTGCATGGCGACCCAGCGGCGGAAGTCGGTCGGGTCGACCTCGAGGCGGCGCTCGGTGGCGACGATGTTCGGGGCGACGAGGAGGAGCCGGGGCGTGCCGCCGGGTGCGAGGTCGTACTGCCCGAGCACCTTGCTCGACAGGAAGGCGAGCAGCCCGCCCATCTCGGCGCCGGTGACCTTGCCGCCGATCGCCGCGGCGGTGGCGTTCGTCGACGACTTCTTCCTCGCGTTCAGCTTGTCGACGACCGGGTCGAGCATCGACTTGAACGAGTCGACGTTGGCGCTGATCCAGCCCGCACGGTCGACGACGAGGGGCGCCGGCGCGTCGGCGGGCGCGGTCAGCGCGCTCGTCTCGGCGACCGGAGCCACGGCGGACGCGGCAGCTGCACGCAGGTCGGCGACGATCGCCGCGGCCTCGTCGCTCGAGACCTGGGGGCCCGGGTTGACGATCGCCCGACCGGTCCGCTTCGCGAACTCGTAGTCGACGAACGCGGCCGGCGCACCACCCCTCGAGCCATCGGGACGTCCGGCGTCCACGGGAGTCGGGAGGGTCGTGTCGGTCATGCCAGCCCTTTCGGTGCCGTGACGGTGTCGACGTCGCTCGAGGTGTCTGGGAAGCCCAGCCGGCAACACGGAGAGGTCACGACCACCGTCGCTCACCAGGACCCCGAGCGGCCCACCGGCCCGTCAGCGGCACCCGCACGAGGCGATCGCCGCTACAAAACGGTCCAACGCCGCTCGCGCGTCGTTGGTTCCCACTCCGGCGACCATACCCACGAAGACGAGGAGCCGACCGTCGTCGTCGACGACGCTCCCGGCGAGGGCGTTGGCCCCGGTCAGGGTGCCCGTCTTGGCCCGGGCGCGTCCTGCGGCGTCGTGCTGGGCGCCGGTGAACCGGTCCGCCAGGGTGCCGGTCAGGCCACCGATCGGGAGTCCGTCGAGGGCTCGCCGCAGCACGGCGTGCTTCCCGTCGTAGCCGAGCACGAGCACGTCGGACAGGAGCGAGGCGGGGACCCGGTTCTCGCGGGAGAGGCCGCTCGCGTCGGAGAGGGTCACGCCGGCCGTGTCGAGGCCGAGCGCGGCCACCTGCGACACGACCCACGCGCCGACCTCGGCGAAGTCGGTGCCGGCGCCGGAGCGGTAGGCCGCTTGGCGGGAGAGGATCTCGGTCAGCGCGTTGTCGCTGTCGGTGAGGGCGAGGGCCAGCTGCTCGCGCACGGGCGCGGACTCGACGCTGCCGAGGACCGCTCCCGGGCCGCTCGCGGGCGCGGTCGGCGTCACGGCCGCGGTCGTCGGGGCCTGCGCGCCGTCGGGCGTCGCCCCTTCGGACGGTGTTGCCCCGTCGGACGGGGTGGCCCCGTCGGACGGCGTCGTCCCGTCGGACGGCGTCGTCCCGTCGGACGGTGTGGCGGACGCTCCACCGTCGGCAGCCGGCGTCGGCATCGGCGACCCGGGGACGCCGGGTGCCTGACCTCGCGCGGCCAGCCTCACGTCGATCCCGCGCCCCTCCAGCTGCCGGGCGAAGGCCGACCGGACGGCGGCGACGGGGTCGGCTGGGCCGGGCGCCCCACCATGGGCGCGCTGGCTCGACAGCCCGAGCATCGCGACCGCGCCGGTGATGCCCGAGCTGCGGAAGGTCGACGCCCACGTCGGCGCCGTCGTCGGCCCGGCGGCATACGTCTCGTCGACGTAGAGGGTGACACTGGTGGTGCCGCTGCCCTTGAGTGCCGTGGCCACCTGCTCGGCCAGGTCGCGCAGTCCGGCTCGGCCGGCGACCGCGTCGGGGTCGCCCGTGCCGGGGTTGAGCAGGGAGTCGCCGCCCGCCACGAGGACGATCTCGTCGGGCGTGTCCCCCTCGCGCACGACGGTGCGCAGCGTCTCGTCGGGTGCGAAGGTCTGGCCGATCGCCGCGGCGGAGAGCAGCTTGGTCGTCGAGGCCGGGATGCGCAGCTCGTCGCCGCCCTGGTCGAGCAGCACGTCGCCGGTCTGCCCGTCACGGACGACGAGGGCCGAGTCGCCCAGCGCCGGGAGCGCACGCACCGACGCGAGCGCCTGCTCGATGCCGGCGGCCGACGGGGCGGCCGTGTCGCCGGCGAGCGAGGGCAGCGGCGGCGCGACCGAGGTCGACATTGTCGGCTGCGGGACCGAGGGCAGCGTCCGCGTCGCGACCGTCTCGGTGGGCGGGGGCGGCGGCAGCGGCCGCACCGTCAGCGCACCGGGCGCGGCGTCGGCGACGTCGAGGACGGCATACCCCAGCAGGATCGCGACGACCGACCACACCGCGGCCATGCCGTAGGTCAGGCGGGGACCGCGCCGCGCCGGCTGCGTCTCGTGCGCCACGTCGCGTCACCCCCTGTCCGTCGTCCGTCGCTGTTTCGCGCAAGGACCGCCCTTGCTGACACACTGTCGCGGACGATTCTGTCAGCCGCCGACGGATGCTCCGGCACCCGAGCCGCACCCGAGACAGCACCCGAAGACCGTGAAGAAGGGGAAGACGTGGAGTTCGACGTCACCATCGAGATCCCGCGCGGACAGCGCAACAAGTACGAGGTCGACCACGAGACCGGTCGGATCCGCCTCGACCGCTACCTCTTCACGCCGATGGCCTACCCCGCCGACTACGGCTACATCGAGGACTCGCTCGGTGAGGACGGCGACCCCCTGGACGCGCTCGTGCTGCTGCCCGAGCCGGTCTTCCCCGGCGTCGTCGTCGAGGCGCGCCCGATCGGTGTCTTCCACATGACCGACGAGGCCGGCGGTGACGACAAGGTGCTCTGCGTGCCCGTCGACCCGCGCACCGCCGACGTCCAGGACATCTCTGACGTCAGCACGTTCACCCTCGACGAGATCCAGCACTTCTTCGAGCGCTACAAGGACCTCGAGCCCGGCAAGCACGTCGAGGGATCCGACTGGGGCAACCGCGAGGCCGCCGAGAAGATCATCGGCGAGGCCTTCGACCGCGCCAAGGAGCAGGGCACCTCGACCGCCCGCTGGGCGATGCCGCAGGGTCACTGAGCCACCCGCAACACCTGCCCACACGCGTTCGTATGCCGTGTGCCTGACCCCCGCCGCCGTCCCGGTCGCGGGGGTCAGCCGTCTCCGGCGGCGGGTGCGGCACCAGGGCGGGCCTGCACGTGAAATGCGCGTCGGACCGGCGTCCGGTGGGGTGATCACCCCACCGGCGATGTGGTCACCGCCTGGGCCGGACGCGGCCGGAGCACGAACGCCGCGACGAGCAGCGCCACGAGGGTGAACGTCGCCGACGTGAGGAACGCCGGCTCGACGCCCGGCACGAACTGGCCCGGGACGGCCTGCGAGGCGTAGACACTGACGATCGCGGCGAGGCCCACGGCGCCACCGAGCTGCTGCGCGGTCTGGAGCAGCCCGGAGACCGTGCCGGCCTGGGCGCGGTCGACGCCGCCGAGGACGACGACCGTGACCGGCATGAAGACGAGCGCGGCCGACACGCCGTTGAGCACCAGCGCACCCAGGAGGTGGGCGGCATACGTGCTCGTCGTCGACATGGTGCTCAGCCACACGAAGCTGGCGGTCAGGCCCAGCGTGCCCACGAGGAGCATCGGCCGGGGGCCGACCTTGGCGACGAGGCGGGCGCTGACCCGCGACGTCGCGAAGATCGCGAGGCTGAGCGGGAGGAACGCGGCGCCGGTCGCGACCGGGCTGAAGCCGAGGACGAGCTGGAGGTACTGCGTCACGAGGAAGAACGTCGAGAACTGCGCGCCGACGACGAGCGCCATGAGCACGAGGGCTCCCCCGCGGGTGCGGTTGCGGACGAGCGCGAGCGGCAGCAGCGGGGAGCTGACCCGACCCTCGGTGCGCACGAAGAGCGCGATGAGGAGCACGCCGACGACGAACGAGCCGATCGTCACGGGCGACGCCCAGCCGCGGTCGGCCGCACTGATGAAGCCGTGCACGACGGAGACGGAGCCGAGGGTGGCGGTGATCGCGCCGACCACGTCGAAGCGGCCACGGATCCTCGGCGTCTCGGTCACGTAACGGCGCGCGAGGACGAGCACGACGGCCCCGATCGGGACGTTGACGAAGAGCGTCCAGTGCCAGCTCACGTAGTCGGTGAGGATCCCACCGAGGAGCAGGCCGATGGACGCGCCCGCGGACGACACGGCCGTGAAGAGCGCCAGCCCGCGGTTGCGCGCGGCCTCGTTCGGGGCGCTCGTCGTGACGAGGGCGAGGACGCTCGGCGCGGCGAAGGCGGCGCCGACGCCCTGGAGGGTGCGCGCGGCGATGAGCCAGGCGGGGGACGTGGCGAGGCCACCGAGCAGGCTCGCGACGGTGAAGATCGCCAGGCCGATCTCGAAGATGCGCAGTCGCCCGAAGACGTCGCCGAGGCGCCCGCCCAGGAGCAGCAGCCCGCCGAAGGCGAGGGTGTAGGCGTTGAGCACCCAGGAGAGACCCGCGGGCGTGAACCCGAGGTCGGTCTGGATGTGCGGGAGCGCGACGTTCACGACGGTCGCGTCGAGCACGAGCATGAGCTGGGCGACGAGGACGACGCCTAGGCCGATGGCGCCGCGGCGGGCGGCCCGCTCCCGCGTGGAGCGCTCGGGTTGTCGGGTGACGGGTGATGCGGTGGTGCTGGTCGACATCTCTGACCTCAGGATTCGTGGTGCGTGAACGGGCGGTGCGAGCTCTCGTCGGTGAGGTCGCGGGCCATGGGCGTGAAGGAGGTGGCGCGGGTGCGGCGTCGGCGCTCGCCGTCGCTGGCACCCTGCGTGCCGTGCGTGCCCTCGGCTCCGTGGGTGCCGCGGGGCACGAGCGGGGCACGGTGGGTCGTGGCGAGGTGCGACAGGTGGACGCGTCGGGCCTGTCGGGTGGGCTGGATCGTGGTGGTCATGGGTGCCGGACTCCTCTGTGACGACGATCGGCGCTACGATTAGCGGAGAACCACTCCGGTTCTGCCTGACCCACAATACGGAGACTGTCTCCGTTTTAGCAAGGGAGATTTCTCGTGAGGCCTGCCGAAGCTGGCAGTGCGACGCTCGAGTCGTCGCCGGGATCTGTTGCCACCCAAGGGGATTCGGCTGCCGGACCGGCTCAGGAGAGCTCCGAGAAAATGCCTCGCCCGATGCGCGCCGACGCCAGGCGCAACTACGACAAGATCCTCGCGACCGCCCGCATCGTCTTCACCGAGCGCGGCACCGACTCCTCGCTCGACGAGATCGCGAAGCGGGCCGGGGTAGGCCCCGGCACGCTCTACCGCCACTTCCCCACCCGCGAGGCCCTCGTCGACGCCCTCATGCAGGACTGGACCGACCGCGTTTCCGCCGACGCCGACGCCGCCATCGCCACGGGGCAGCCCGCCCGGGAGATGCTGCTCGGCTGGTTCGAGCACTTCATCGACCACATCACGCTGCACCGGGGCGCGGCCAGCAAGATCTGCGCCGCCATGGACGACCCCGCGTCCCCGATGTACCGCAAGTGCCGCGTCATGGGCGAGGCCAACCGCCGCGTCATCGACCACCTCGACGCCGGGGGCGAGCTGCGCCCGGGCGTCGACGCCGCCAACGTCATGCGCCTCGTCAGCGGCGTCGCGAGCGTCGCCGACACGAGCCACGCCGACCTCGACGTCCGGCCCATGCTCGAGGTCGTCGTCGACGGGATCGTCCGCGGCTGACACGTCGCTGCAGGGGCATGACCGTCGACCTGGCGCGTGAGACGTCGACGATCCTCCTCGGCACGCTCGTCACCTCCACCACCTACCGCCTGCCCCGGTGGCGTGCCGATCACCATCGGTGGTGGCGGCACGCGGCGCACCCCGGCGCTCGCCGCGAGGCATGCCGGGCGTCGCGCCGACGCCGTGCTCGGCCAGCTCAGCTGAGTCCCAGTCGAGTGAGCGCCCCGTCCCACTCGAGTGAGCGCTCCACCCCCGTCCCATGAACTGGACTTGATATACATAGGTTGTCTATGTAAATTGGAGCGAGTGACCGAACCGACCACCCTGGGCAACGACCTGCTGCGCTCGGCCGCGCGACTCTCGCGCTGGGCCAGCCGGCACGCGTCGTTCGACGTGCCCTTCGCGCAGGCCCGCCTCCTCGCCCTGCTCGACGAGCTCGGACCCTCCCGCGTCAGCGCCCTCGCGGCCGCCGATCACAGCAGCCAGCCGACGATCACCACCCAGCTCCAGCGCCTCGAGGCGTCGGGCTGGGTGCACCGCGCGTCCGACCCCGACGACGCGCGCGCCACGGTGATCTCCCTCAGCGACGAGGGCCACGCCGCGCTCGAGACCGTGCGTCGGGCCCGACTGGCCGTCCTGTCCCCCGCCCTCGACCAGCTCGACGGACCGGCCCTCGACCGCGTCCGCGTCGCCATCGACGTCATGAACGAGCTGCTCGCCGCCGCGGCGGACGCCCCTGTCCCGCACCCCACCCGAAAGGACGGATGACCACCACCATGTGGCGCCAACCCAAGACCGTCTGGTCGATCGCCTTCGCCTGCGTGATCTCCTTCATGGGCATCGGCCTCGTCGACCCCATCCTCAAGCCGATCGCCGACGAGCTCGGTGCAGGCCCGTCGCAGGTCTCGCTCCTCTTCACCAGCTACCTCGCCGTCATGGGCATCGCGATGCTCGGCACCGGCTGGGTCAGCAGCCGCGTCGGTGCCAAGCGCACCCTGCTGCTCGGCCTCGCCCTCATCATCGTCGGCGCCGCCTTCGCCGGCAGCCAGGACACCGTCGGCGGCATCGTCGCCTTCCGCGCCCTCTGGGGCCTCGGCAACGCGCTCTTCATCGCGACCGCCCTGGCGACGATCGTCAACGCGGCTGCCGGCTCGGTCAAGCAGGCGATCATCCTCTACGAGGCCGCTCTCGGTGTCGGCATCGCGACCGGCCCGCTGCTCGGCGGCTGGCTCGGCGGCATCTCCTGGCGCTGGCCGTTCTACGGCGTCGCCGTGCTCATGGCCGTCGCGTTCATCGCGACGCTGACCACGTTGCCGAAGACCCCGCCGGCGGAGAACCCGACCTCGATCACGGCGCCCCTGCGTGCCCTCGGCCACCGTGGCCTGCTCACCGTCGGCATCACGGCGCTGCTCTACAACTTCGGCTTCTTCACCCTGCTCGCCTTCACGCCCTTCCCGCTCGCCATGGGGGCGCACGAGATCGGGTTCATCTTCTTCGGCTGGGGCGTGCTGCTCGCCATCACGTCGGTCTTCGTCGCCCCGATGATCCAGCGCCGCTTCGGCACGCTGGCCGGCATCGTCGGCGCGCTGCTCGGCTTCGCGGTCATTCTCGCCGCCATGGCGATGTGGACCGAGAACAAGACCGTGCTCGTCGTCGGCGTCATCCTCGCCGGCGCCTTCCTCGGCGTGAACAACACGCTCATCACCGAGACGGTCATGAAGGTCTCCCCCGTCGAGCGCGGGGTCGCGTCTGCGGCCTACTCCTTCGTGCGCTTCAGCGGCGGCGCCGTCGCCCCGTGGCTCGCCGGCAACCTCGGCGAGAAGTCGATCCACCTGCCCTTCTGGGTGGGCTCGGCCGCGGTCGTGCTGGCCGTCCTCGTGCTCCTCACCGCTCGCCGGATCATCAGCGCGCTCGACGAGGCGCCCGGACACGGCGCCGAGGAGGTCACGTCCCGCACCGAGGCCGAGGCCCTCACCGTCGGCGACGCCTGAGGCCCACCCTCTTCCACCGTCGAAAGGCCACGAACCGGGCCGCCCCCGCAGGGCGAGGCCCGGTTCGTGGCCTTCTACGGTTCAGGGCAGGAGGTCCGCCAGGTCGGTGTCACCCCGCCGGCGGCGCCCGCCGCGAATGTCATAGGAGTCGACGAGCAGCTCCGCGAGCTCGGCCCGGTCGAGGCGGTCGAGGCGCGCCCACGTCGTGACGCGGTAGCGGAACGTGTCGATCCGCACGAACGTGTCGCGCCGGTCGGCGAGCGCCTGCTCGGTGTCCATCTCGCCGGTCCACACCTGGACGAGCTCGCGCCCGTCGTCGTCCCAGCGCAGACGCGCGAACGTATGCCGTCCGGCGTGCCAGGCGGGAGAGCCCTCGTGGGCGACCCCGAGCACCGCGCCGGGCAGGCGACCGGCCAGCTCGTCCACGTCCGCCCACGTCGCCATCGCTCCTCCTCCCGAGCAGGCTAGACCGCAGAACGTGGCCTTTCGAGGGGTCGGCACCCACGAAACGTGGCCTCTCGACAGGTGCGGACCCGCAGAACGTGGCCTCTCGACGGTTGAGAGCGGCCCCGGTCAGTGGAAGGTGACGGAGCGGCCGGCCTGCATGGCGGCGTACGCGTCGGGGTCGGCCTCGAGGGCCGCGCGCCGCGCCTTGTGCCGGTAGCGCAGGATCTGCACGATCCCGAGAGCCCACACGGGGTACTGCACCGTCATCGCGACCCGGAACGCGTCGACGTCCCACGTCGGCGGCCCGCCCGGAGCGACCCGGTCGAGGACGACGCCGACGAGGGCGACCGCCGTCAACGTCGCGATGAAGCCGCCGGTGTTGACGATGCCCGAGGCGCTGCCGATGCGGGTCGGCGGGTTGAACGTGCGCGCGAGGTCGAAGCCGATCATCGAGCCCGGGCCGCCGATGGCGATGAGCACGACGAGGACGACGAGCATCCACAGCGGCGCGCGTCCGGGCCAGAGCAGCACCACCGTCCAGGCGGCGATCGCGGCGGCGACGATCCACAGCACGAGGGTGCTGCGCGAGAACGGGTAGCGCATCGTCAGCGTGCCGATAACGGGGCTCGACACGACCGTCGTGACGACCATGAGCATGAGCAGCACGCTTGCCGTCGACGCCGAGACTCCTTGTCCTGCAACGAGGAACGGGAAGCCCCACAACATCGTGAACATGTTGGCGGCGAACTGCGACGTGAAGTGCGACCACAGCCCGAGCCGGGTCCCCGGCACGAGCCACGCCGCCCGAAGGGTGCGCGCGATGGCCCGCAGCCGCAGCTCGTCCCGGTGGTGGTCGACGTAGGGGCTGTCCTTGACGACGACGACGAGCGCGACCCCCGTGAGCACACCGACCGACGCCGCGACGGCATACGACGGGGTCCACCCGAAGTGGTGGAGCGCGGCCGCGAGCGGCCCGGCGGCGGCGAACGCCCCGAGCTGCCCGAGGACGCCGGTCAGCTGCGTCACCATCGGCGTGCGGCGCGGTGAGAACCACAGCGCGACGAGGCGCAGCACCGAGATGAACACCATGGCGTCGCCCATGCCGAGCAGCACCCGGCAGAGCAGCGCGGCCGGGAAGGCGTGGACGAACGCGAAGCCGAACTGGGCCAGCGTCAGCAGGGTGAGCCCGACCCCGAGCATGCGCTTGCTGCCGTAGCGGTCGAGCAGCGCCCCGACCGGCAGCTGCATCGCTGCGTAGACGAAGACCTGGACGATCGTGAAGGTCGACAGCTGCGAGCTGCTGATGCCGAAACGGTCGGCGGCCTCGAGACCGGCGACGCCGAGCGAGGTGCGGTGGAAGACGGCGAGGACGTAGACCGAGATGGCGGCCGCCCACACCGCCCAGGCGCGGCGGCCGTCGAGCGGATAGCGCTGTCCGGGATGGGTCGTGCTCGTCATCCGGTGGGTCGTGCTCCTCAGTTGGCGCCGGTCATCGGGATGTTCATCGCCGGGGCCTTGGGCACGCAGTCGACGATCGCCTTGGCGACGGTCTTGCTCATGTCGGGCTGGAAGACGCTCGGGATGATGTAGTTCGGGTTGAGCTGCTCATCGGTGACGACCGAGGCGATGGCGTCGGCGGCCTTGATGAGCATCTCGGTCGTGACGTCGGTCGCCCGGGCGTCGAGCAGACCACGGAAGACGCCGGGGAAGGCCAGCACGTTGTTGATCTGGTTCGGGTAGTCGCTGCGGCCCGAGGCCACGACGGTGGCGCGCTGCGTCGCCTCGTAGATGTCGACCTCGGGGTCGGGGTTGGCGAGCGCGAAGACGATGCGCTTCTCAGCCATCTCGTCGATCCACTCGGGCGCGAGGATGTGGGGTGCGCTCACGCCGATGAAGACGTCGGCGCCCTGGAGGCCGTCGCGCAGGGTGCCGGTGAGGCCGCGCGGGTTGGTCTTCTCGGCGAGGTCGCGCCACGCCGGTGTCAGGGACTCGTCGTCCTGGTTGAGCAGGCCCGGACGGTCGGAGACGGTGACATCCACCGCGCCGGCGGCGAGCAGCAGCTGGACGATCGCCGAGCCGGCCGCGCCGCCACCGGAGACGACGATGCGCGCGTCGGGCAGCTTCTTGTCGATGCAGCGCAGCGCGTTCTTCAGCGCGGCGAGCACGACGATGGCCGTGCCGTGCTGGTCGTCGTGGAAGACGGGGATCGAGAGGCGCTCACGCAGCTTGGCCTCGATCTCGAAGCAGCGCGGGGCGGCGATGTCCTCGAGGTTGATACCACCGAAGCCGGGGGCGATGAGCTCGACGGTGCGCACGATCTCGTCGACGTCGGTCGTGTCGATGCAGATCGGCCACGCATCGATGTCGGCGAAGCGCTTGAAGAGCGCCGCCTTGCCCTCCATGACCGGAAGCGCCGCCATCGGGCCGATGTTGCCGAGCCCGAGCACGGCCGAGCCGTCGGTGACGACGGCGACCGAGTTGCCCTTGATCGTCAGGCGCGGCACGTCCTCGGGGTGCTCGAAGAGGGCCTGGCTCACGCGGCCGACGCCGGGCGTGTAGGCCATCGCGAGGTCCTGGCGGTTGCGCAGGTTGACCTTGGACTCGACGGAGATCTTGCCGCCGAGGTGCAGCAGGAAGACGCGGTCGGAGACCTTGTGGACGCGGACGCCCTCGAGCGTCTCCACGGCGTCGACGACCTCGGTCGAGTGCTCGGCGTTGCTGGCGGAGCAGGTGAGGTCGATGACGAGCCGGTCGGGGTGCGAGTCGACGATGTCGAGCGCCGTCGTGATGCCACCGCTCTCGGCGACCTTCACCGCGAGGGCCCCGATGACCGCCGGGTCGGTGCCGGCGTGGATCCGCATCGTGATCGAGTAGGAGGCAGTGGTGGCGCGGGCACGTTGGATCGACTCAGTCACGCGCCCCATCGTCCCACGACCGGAGAAGCGCCCCGGACCTCGTCCGAAGACCGATCAGTAACCTTTGTCCACCACCGGGGCGACGGCGGTCGTATGCCGTCGCGCCGCCTTCCCGAGACGCCTCCGCAGCGCTCGCGCGCGTTCCACCGCGGAGGCCAGCACCCGGCATACGACAATGGGCCGGTGACGACAGACGGGGCGACACACGGCTCGACACACGGGACGACGGACGGCCCGACCCCTGGCGGGGCGACCCTGACCCGGCCCGAGGGGCTGACGGGTGCCGAGGTGGCCGAGCGCGTCTCGCGTGGCGCCGTCAACGCGCTGACCGAGCGGACGTCACGCTCGATCGGCGAGATCGTCCGGGCCAACGTGCTGACCCGCTTCAACGCGATCCTCGGCGCTCTCTTCGTCCTCGTCATGGTGACGGGGTCGTTCGCCGACGGGCTCTTCGGGATCGTGCTCGTCGTCAACTCCGCCATCGGCATCGTCCAGGAGTACCTCGCCAAGCGGAAGCTCGACCGGCTCGCGCTGCTCAACGCCCCGACGACGCGGGTCGTGCGCGACGGCGAGGTGCGGGTGGTGCCGACGACCGAGGTGGTGCAGGACGATCTCATCGAGCTGCGCACGGGCGACGAGGTGCCTGCCGACGGCACCCTCCTGGCGAGCGCCGGGCTCGAGCTCAACGAGGCGAACCTCACCGGCGAGTCCGATCCGGTGCCGCACGGCGAGGGCGACGACATCATGTCGGGCACGAGCGTCGTCGCGGGGTCGGGCCGCTACCACGCGAGCCAGGTCGGCGCCGACGCCTACGTCAACCGGATCGCCGCTGACGCAAGGAAGTTCACGCGCACCCGCTCGGAGATCCAGGACTCGATCAACACCCTGCTGACCTACATCACCTGGGTCATCGTCGGCGCCCTGCCCATCGCCATCTGGTCGCAGTGGCGCACCGTCGGCGACCAGGGCTGGCGCGAGGTCGTCCTCCGCTCGGCGGCGGGCGTCGTCGGCCTCGTGCCCGAGGGTCTCGTGCTCCTCACCTCGGTCGCGTTCCTGCTGTCAGCGGTGCAGCTGACGCGCCGCAACGTCCTCGTCCAGCAGCTCCCGGCCGTCGAGGGCCTCGCCCGGGTCGACGTCGTCTGCCTCGACAAGACGGGGACGCTGACCGCGGGCGAGATCGCCTTCGAGGACGCGCACACCCTCGACGGGCAGGACGCCGACGAGATCCGTTGCGCGCTGGGGGCGCTCGCCGACGACCCGAACGCCAACGGCACCCTGACCGCCGTGGCCGCGGTCATCGAGGCGCCCGGCTGGGAGCGCACGCAGACGATCCCCTTCACCTCCTCCCGCAAGTGGAGCGCGGCGTGCTTCGCCGAGCGCTCGACCTGGGTGCTCGGCGCGCCGGAGGTGCTGCTCGCCGCCGACCCGCAGCCGTCGCCGCCCGAGGTGCTCGAGGCGATCCGGGCACGGGTCGCCGCGCTCGCGGACTCCGGGCGACGCGTCGTCCTGCTCGCCCGGAGCGAGGCGCACCTCACGGAGTCGACGCTGCCGGCCGACATCACCCCGGCCGCCCTCGTGACCCTCACCGAGCAGGTGCGCCCCGACGCCAAGGCGACGCTCGACTACTTCGCCGAGCAGGGGGTCGCCATCAAGGTCATCTCGGGCGACAACCCCGTCACCGTCGCCGCCGTGGCCCGGACCGTGGGGCTCGACGTCGGCGAGCCCGTCGACGCGCGCACCCTGCCCGACGACGAGGACGCCCTGCGGGAGGTCCTCGCGACGCACACGGTCTTCGGCCGGGTCACCCCCGAGCAGAAGCGCGCCTTCGTCCACGCGCTCCAGGCCGACGGTCACGTCGTGGCGATGACCGGAGACGGCGTCAACGACGCGCTCGCCCTCAAGGACGCCGACATCGGCGTGGCCATGGGCAACGGGGCCCAGGCCACTAAGGCGGTCGCCGAGCTCGTCCTGCTCGACGGGAGGTTCTCGCACCTGCCCGACGTGCTCGCCGAGGGACGCCGGGTCATCGGCAACGTCGAGCGCGTCGCCAACCTCTTCCTCGCCAAGAACGCGATGAGCCTCGTCGCCATCCTCGCTGCAGCGCTCATCGCCGTGCCCTTCCCGTTCCTGCCGCGCCACCTGACGCTCGTGTCGGCCGTGACCATCGGCATCCCGGCGTTCTTCCTCGCCCTCGGACCCAACAAGCGCCGCTACCTCTCCGGCTTCCTCGGACGCATCCTGCGTTTCGCCGTGCCGTCCGGCGCCGTCGCGGGAGTCGCCGTCATCACGTCCTACCTGCTCGCGGGCAGCAGCTACGGCGTGCCGCCGGACGAGTTCTCGACCCGGTGTGCCGTCGAGGCCGGCGCGAAGACCGTCGCCGACGTCGCGTGCTGGCAGCCGGGCAGCGGAGCGACGATCACGCTCCTCACGGTCTTCTTCTGGATCCTCGTCGTGCTCGCCCGGCCCTTCCGGCTGTGGAAGGCCGTCCTCGTCGCCGCGATGGTCGGGCTCGCCGTCACGGCGTTCGCGTGGCCGTCCGCCGCGTCCTTCTTCAACCTCGACGCGCCCCTGCCGCTAGTCTGGCAGTCGCTCGCGGTCGGTGCCGTCGGCGCGGGGCTGGTCGAGGCGATCTACCGGCTCTCGCCGTCCGTGCGCCAAGCCCACCACATGCGCGACTGACGCACCTGGGCGGATCGTCGCCGCCCTCCACCCGGCGCCCTCCACCCGGCGCCCCCACCCGGCGCCCCCACCCGGCGCCCCCACCCGGCGCCCCCACCCGGCGCCCCCACCCGGCGCCCCCACCCGGCGCCCCCACCCGTCCCGGCCGGTGAGCAGCGACCGGGCTCCGGTCCGCGACGCCCTACACTGGGAGGTGCACAGGGATCTGGCGTGACCTGTTGGGCGGGTAGGCACGCACCCGTTGTCGCGTACCCCGCGACCAGATCCGGAGCTGCTCACGTGTCACCCATCGACTCCTACCGCCACCTCTTCGGCCTCACCGGGCGCACCTACATCGTCGTCGCCTTCCTGGCTCGTATGCCGCTCGCGATGAGCCAGCTGGGCACCCTCCTGCTCGTGTCGTCCGCCACCGGCAGCTACGGCGCGGGCGGCTTCTGCGCCGGCGCCCTCGCCGTGGCCAACGCCGTCGGGGCGCCCTTCTGGGGTGCCCGGGCCGACCGGCTCGGCCAGCGCCGGGTCGTCGCCTTCCAGTCGCTCGCCGGGGCGGCCGGCCTCGTCGGCATCCTCCTCGTGGTCAACGCCGGACTCCCTTGGGGCATGGCCGCGGTCGCGAGCGCGGTCGCGGGTCTCCTTCTGCCGCAGATCGGTCCGCTGGCCCGCGTGCGCTGGCGCCCCATCACCGCCGAGACCGGCGCCCGCCAGCACCGGCTCGTCGACGCCGCCTTCTCCTACGAGGGCGCGGCCGACGAGGCCTCCTTCGTCCTCGGCCCGGCGCTCGTCGGGCTCGGCGTCTCCGTCGCGAGCCCCACGGCGGCCTTGGCGCTCGCGGCCGCGGGCCTCGCCGTCTTCGGCACGTGGTTCGCCCTGCACGAGACCGCAGCGGTCACGCACGCCGCGACGTCGCGGACGGCCGGCGCCGTCGGCCGACTGATGACACCCGCCGTCGTCGTCCTGTGCGCCGCCCAGCTGCTCGTCGGCACCGTCTTCGGGTCGGTCCAGACCGGCACGTCCGTCCTCGCCACCGCCGCGGGCTCTCCCGGCCTCACGGGCTACTTCCACGCCCTGCTCGGCGTCGGCAGCGTCATCGCCGGTCTCGCCGTCGCAGGACTGCCCGCGCGGTTCGCGCTGTCGGCACGGCTGCGATGGTTCGCCGTCGGCCTGCTCGCCCTCTCGGCGCCGCTCCTGCTCGTCGGGTCGCTGCCCGCTCTCGTCCCCGTCCTGCTCGTGCTCGGCCTCACCGTCGCGCCCTACATGATCACGACGTTCACCCTGGGCGAGCGCGTCACGCCGCCGTCCCGCACCGGCGCCGCGATGACGGCGCTCGCCGCGGCCACCGGGCTCGGCTACGCGCTCGGGGCCGCGGTGGCCGGGCGCCTCGCCGACTGGGGCGGGCACACGCCGGCGTATGCCGTCACGGTCGGTGCCGGCGCCGCGGCCGTCCTCGTGTCGTGGGGTTTCCGGCGGGTCCTCGAGCACGCCCAGCCCCACGAGGCCGTGCCAGCGCCCGTCCCCTGAGCCGGGAGCCGAACAGTGCGCGGTCGCACCACGAGTGCGCGGTCGCACCACGAGTGCGCGCTCGACCCCCGCGTGCGCGGTGCACCGCGCACCCCTGCGGCGAGGGCACACCTCTGGGGCCAGCCAGCACACCCAGCCACCCCGGCGCCGCGGCCCCCGAACCGGCGGTTCTTCAGCGGTCGAGGCGGAGGCGCATCGCGGGCCAGGCCGTCGGGGTGAAGCCCAGCTCCTCGTAGAGCCCTGCCCCCTCCCCCGTCGCGAAGAGCTCGACGACCGTCGCCTCCGTCTCGTCGCGCAACCAGTCGAGGACGCCCACGACGCACGCCCGGGCCAGCCCCTGCCGGCGCGCCCGAGGGTGGGTCGCGACGTTGTTGACGAGACCCCAGACGCCGTTCGGGTTGACCGGCGAGGGCGTCTCGAAGCGGAGCCCCGCCATCGCCCCGGCCACGACCTCGCCGTCGGCATCCTCGGCGACGACGACGCAGGCACGTCCGCCGTCGAGCTCCCGCTCGAACCACGCCGTGGCGGCCTCCTGCCAGCCCGGGTCGTCGACGCCAGGCACGCCCATCGCCGAGAACATCAGCGCCCGCAGCCCGACCACGACCGTGGCATCGGCGGCGGTCGCCCGCCGGGTCGTCCAGGCGGTCACCGGAACGCACCACCGGTGAACGCGGGGGCGAGCGGCACGTCGGTGGCGGCATACGTCGTCTCGACGGCACGCGCCAGCCGCAGCGCGACCTCGGTGAGCTCGGGCAGCGCCGGCCCCGCCGACGCGGTGCGCAGGAAGCGGAGCACGCGGTCGGGCGTGCGCGGCATCGGCTTCACCGGGTTGACCCGCTGCGGCTCCCCGTCGACGAGTCCGGCGAGGCACCAGCTGCCGGCGAGCCAGGCCCACGCCTCCGTCGCGAGGTCGAGGTCGTGGTCGTGGTCGAAGTCGGCACCTTGCACCTCGGGCCACTCCACCGCCACGGCGTTCCGCCATCGCTTCAGTGCCGCCTCCGCGGCAGAGGTCTCGAGCGACCAGGCGCACCAGCACGTCGGCCACGGCACCCTGAGGTAGGCCGCGTCCCAGACGATCGGTCGCCACAACGCGAACTCGAAGTCGAGCAGGACGAGGCCGGCGTCGCCGACGAGGTTGTTGTCGGGGCACATGTCGGCCGCGGACAGACTGCAGGCGTCGACCCGGAAACGGTCCGGCACCCTTGCGAGCACGTCGAACGTCCCGTCAGGCACAGCGACGTCGAGGGCAGTGGCAAGGCGCTCCCACACCGAGACGGCCTCGAGGAGATGTGCCGGCAGGTAGTCGACGTCGACCGGCTCCGACGAGCGGGCCAGCACACCGGCCTCGAAGGTGTCGCGCACCTGGTGCCCGGCCCGGTGCAGACGGGCCACCGCCGTGGCCCACCCGGACAGCGCGGCCGCGGCCCGGTCGGCGTCGTCACCGAGGAGCGCGTCGGCCAGGTGGGTCCCGTCCCCGAGGTCGCCCATGACGACGAGGCGCGGGTCGCTGGACTCGGCCACGAGCGTCGGTGTCTGAGCGACCCCGGTCAGCGCCTCGAGCGCGGACGCCTCGCGGGCATACGCCTCCCGCCCCTCCTCGCTGTGGTAGCGCTTGACCACGAACGAGCGGCCCGACGGGTCGACGGTTCGCACGACGAGCGTGCGACGACTGCCGGGGAAGGGCTGACCCACGGCTCGCAGCGGGCCTCCGACGAGGCGGGCCGCGACGGCCAGCGTCTCGGCCAGGACGTCCTGGTCCACGTCTGCCGGGGTCGCGCTCACCGGGTCACTGTGCCAGATCGACGACGGCCCGGGCTCCGCCGGGATGTCGACAAAAACCCCACGACGCACCATTCCGAAACTTCTCGCCACAAATTGTCGAAAGTCCGTACACGTGGCTACAGGTTGATTACTGTCACACCTGTAACACCCCCACGGCTGGCACGCACCCCCCCATCCGCACCAGCCTCGAAGGAGCCCGTCCTGCGCGCGCAGGTGGGCTCCTTCGTCATTACCGGGAGTATGCCGTCCCGCGTGCCATGGGGCCCGGCGCCGTCGCGTGTCGGGGCACGGAGAAGGCCCCGCCTCCTGCGACGAACGCAGGTGACGGGGCCTCGAGCCGAGCCGCTTATCGGAATCGAACCGATGACCTATTCATTACGAGTGAATCGCTCTGGCCGACTGAGCTAAAGCGGCTGGTCGTGAGGGCCGCGGCGAGCGCGACCGGACACGGAGGTTGAGTATACGCACGACCCCTGCCGGAGAAAAATCGTGTCCCGAGGAGGCCTTCGGCACGTCGCCACCGGCCGCGCCCGAGCCGGTCGCGACCCTTGGGAATGCCGCGCCGACCCCTCGGCCTTGACCTCAGGAGACCGCGGAACCCCACCGGCCACTCCCCCAGAAAGGACCACGATGACCGAGTCGAACGCCACGAACCCGACCATGCGCGCCATGACCTACGACACCTACGGCGGACCCGAGGTGCTCGCCCTCACCGAGCAGCCGCGCCCCAAGGTCGGGCCCGGAGAGGTGCTCGTGCGAGTGCGGTCGGCGTCGGTCAACCCCGTCGACTGGAAGCTCATGTCGGGCGGCCTCGACGCCGTCATGGACGTGCGGTTCCCGGTCGTCCCCGGCTGGGACGTGTCCGGGGTCGTCGAGGCCGTCGGCTTCGACACCCCCGAGTTCTCGCCCGGCGACGAGGTGCTGGCCTACGCCCGCAAGGACTACGTCCACGGCGGCACCTTCGCCGAGCTCGTCAGCGTGCCGGTGCGCGCCGTCGCCGCCAAGCCCGCGACGATGTCGTGGGACGAGGCGGCCGGCCTGCCGCTCGCAGGCCTCACCGCCCTGCGCCTGCTGACGCGCCTCGAGGTCGGCGAGGGCGACACCGTGCTCGTGCACGCCGCGGCGGGTGGCGTCGGCTCGCTCGCGGTGCAGATCGCCCGGTCGCTCGGCGCCCGCGTCATCGGGACGGCGTCGGAGCGCAACCACGACCGCCTGCGCGAGCTCGGTGCCGAGCCGGTGACCTACGGCGACGGCGTGGTCGAGCGCGTCCGCGCGCTGGCTCCCGACGGCGTGGACGCCGTCGCGGACTTCGTGGGCGACGTGCTCGACGTGACGACGGCCGTGATCGCCGACGGTGGACGCCATGCCTCGATCGCCGACGGGTCGGTCGCCGAGGCCGGCGGCCACTACGTCTGGGTGCGACCGGACGGCGCCGAGCTGGCCCGCCTGACCGCGCTCTTCGAGGGAGGCACGCTGACGGTGCCGGTCGCGCAGACCTTCCCGCTCGAGGAGCTGGCGGACGCCTTCCGGCTCAACCAGGAGGGGCACACCGCCGGCAAGATCGTGGTCCGGGTCTCGACCGACTGATCGAGCCGGCACACGCCATCATGACGTCGAGGGGCACTCTCCGCGTCGGAGAGTGCCCCTCGACGTGTGGTCTGGGCCCTGCGACGTCAGGCGTCGCAGAGCTCGCCGTTGCGCGGCGCGAGCCCCCGCACGAGGTAGTCGTCGACGATCCCGTCGGCGCAGTCGTTGCCGTTGGCGTAGACCCCGTGGCCGTCCGCGTCGACGAGCACGAGGCGCGACCCGAAGATGCCGTGACCCATCTCCCGCGTGCCGTCTGGAGGGGTCGTCAGGTCGCGCTCGTTGGCGAGGACGAGGACCGGCGAGGTGGCGTCCACCGTGAGGATGAGGTTGGTGCGCTGGGTGCCCACCCAACCCTCGCAGGAGTCCGTCGCCACGCCGTGGAGGTGCGCGTAGACCGGGTGCTCGTCGAGGACGGAGGCACTCGGCTCCATCTGCGACGTCGCGTCGAGCGGCCAGTCCGCGCAGTGGATCGGCAGGTGGCTCGCCTCGTAGCCACCGACGTACGACCCGTCGTCGTCGCGCATGACCGTGTCCATCGCGGCCCACACGAGGTCGGTGCCGTCACCGTCCTCGAGCGCCCCGTGGAGCGCATCCTCGACGTCCTCCCACGAGTCCGGATAGAGGAGCACCGAGTTGACGGCCGTCACGGCCCAGCCCTCGGTGAGGCGCGGGATGCCCTGCGCGTCGCTCGGGAGCGGCTTGTTTTCGAGCCGGTCGAGGAAGGCGAGGAGCCGGGTGCGTGCCGTGTCGACGTCGTCACCGAGAGCACAGTCACCCTGGTCGACGCAGTCCTCCAAGAAGGCGTCGAGCCCGTCCTCCACCGTCGCGGCCTCCTCCTCGGCCCAACCGTCGACGTCGTCCTGCGACGCCGAGTCCGCCGCGACGTAGTCGGGCGAGACGGCCGAGTCGATGACCATGAGCCCGATCCGGTCGGGGAACTGGGCGCCGTAGAGCGCCCCGATGAGCGTGCCGTAGCTGATGCCGTAGTAGTTGAGATGGACGTCGCCGACGGCATCGCGCATGACGTCGAGGTCGCGGGCCACCTGCTCGGAGCCCATGTTGCGGGCGAGCGCACCGCCTCGGGCCAGGCAGCCCTGGAGCCGAGCGGTCCGTGACGACGCGGCGGCCGCCTTCTCGGCCTGGGTGTCCGGGGTGGGGTCGGCGGCGTACATCGCGTCGAGGTCCTTGCTGCGCAGGCAGGCGAAGCCGCCCGACTCGCCGATGCCGCGCGGGTCGAAGCCGACGACGTCCCAGACCTCGCGGACGTCGTCGGAGAAGAAGTCCCGGGCCTCCATCGCGAACTCGAGGCCGGAGGCGCCGGGACCACCAGGGTTGATGAAGAGCGTGCCCTTGCGTGCCTCGGGGTTGCCGGCCGGAACCTTGCGCAGGGCGATCTCGACCGTCTCACCGCGAGGGGCGAGGTAGTCGACGGGGACGCGCACCGTGCCGCAGCGGTCGTCAGCTGAGCCCCGGCCGTCACCCGTGACGTCGCAGGGGCGCCAGCTGATCGTCTGGTCGTAGAAGACGTCGAGACCCTGGGCGGGCTTCGACGTCGGTGTCCCGAGCTCGACCGTGTCACGCGGCGACGCGTCGCCGTCCGCCCCGGCCGGCCGGCGCGAATCCGTGCCCGACCACCCTGGCTCCGGGGAGGCCGGCGAGCCGGCGGCGACCGCGCCACCGGGCACCGTCTCACCCGGCCCGTGGGCCGGGCTCGCGGCGAGCAGAACGAGTGTCGCGAGGACCGCGACGGAGACGAGGGGCGCGAGCAGTCGGCTCAGCAGGTCGTGCCGTCGGCCGGCGCCGTTCCCCTGAGCAGGTACCCGTCCACGGCGGAGTCCACGCACGAGTTGCCAGCGTAGTAGGTGCCGTGCCCGTCGTGGTCCGACGTGAGCAGAATGCCCGAGGCGAGGTCCTTGGCGAGCTGCTTCGTGCCACCGATGGGCGTCGCGGGGTCACGCTCGTTGCCGATGACGAGGATCGGGTCGGCGCCGGCCGCGAGCGTCGCTCCCTCGGGAGTGCGCCCAGCCGTCGGCCACGTGCGGCAGTTGTCGTAGAGCTCACCGGTCATCCGGGCCCACAGCGGGTGCGCGGCCTTCGCCTTCTTCTGCTCCGCCACCAGGGTGGGGTCGGCCGTCGACCGCGGCCAGTCGGCACACCGCACCGGGATCATCGCCTGCAGGTAGGTGCTCGGCGCGTAGTCGCCCGTGATGCCGCGCTCCACGACCGACATGCCCTTGGCGAGGAGGATGTCGCCCTTGCCGGTGAACGCCTGCGCGAGCCCCTTGTCGAGCGTCGGCCAGGACTGGTCTGAGTAGAGGCACATGAAGATGGCGAAGCCGACCCAGCCCTCGCCGATCCGGGGCAGACCCGGCTTGGTCGTCGTCAGGCCGTTCTTCTCGACGCTGTCGAGCAGGTCGACGATCTTCTGGCGGGCGGCGGCCTTGTCGCTGCCGAGTGCGCAGTCGGGCCGGGCGACGCACCAGTCGATGAAGGCGTCGATCGAGGACTCGAAGCCCTGGATGTCGTAGGTCATCTCCTGCTGCTCGGTCTGGTTCGGCGACATCGCCGAGTCGAGCACCATCCGGCCGACCTTCTTCGGGAACGTGTCGGCGTAGATCGCGCCGAGGAACGTGCCGTAGGAGCCGCCGAAGAAGTTGAGCTTCTCGTCGCCGAGGAGCACCCGCATGACGTCCATGTCGCGGGCCACCTCGGTCGTGCTCATGTGCATCGCCCTGGCGCCCCCGCGCGCCGCGCAGCGCTTCGTCACCCCGTCGACGTCGGCGAGCAGCGTCGAACGCTCGGCCGCCGAGTCGGGTGTCGGGTCGGCGCTGAAGAGGAGGTCCATGTCGGAGTTGCTCAGGCACCGCACGGGGCTCGATGCCCCGATCCCCCGCGGGTCGAAGCCGACGATGTCGTATGCCGCTCGCACCCCGGGAGAGAAGACGAACGACGAGTACTGGGCGTACTCCACCCCGGAGCCGCCGGGCCCCCCGGGGTTGATGACGAGCGAGCCGAGGCGCTTGGACGGCTGCGTCGCCGGGGCCTTGCGCAGCGCGAGGGTGAAGCGGTCGCCGGTCGGCTTGGCGTAGTCG
Source organism: Terrabacter sp. 2TAF16 (assembly GCF_052115065.1). Lineage (NCBI taxonomy): Bacteria > Bacillati > Actinomycetota > Actinomycetes > Micrococcales > Intrasporangiaceae > Terrabacter > Terrabacter sp. 2TAF16. The sequence goes on from NZ_JBFRFZ010000020.1 coordinate 63,514, forward strand.
ACGGGCACCTCCATCGTGGCGCACTCGTGCTTGGCGTTGTCCGCGCACGGCGACCAGCCGAGCTGCTGGGTGTAGAAGGGCGCGAGTGCGGCCGGGTAGTCCGCCGTGACGGTGCCGTTCGGCGCCGGCGTCGCGGGCGCCGGGTCCGTGGCGCTCGGTGCCGGCGAGCCCGACGCCGGTGCCGTGACCCGGGGCTGGGCGACGGTCGGCGGGTTGCCGATGCGCCAGACGGCGAGGGCCAGGGCTGCGACGACGGCCACCACGGCGACGGCCGCGAGCACCGGTCGCACCGACGACCGGCGCGGCCGGCCCGTCCCGGAGCCCCCAGAGCCCCAGGCCCCCCCGGATCCCCAGGACCCGCCGGACCCGCCGGGCCCGCCCGCGTCACCGCTCCGGGCACCCGGCGCGGGTGCCGGGTAGGCGGGCGGCAGGGCCGCATACCCCGTCGGTGCGTCCGGAAGGTCGTCGGGACGCGGGTCCTCGTTCAGCACTTGAGTCCGTCCTTGGGCACGCGCCCCTGCACGTAGTAGGCGTCGATGGCGCTGTCGACGCACGTGTTGCTCCGACCGTAGGCGGTGTGGCCGTCGCCGTCGTAGGACACGAGCACGGCGTTGTCGAGCTGGTCACGCAGCCGCTTGGACCACTCGTAGATCGTGGCGGGGTCGCGCGTCGTCCCGACGACGACGATCGGGTCGCTGCCGGGGGCCGCCACCGTGTGCGGGCCGACGGCGGACTTCACCGGCCACACGCCGCACGGCAGGGCGCCCCACGCGAGGTTGGCACCCCACGTCGGCGCCTTGGCCGAGAAGTCCTTGGCGTAGGTCTCGTAGGCGGACACGTCGGGGCTGTCCGGTCGGTCGAGGCAGTTGACGGCGTAGATCGACTCCATGAGGTTGCCGTCGTAGCCGCCACCCGGACGTCGGCCTGCATAGGCGTCGGCCAGCTGCATGAGGGACTGGCCGTTGCCGGACTTGGCCTCCCGGAGCGCGTCGGTGAGGAAGCCCCACGAGCCCTGGTCGTAGAGCGCGACGGCGACGCCGAGACGGGCCCAGCCCTCGGTGAGCAAGGGGGCGCTGGGGTCGCCGGTCGGCAGGGGCTGGCGGTCGACCTGGCGGAAGAAGTCGTCGAGGCCCTTGAGTGCGGCCTCCGGGGTCGAGCCGAGGGGGCAGTCCTCGGTGACGCAGTCCTCGACGTAGGCCTGCGTCGCGATCTGGAAGCCGCGAGCCTGGCCCTCGCCGAGCTCGGCGCTCGTCAGGTCGGGCGGCACGACGCCGTCGAGGACGACGCGGCCGACGCGCTGCGGGAAGAGGTCGGCATACGTCGAGCCGAGGAACGTGCCGTAGGACTTGCCGAGATAGTTCAGCTGGGTGTCCCCGACCGCGGCCCTGAGGATGTCCATGTCGCGGGCAGCGTCGGCGGTCGAGAGGTGCTTGACGAGGTCGGGGTTGTCCTTCTGGCAGCCGTCGGCCATGGCCTTGGCCTGCGTGAGCAGCGCCTGCTCCTCGGTGGCGTCGTCGGGTGTCGGGTCGGCTGCGAGGAAGCGGTCGAGGGCCTTGTCGTCGAGGCAGTCGATCGGGTCGGAGCTCGCGACGCCGCGCGGGTCGAAGCCGACGAGGTCGTAGTAGCGGCGCACCTCGGGGCCGCCGATCGTCTCGGCTCCACCGCGTACGTAGTCGATCCCCGACGCGCCCGGGCCGCCGGGGTTGACGAGCAGCGAGCCCAGGCGCTTCCCCTGGTCGCGGGCCTTGACCCGGGCGACCTTGATCGTCAGGTCCTTGGACGGGTCCGGGGCCGCGTGGTCGAGCGGGACCCGCAGGTCGGCGCACTCGAGGTCGCCGCACTTCTTCCAGTCGAGCTTCTGGGTGTAGTAGGAGGCGAGCGCCGCGCTCGGCGCCGCCGTGGCAGGCGGGAGACCGGTCTTCGAGGTGGGCCCGACCGGTGGCTCGCTCGTCGTGCAGGCCGTAGCAGCCAGCACCAGCGCCAGCGTCGCCACGGTGGCGGTGAGGGCGCGGGAGATGGCGGCAGGGCGTGTCGTCATGCCCGAAACCGTAACCGGTCGACCTGTAGGCGGCCGCCAAGGACGACAGGTCGTGACCGCATCGAGGCCGTATGCCGTGTCGCCCGGACCGTCGGCCGCGCGGGCTAGCGCACGGGGCGGCTCGCGGGCCCGCCGGGCGCTCCCCGGTCACGCATGGGGAACCTCACACCGCCGCCGCGCGAGAGTGGGTCAGATGCCGAGGTCGCGCGGGACCCGGAGCTGCAGGGCCATCGCCTCGAGCGCGAGCAGCGGCGACACGTTGGCGTTGATGCGGTCGCGGGCCTCGTTGATGGCGTCCATGGCGGCGAGCAGCTGCTCGGGGCCGAAGACGCCGGCGAGCGCGCGCACCTTGTCGACGGCGTCGGGGTTGACGAGGTCGACGTCGGAGCGCAGGCGCAGCACGAGCGCGTCGCGGTAGATCGAGGTGAGGTCGATGAGGGCCCGGTCGACGACGTCGCGGGCCGACCGGGTGGCGCGGGTCTTCTGCTCGCGCTCGAGCGCGGCGACCTGCGAGCGGATGTGGGGCGGCTGGGTGCGCGCCGTCGGGTCGGCGCCGAGTGTCTCCATGAGGTGTGCGCGCTCGGCGGCGTCGCGCTCGGCGCTCGAGGCGGTCGACTCCTCGTCGGCGATCTGGGCGAGGTCGGCAGCCGCACCGATGGCGTCACCGACACCGAGGATCTTCGTGGCCATGGCGATGACGTCACGACGGCGGATGCGGGCCTGCTCGTCGCGAGCCAGCCGACGCGCGAGGCCGACGTGCGACTGGGCGGCGCGGGCGGCATACAACGCCATGGCGGGATCGACCCCGTCGCGTCGCTGGAGCAGCTCGGCGACGGCCTCGACCGGGGGTGTGCGCAGACGGACGTGTCGCGACCGCGAGCGGATCGTGACGATGACGTCCTCGAGGCTCGGCGCGCAGAGCATCCAGACCGTGCGCGGCGTCGGCTCCTCGAGGGCCTTGAGCAGTGCGTCGGCCGGAGCGTCGGTGTAAGCGGTGAGACGGTCGGCGTCCTCGATGATGATGATGCGCCAGCGGCCGACCGACGGGCGCAGCGCGGCCTCCTGGACGAGCGCCCGGGCCTCGGCGACCTTGATCGACAGGCCCTCGGTGGCGACGACCTTGACGTCCGCGTGGCTGCCGTCGAGGGCCGTGCGGCACTCGCGACACTGACCGCAGCCACCGTCGGGGCACTGGAGGGCGGCGGCGAAGGCCCGGGCTGCGGTCGAGCGGCCCGAGCCGGGCGGACCGGTGAAGAGCCACGCGTGCGTCATCGCCGACTCGTCGCTGACGGCACGCGAGAGCGTCTCGATCGTCGGCTCCTGGCCGACGAGGTCGGCCCAGACGGTCATCGGCGACCCGCCATGACGCGGTCGACGCCGTCGACGACGCCGGCGTGGAGCCGCTCGACCGACTCGGTCGCGTCGAGGACGAGGTAGCGCTCGGGGTCGGCCGCGGCGAGCTCGAGGTAGCCCCGGCGGACCGCGGCGTGGAAGGCGTCGGCCTCGGACTCGAGGCGGTCGTGCACGGTGCCGCGACGCGCGCGACCCACCTCGGGCGAGACGTCGAGGACGATGGTCAGGTCGGGCAGCAGGCCGCCGACGGCCCAGTGCTGCAAGGCGGTGATCTCGTCGCGGCCGAGCTCGCGGCCGGCACCCTGGTAGGTGATCGAGCTGTCGACGTAGCGGTCGGTGATGACGACGGCACCGCGCGCCAGCGCCGGCTTGATGAGCTGGTCGACGTGGTGGGCCTTGTCGGCCGCGAAGAGGAGCGCCTCGGCGCGCGCCGCGACGTGGTCGCCGTGCAGCACGAGCTCGCGGATCTGCTCGCCGAGCGGGGTGCCTCCGGGCTGGCGGGTCACGACCACCTCGCGCCCTCGCAGCTCGAGCGCCTCGGTGAGCAGGCGCACCTGGGTCGACTTGCCCGCACCGTCGCCACCCTCGAAACAGACGAAGAGCCCGGGAGCGGTGCCCTGTCGATGGGTCGCAGCCGCGAGGTTCTCCGTCACGCCCCGACCCTATGCCAGCGTCCGGACACCAGCCCCGCGTCCCCGCTCTCCCCCGGCACCGAGGAAGCGGGTGACGACGGCGCCCACGCCTCAGCGACGCGCGACCAGGGCCTCGGCGATCTGGACGGCGTTGAGGGCCGCGCCCTTGCGGAGGTTGTCGCCGACGACGAAGAGCACGAGCCCCTTGCCCTCGGGCGCCGCCTGGTCCGCGCGCACGCGGCCGACGAAGACCTCGTCACGACCGGCGGCCTCGAGCGGGTTGGGCACGTCGGTGACGATGACGCCCGGGGCGTTCTTGAGCAGGTCGAGCGCCTCCTCGGGCGAGATGTCCTCGGCGAACTCGGCGTGGATCGCGAGGCTGTGCCCCGTGAAGACGGGGACGCGCACGCACGTGCCCGAGACCCGGAGGTCGGGGGCGTGCAGGATCTTGCGCGACTCGTTGCGCAGCTTCTGCTCCTCGTCGGTCTCGAGCGAGCCGTCGTCGACGATGGACCCCGCGAGGGGCACGACGTTGAAGCCGACCGGGACGGCATACAGCTGAGCCTCGGGGACGGCCACCGCGCGGCCGTCGAGGGCGAGCCCGGTGGGGTCGCCCGCGGCATACGCACCCTTGAGCTGGCGGTCGAGCTCCCGGACGCCCACGCCGCCGGAGCCGCTCACGGCCTGGTAGCTCGAGACGTGCAGGCGCACGAGGCCCGCCCTGTCGTGGAGCGGCTTGAGGACCGGCATCGCGGCCATCGTCGTGCAGTTGGGGTTGGCGACGATGCCCTTGGGGATGTCGTCGAGGTCAGCGGCGTTGACCTCGGAGACGACGAGCGGGACCTCGGGGTCCTTGCGCCAGGCGCTCGAGTTGTCGACGACGGTCGCGCCGGCGGCGGCCACCTTCGGCGCGAGCTCTCGGCTCGCGGCGCCGCCGTTGGAGAAGAGGGCGATGTCGATGCCGGCGAAGTCGGCCGTCGCCGAGTCCTCGACCGTGACGTCCTCGCCCTTGAACGGGAGCGTCGTGCCGGCCGAGCGCGCGGACGCGAAGAACCGCACCTGCGTGACCGGGAAGTCCCGCTCCTCGAGAAGGGCGCGCATGACGCCACCCACCTGACCCGTTGCACCGAAGACACCAACTCGCATGGCCCAAGGTTACGGCGGCCGCCGACCGGCACCGGGCCGCGTTCAACTGGTGGGCGCCTGGGCCGCGCGGGCTGGGAGGTGGCTGTGATTCTCCCGTTCCACCGACCTGCCGTGCGGAGTGGGAGCACCCTCGACCAGGGGGCCACAGTCCTCCTCGGGCGCCACAGGAACACATCTTCAAGGGAGAGTCGTATGAGCCGACTCAGCATTCGGGCCACCTGCGCGATGGCCGCCGTCGCTCCGCTTCTCGTCGTCAGTGCCGTGTCCGCCGGTGCCGGCGGCCAGGGAGCCGTCACGTTCACCGACAACCAGCACTCGGTCGTCGACGTGTTCCACGACATGAATCCGTGCACCGGGGACCCGGGCACGGTCAGCGCCGTGGAGAACCAGATCTTCCACGGCACCATCAACAAGACCGGCTCGTGGTTCACGGGCACGGCCGAGGGCAAGTTCACGTTCACGCCGGACGACCCGTCGAAGATCACCTACACGGGACACTTCGCCAATTGGTTCGGCGACGAGAACAACCTGCGCAACGGCGTCGAGCACAGCACGTTCAACGTCAACGCGACGGGCACGGACGGGTCCCACCTGCAGTTCCACGACAACGCCCAGGCCACGCTCAACGCGAACGGCACCGTGACGGTCTCGTTCGACCACATGTCCTGCGCCTGAGCGGGTGCGTCGCGCACCACCGGGCACAGCGCACATCGGGCACACCGGACCGGGCGGCGCAGCGGTCGCCCGGCCCGGTGGGCCCCCGACGTCACTCGCGGTGGCGGTCGGCGTTGGCGTGGATGGCGTCGCGGACGTATGCCGCGAGCCCGGGTGCGAGGTCCTCGTACGTCTTCGTGAAGCGGGGGTCGGCGACGTACATGTCGGCGAGCCCGATGTGGAAGGTGTGGTCGAGGTCGTAGAAGCGGTCGTGGATGTGTCGGCGGTGCTGCTCGGCGGCGTCCATGGCCGCCTCGCTCGTCGCGGGCGCGCCCGAGTGCAGGGCTGCGACGAAGGCGGCGTTGACGGCGTCGGCCTCCTGCTTGACCTGCTCCCAGTCCGCCTTCGTGTAGCGCTTGGTGCGCGACCGCGACTGCTTCCAGGCGTCGGTCTCACCCCAGCGGTCCTGCGCCTCCTGCTCGTACTCGTCCGTGAAGCCGTCGCCGAAGAGCTCCTTGAGGTCCTCGGTCGTGGCGGGCTGGTCGTTCATCGCTCTCTCCAGTGCTCGGTCGATGGCCGAGACGAGCTCGCGCAGCTCGTCCAGCCGGGTCATGACGGTGGCGCGCTGCCGGCGCAGGTGGTCGGCTGCGTCCTCGCCGCCGCGCAGCAGGGTCGCGATCTCGTCGAGCGGCATCTCGAGCCGTCGGTAGACCACGACCTGCTGCAGGCGAGTGAGGTCCTCGTCGGTGTAGAGCCGATAGCCCGTTCGCGAGCGCTCGCTCGGGACGAGCAGTCCGATCTCGTCGTAGTGGTGCAGCGTGCGCACCGTCACGTCGAAGAGCTCGGCGACCTGCCCCACCGTCCAGGTGGTCATCTCCTGCGTCCTTCCGGTCATGGGATCGAGCGTGACGCCTCACGCGACGTGAGGGTCAACCCCATTGAAGCGCCCATGCGCGCGGGAAGTGCCGGGAGGTGCCGAGGCGCCGGGAGGTGCCGAGGCGCCCGGAGGCGCCGGACGTCCCGGGTGGCGCCGTCGGGCAGGCGGCCTACTCTCGACACGTGGAGCTCGAGGTCCGTCACCTGCGCGTCGTCGCGGTGGTCGCGCAGCAGGGCAGCATCCCTGCCGCCGCGGCCACCCTCGGGGTGTCTGCGGCGACCCTGGGGTCCGAGGTGGGTCGCATCGAACGCGCCCTCGGCTGCACGCTGTTCCGGCCGAGCGGAGACGGGATCGCGTGCACCGCGATCGGCGAGCGCGTCGTGTCGCGGGCTCGCACCGTCCTCGACGAGGTGGCGGCGCTGCGCGAGGACGTGCGCACCCACCGCGCGAGCGACGCCCCGCTGCGCCTCACGTCGGACTCGATGCGCTACTTCACGTCGTTCGTCAGCCACGCCTACGCGACGGACATGCGGCGACCGTTGATGCCCGTGCCACCGCTGTCCGGCGGGACGACGACCGACGCGATCAGCGACGGCCGGGTCGACGTCGCCGTCGTCATCGCGCTCGTGGCCGACCGGCGCGAGGAGCGGGCGCGGTCGATGATCGGCGAGCGCGTCATCGTCGAGCGTGAGCCGCTGCTCGTCGCGCTGTCGGCGTCTCACCCGCTGGCGGCCCAGCGGTGCGTCGACATCAGGGAGCTCGCCGGCGAGGACTGGATCCTGCCGCCGACCGAGGTCGACCCCGGGTCCGAGGCGACGAGCACCGTGCTCGCCCGCCTCGGCGTCACCCTCCGTTCGTCCTACGGACCGCACGACCTCGGGCCGTTGTGGCCGGCGGTCGTCGCCGGCCGGGCCGTGTCCTTCGCCGTGCCCACGGCGTCCGCGCCGCCGGGCGGGGTGCTGCGGCCGCTCTGCGACCAGCCCATCACGGCCCGACGCCTGCTCCGCTGGCGGGTGGGGGCGCTCGACGACGAGGACGTCGAGCGGTGCGTGCGCGCGGCGGGCTCGGCCTACCGGGAGCAGCTGACCCACACGGCGCAGACCCAGGGCTGGTGGCCGACGGCGCGCTCCGACGAGAAGCCGATCCTCGCGCCCTGACGGGCCGCGACCTCCGACCGGTGAGCGCCGCGACCCTAGAGTGAGCGCGTGCACCGTCGCCTCGCGCTCGTCCGTCGACCCTCCCCTCGTCTCGCGGACGGGATCGTGACGCACATCGAGCGCTCGGCAGCCGTCGACGGCGAGCTGGCCCTGCGGCAGTGGCAGGAGTACGTCGACGTGCTCCGCCGTCGCGGCTGGTCGGTCGTCGAGGCCCCGCCGGTCGACGACTGCCCCGACGGCGTCTTCATCGAGGACCAGGTCGTCGTGCACGGCGACGTCGCGGTGCTGTGCCGCTCCGGCGCACCCGGACGCCGCGGCGAGCGCGCAGGGGTGCGCGAGGCCGTCGAGGCACACGGCTACCGGGTCGTCGAGGTCGAGGAGCCCGGCACCCTCGACGGCGGGGACGTGCTCAAGCACGGGCACGTCGTGTGGGTCGGTGTCGGCGGCCGCACGAACCTCGCCGGCATCGAGCAGCTGCGGCGCGCGTGGGAGGGCCATCGCGTCGAGGTGGTGGCGGTGCCCGTCTCGAAGGTCCTCCACCTCAAGTCGGCGGTGACGGCTCTGCCCGACGGGACCGTCCTGGGCTACCCACCGCTCGTCGACGACGTGAGCACGTGGCCCCGGTTCCTCGCTGTGCCAGAGGAGTCCGGCGCCCACGTCGTGCTGCTCGGTGGCATGTCGGTGCTCATGTCCGCGTCCGCGCCGCGCAGCGCGCAGCTGCTCGCCGCCCGTGGTCACGACGTGACGACCGTCGACATCTCCGAGTTCGAGAAGCTCGAGGGCTGTGTCACCTGCCTGTCGGTGCGCCTGCGGGGATAGACCCGTGGCGGCGCCACTCTGTTAGGGTCGCTAACTGGATGAGCAATCTCCCGAGCGACTGAGGTGATCGACATGCCCGGATCCACCACGCCGGCCGCCGCCCTGACCAGCAGCGACCAGGTGCGTCGCGTGGCCGTCATCGCCGCCGAGATCTTCTGCGTGGTCGGCACGCTCGTCGGCGTCGGCGTGCTCGGCACGCGCGTCGAGGAGTCCTCGGGAGGAGCCCTGGCCGCGACCGCGACCCTCATCGCGCCCGCCGGCCCGGCCTTCTCGATCTGGACCCCGATCTACCTCGGCCTCCTCGCGTATGCCGTGTGGCAGGCCCTGCCTGCCAACGCCGTTCGCGAGCGGGTGCGCAGCACCGGGTGGCTCGCCGCCGCGTCGATGGTGCTCAACGCGACGTGGCTCCTCGTCACGCAGCAGGGCTGGATCTGGGCGAGCGTCGTCGTCATCGTCGCGCTCGCGCTGACCCTCGGCGTCCTCCTGCGCCGCCTGACCCGTGAGCCCGCCAGGTCGATGTGGGAGCAGGTCATCCTCGACGGCACGTTCGGCCTCTACCTCGGCTGGGTCGCCGTCGCGACGTGCGCCAACATCACTGCGGCACTGGTGGACTCGGGCGTGGACCTCGGCGCCACCGCCAACCAGGCGGCCGCGGTGGTCGTCCTGGCCGTCGCGGCCGGACTCGGCATCGTCTTCGCCCGTCGCCTCGGTGGCCGCTGGTCGGTCGCCGCCGCGATGGCCTGGGGGCTCGCCTGGATCGCCGTCGGCCGCCTCGGGGACGAGCCCAGCTCCGTCGTGACCGGCATCGCGGCGGTCGTCGCCGCCGTGGTCGTCGTCGTCGCCGCCGGGCGCTGGCACACCCGACGGCCGGCGACGCCGCAGACGTCGCGACGGCTGCGCACGGTCTGACGGGCCTCGGCACCGCGCCGTCGGAACGGCGTGTCGCGACGGTCCGGCGGCCCGTCGCGAGCCGGCCGGGTGCCCGACTCGCATACGGCCCTCGCAGCCACCCCGCGACCGACCCGTGAGGTCTACGCTGCGACGGGGGCCGGACTCGAGCAGTGGGGTGATCCTTTCGTGGACGCTGACGTCGTCATCGTCGGTGCAGGGCTGGCAGGGCTGCGGTGCGCGCGACGGCTCACCGAGCTCGGTCACGAGGTCGTCGTCCTCGAGTCGAGCGACGGGGTCGGCGGGCGCATCCGCACCGACGTCATCGATGGCTTCCGGTGCGACCGGGGCTTCCAGGTGCTCAACCCCGCCTACCCGGCGGTGCGGCGGTGGGTCGACGTGTCGACGCTCGACCTCAAGCCCTTCGGGTCCGGTGTGCTGGTGCGGCGGACGAACGGCCTCCAGGTGCTCGCCGACCCGATACGAGAGCCACGCCTGCTCGCCCAGACGATGCGCAGCGGCTACCTCCACCCGCGCGAGCTGGCAGGCGTCACGCGGTGGACCGCTCGCGTCATTGCCGACCCGAAGACCGTTCTGGCCCAGAAGGACTCGACCCTGGCAGAGTCTCTCGACGAGGCCGGCGTCACGGGTCGGCTGCGCCGAGAGGTGCTCGATCCCTTCCTCGCCGGCGTCCTCGTCGACAGCCACGGCGGCTCGTCGGCCAACTTCACGAAGCTGCTCGTGCGGATGTTCGCCCTGGGCCGCCCGGCCGTCCCGGCGACGGGCATGCAGGCCCTGCCCGAGCAAGTCGCGAAGCCGCTCGGCGACCGCGTCCGGCTGAACAGCCGCGTCGAGTCGATCACACCCGTGCCCGGGGGCGTGGACGTGCTGGTCGACGGTCAGCGCCTGAGGGCCCGCAGCGCCGTTGTCGCGACCGACCCGATCGGCGCGGCCACCCTCACCAGCTTGCCCGAGCCGCCGACCAAGGGCCTCGTCACGTGGTGGTTCGACGCGCCGGAGCCGCCCCACTCCCTCCCGCTCGTGGCCGTCGACGGACGCCGCCGCGACTCCGTCCCACCCGGCCCGGTGTGGAACACCGCTGTCATGACGGCCGCGGCCCCGAGCTACGCCCCGCCGACGAAGCACCTCGTCGAGGCGACGTGCCTGCTCGACCGTCCCGACGGCGACGCGTCCGAGGCCGACGTCCTGCGCCACGTCGGCGAGATCTATGGCTGCGACACGACGGACTGGCGCGTCGTGACACGACACCGCGTCGACGCGGCGCTGCCCGCCATGACACCGCCGCTCGAGGTGCGGTCACCGGTCACGCTCGGCGACGGCGTCTTCGTCTGCGGCGATCACCGCGATACCGCGTCGATCCAGGGCGCGCTCGTCTCGGGCCAGCGAGCCGCCGAGGCGGTCAACGCGCACCTCTGACACGGCACGCCCCCGCCGCGAGAAGAAAGTTCGCCGCAGGTGCATCCCGGCACGGCACGTCCTCGGAAGTAGGGGCAGACGGCACACCAGGCCGTCGCTCCCGAAGAGAGGACAGACCGTGAAGAAGCGTCACCTGGTCCCCGTCGTCGCGGCCCTGGCCGGCGTGCTCGCCGTCCCGGCCGCCGTCGCCGCTCCCGCGGCGTCCCCAGCAGCCGCCCCGACGACGGCCTCCGTGCCCCCCACGACGGGCACCCGAAGCCTGGCCGCGGTGCTGACGGCAGACGGCAACCGGTTCGACCGCAACTGGTACGACTACGACATCGTCACCGAAGCGGTCCTCGCCGTGCTCGCGGCCAAACCGAGCAGCCCTGTCGGCCTGCTGACCAAGGGCGATGTGGCACTGACGGCCTTCATCCCCAACGACCGGGCCTTCCAGGTCCTCGCCGCCGACCTGACGGGGCGCTGGTACGGATCCGAGACGAAGGTCTTCCAGGCGCTCGCAGGCGCCGTCGGCATCGACGCCCTGGAGCAGGTCCTGCTCTATCACGTCGTCCCCGGCGGCCCCGTCACCTCGTCGCAGGCCCTCCGGTCCGACGGCGCGATGCTGGCGACGGCGCTTCCCGGCAAGAGCATCAAGGTCGACGTGCTGTCGCGCTGGCTCAAGCTCGTCCGCCTCGTCGACGGCGACCGCAACGACGCTGACCCGCTGCTCAACCCGCGGGCGCTCGACATCAACAAGGGCAACCGGCAGATCGCGCACGGCATCGTCCTCGTCCTGCGACCCGCCGACCTCTGACGCCTTCCGCGCGGCCCCCGAGGTCCGCACCGCACACCACCACTCCCCCTCCCGGATTCGCCTCCACCCGAGCGCGGCCCCCGTCGCACTCGAGCACTCACCCCTCTGGAAAGGAACGACCATGAAGTCGCTTCGCATCGTCGCCGCCACGACCCTCGCCCTCGCCCCGGCCGCCTTCCTGGCGGCCCCGGCCCACGCGGCCGACGCCACGGTCTCGATCCTCCACGCCGTGCCCGGCGCGACGGTCGACGTCTACGCCAACGGCAAGGCCCTGCTGACGGACTTCAAGCCGGGCACACTGACCGATCCGCTGATGCTCCCCGAGGGCACCTACGACCTCAAGGTCACGCAGGCCGGCGCGGGCGCCGGTGGCGCAGCCGTCATCGAGGCCAACGACGTCAAGGTGCCGGGCGGCGCCAACGTCACCGTCGTCGCGCACCTGTCCGAGGCCGGCAAGCCGGTCCTCACGCCCTTCGTCAACGACACGTCCAAGATCGATGCCGGCAAGGCGCGGATCACCGTGCGCCACACGGCCGCCGCCCCCGCGGTCGACGTCCGGGCCAACGGCACGGTGGCCTTCAAGAACCTCACCAACCCGAACGAGGCCAAGGCCGACCTGCCGGCCGGCACGATCTCGGCCGACGTCGTCCTCGCGGGGACCGACACCGTCGCGATCGGTCCGGCCGACCTCGACCTCAAGGAGGGCAGCAACACGATCGTGTACGCATGGGGCAGCGCCGCTGACAAGAACCTCAAGCTCGCGGTCCAGACCCTCTCCGGCATGCACTCGGCCCCGGGTGGCGTCCCGGCCGGGGCGGGCGGCCAGGCCGCCGCGGCCCGGGAGTCCTCGGAGGTGGCCCGCTACGCGGCCGTCATCGGTGCCGCTGCCGCCGCGGGCGGGCTCGTCCTCGTGTCCCGCCGGCGCGCCACCGGGGTCCGCTGACCCGCCACGCACCCGTCGCGAACGACCGAGATGAACCGCACCGTCGACCCCGGACCGGGTCGCTCCCGGGCCCGGGCGTCGAGCCCGTCCAGGGGGGTGGCCGCCGCGCTCGCGGCCGCCCTCCTGGCGGGCGTGGGCGTGGCGTGGCTGACGCGTGCCTCGGACACCGCCCTCCCAGCGGCGTCCGGGGCGGGCGTCACCAGCACCGCCGCACCCGCAGCCGGCGCCCCCACGACCCCTGCCCCACAACCGGGGTCGCCGGGGTCGCCGGCCGGGACGGACGGCTCGGCCGGTCCGTCACAACCGGGGGTCCGCCCGGCGACGCAGCAGGCGGGCCCGACCGCGGCGGCCCCCGACCGCCTGACGATCCGCCGCCTCGGCATCGACATGCGGGTCGTTCCGGTGGGCGTCGCCCGTGACGGCGAGATGGCGCTGCCGGAGACGCCCGCTCAGGTGGGCTGGTACCGCTACGGCCCGCGGCCCGGAGACGACGCCGGGTCGACGGTCCTCGCGGCGCACCTCGACATGCCGGGCTACGGGATCGGCCCCATCGCGGCCGTCGAGGAGCTGCGCACGGGCGACGTCATCACGGTGCGGTCGGGCGAGGTGAGCCGGAGGTATGCCGTGACGTCGGTGAGCCAGGTCCGCAAGACGACGCTCGACCTCGCCGCCCTCTTCGCCCGCGACGGACCTGCACTGCTCCACGTCCTGACCTGCGGGGGCGACTTCGACCGCGAGCAGCGCCGCTACGACGAGAACGTCGTCGTGACCGCCGAGCCGCTCGCGTGAGCAGGACGTGGTTAGGTGGGTCCGTGCACGTGCACGACGACCCAGACGTCGAGTCCGCCGAGCTCGCCGTCCGGTTGGTCGGTGGGGACCGCGAGGCCCTCGCCGAGATGTACCGCCGCTGGTCCCCCCTCGTGCACACCATCGCCCTGCGCGCCCTCGGCACCAGGGAGGACGCCGAGGACGTCGTCCAGCAGGTGTTCGTCGCCGCCTGGCGGGGACGCGCCACTCTCCGACCCGACCGTGGGTCGCCGGCGGCGTGGCTCGTGGGCATCACAAAGCACCGCGTCGCCGACGTGCGCACGCAGCGCTACCGCGCCCACCGCAACCTGCAGGCGCTCGCGTCCGAGGCGGTCACCGAGCCGACGAGCACGCACGACTCCGACTGGGCCGAACGACTGCTCCTCGTCCACGAGCTCGAGCGGATGGGCGATCCGCGAGCGACCGTGCTCCGAATGGCTTTCATCGAGGACCGCACGCACGATGACATCGCCCGCATGCTGCAGATGCCCCTCGGCACCGTGAAGAGCCACGTCAGGCGGGGACTGCTCGAGCTGAGAGACCGACTCAAGGAGGTGGAACGTGTCGCATCCGACTGACGACGAGCTCGTCGACCTCGCCCTGGGCGAGCCCGTCGACGCGAGTCGTTCTGCCCACGTCGAGGAGTGTGCCGTGTGCTCCGCGTCGGTGGAGCAGCTGCGGCGCACCCTGCGCCTGACCTCAGGACCGCTGGCGTATGCCGACTGGCAGGCTCCCGACGACGCCGTCTGGGCGCGCGTGACCGCCGAGATCGACGCGCAGCCCGACGCCCCGGTCGGTGCCGGGCCGGCCCCCGCGACCGTGGGGGGTTCCGACGCCGGACCTGACGCCGGACCCGCGCCCACTCCTCCGGAGACCTCCCTGCCTCACGACGAGCGTCCGTCAGGGACGGACGCTCCAGAGCGACCTGACCGACCTGACCCATCTGACCGACCCGCGAGCCCGACCGGTCCCGCGGCAACGGCGGGGACGGCATACGCCCCCGAACCCGTCCCCGCGGACGCGACGGTCACGCCGATCACGGCGGGCGCTGCTCGTGCGACGCGCCGACGTGCCGCGGCGTGGGGCGCCGCTCTCGTGGCGGCCAGCCTCGTCGTGGGACTCCTCGCCGGGCGGGCCATCTGGAGCCCGAACGAGAGCGGGAGCGTCTCGCAGGTCGCCCTGAAGACCCTCGACACGCGCCAGCGCGAGGGAGAGGCCTCGGTCGTGCGGGCCGGAGACGGGCTCGACCTCAACGTCGTCACCGACCGTCCGCTGGACGCCGGCGACGGTTACCTCGAGGTCTGGCTCATCAACGCCGACGGCAAGCGGATGGTCTCCGTCGGGGTGCTGCGACCCGGCGAGACGGGCACCTTCCCGATCAGCCAGGCGCTCATCGACCAGGGGTACGTCGTCGTCGACATCTCCAAGGAGCAGTTCGACGACAAGCCGGCGCACTCGGGCGACAGCCTGCTCAGGGGGAAGCTGCCCGCCTGAGCCTCAGGTCATGAGGTTCTTCATCGCGGCGGTCGCGCCCCTGAGGTAGCGCTCGACGACGTCGCGGTCCCCCTCCGACAGGGTCGCGTCGAGGGCGGCGAGGCTCTCGAACATCGGCGTCATCCGGGCGAGCACCTCGGCGCGACCGCTGTCGGTGATGACGACCTCGGTGCGGCGGCCGTCGCCGGGGTGCGAGCGACGCTCGGCGTGCCCGTGGCCGACGAGACGGTCGACGACGCCTGACGAGGCGGCCGACGTCACGCCGAGCACCTTGGCGAGGTCGACGGGACCGATGGGGCCGCGCATGAGGTGCCGGAGGGAGTGCAGCTCAGACGTGCTGAGGCCCGCCTTGCGGGCGACGACGGCGGGGACGGTCTCGGACACCTCGACGAGCTCCTGCAGGGCCGTGAGGGTGCCCGACGTGCGCCACTCGGGCACGCCGGGGACGAGGCCGACCTCGGGCGGCCCGTCTCCCCGAACGGGCTGGCCTTCATCGACGGACGCATCCTTCGGGGCGCGGGCACGCCTCGGGGCCGGCTGTTGGCCGACGGTCTGTTTGCTGCTAATGTCACTCACCAACTTAGTAATCTACTGAGTAACCCGATGAACCATCTTAACTGGAGGTGTGGCGTGCGCTCGGTGACCGACAGGATCACGCGCAAGTGGTGGGCCGTGGCGATCGTCGTCCTGGCCCTGGCAGGAGCGATGGGCGTCGTGAGCGCCGTGGGCGAGGCGCAACGCACCTCGGCCTCGACCGACGCCCTGCCGATCGGCTCAGACAGCGCAGCGGCGCTCGAGATGCGCGACCGGCTGCCGGAGGCCGAGGGCTCCACGGCCGTCGTCGTCTTCAGCAAGGACTCGGGCACGCTGACCGACGCTGACCTGACGGCCGTCGAGGGACGCGTCGCCCAGGTCCCCGGTGCCGGCCGGGCCCCGCTCCAGCGCAGCGAGGACGGCACCGCCGCGCTCGCGATCGTGCCCGTCGACGCCACGGACGCGACGGACACGGCAGCCCTCGTGGGCGACATCCGCGAGGTGGTCAAGGCCGACCTGCCCGAGGGCGTCACGGCACAAGTGACCGGACCCGCCGCGGTCCAGGCCGACCTCGCTGCGGTCTTCGAGGGCGCCAACACCCGCCTGCTCATCGCCACCGCCTCCGTCGTCGCCCTGCTGCTCGTGCTGACCTACCGCAGCCCCATCCTCTGGATCTTCCCGCTCCTCGTCGTCGGCGTCGCGGACCGACTCGCAGCCGTGGTCGCGACACACACGCTCGCGGCATTCTCCATCGTCTGGGACGAGTCGACCATCGGCATCCTCTCGGTCCTCGTCTTCGGCGCCGGCACCGACTACGCGCTGCTGCTCATCTCGCGCTACCGGGACGAGCTGCGCAGCCACGCCGACCGGCGCGAGGCCATGTCCTTGGCCCTGCGCCGCACGTCCGAGGCCGTCCTGTCGAGCGCCGTCACCGTCGTCATCGGTCTGCTGACCCTGCTCCTCTCGCTCTTCCCGGCGACGCGTGGTCTCGGTCTCGCCTGCGCCGTCGGCGTCGTCGTCGCCGCGGCCTTCGTCCTGCTCGTGCTGCCCGCGGCGCTCGTCGTCTTCGACCGCTGGATCTTCTGGCCCAGGGTGCCCCGCGAGGGCGAGGCGGCTCTCGCGGACGGCCACTCGCTGTGGCGCCGCGTCGGCGACCGCGTCGCCGCCCACCCGAAGCGCATCATCAGCGTGACGCTCGTCGTGCTCGCCGTCATGGCGGCCGGCATCGCGGCGATCGACACCGGACTCAAGCCCGCCGACCAGTTCCTCAGCAAGCCCGAGGCCATCGCCGCGAGCGAACGCCTGGCGCAGTCCTTCCCTGCCGGCAGCGCCGACCCCGCCGTCATCGTCACGACCGCCGACCCGCAGGCCGTGACGAGCGCCGCCGAGGACGTCCCCGGCATCGCCGGCGCCCGCATCGTCAAGCAGGCAGGCGGCGTGGCCGAGGTGGACGCCGTCATCCAGGCGGCGCCCGGATCCGACGAGGCGACCGACACCGTGCGCTCCCTGCGGGCCGCACTCACCCAGCTCCCCGACAGTCACCTCGCGGGCACCGAGGCCGTCGCGCTCGACCAGGCGGAGGCGTCGTCGCGCGACCGCCTCGTCATCTTCCCGATCGTGCTGGCGCTCGTCCTGCTGGCCCTGGGACTGCTGCTCCGATCTGTCGTCGCCCCGCTCGTGCTCGTCTCGACGGTCGTCGCGACGTTCCTCGCGAGCGTCGGCGCCTCGTGGTGGATCTTCACGAAGATCTTCGGCTTCTCCGGCCTCGACGACAGCGCGCCGCTCTTCGCCTTCGTCTTCCTCGTGGCGCTCGGCGTCGACTACAACATCTTCCTCGTCACGAGGGCGCGAGAGGAGTCACGCCTGCACGGCTCCCGCCAGGGGATGCTGCGGGGCCTCGCCGCGACGGGCGGCGTCATCACGAGCGCCGGCATCCTGCTCGCCGCGGTCTTCGCGGTGCTCGGCGTCCTGCCGCTCGTCGTCCTGGCCCAGATCGGCGTCATCATCTGCGTCGGCGTCCTGCTCGACACCCTCGTCGTGCGCACGCTCCTCGTCCCGGCCATCGCGGTCGTCCTCGGCGACCGCTTCTGGTGGCCCCGCCGAACGCACCACTCCGTGTCGGACCGGTCGGCGACCGAGGACGCCGCCCCGGCCGCCCCTGTCGATGCCGATGCCGATGCTCTGACGAAAGTCGGGACAAGCTCTTGACATGGAGCGGCCGCCGCCGTTGAATCGGGAGTGCCAACATTAGACAAACCATGGACAAACCGGGCCGATGCCTCAGGCGAAACCCTCGTCCATACCTCGCGTCCCCCGATCACCGTTCACGCCGCCACCCCTCTCGACAGCCCGTGCGGTCTCGATCGACTCCCTCCCCGTCGATCGAGGCAGACCGTGGGCCACGCGCCGGACTCCCTTCCGGTGCGTGGCCCACATCTGCGTGTGCGGGAGTCGCCTCGACCCCCGGATCGGACGCGGACGGCATACGCCATCTGCGTCCCGCTGCTCGGCTCAGACCGGCCACTCCTCGCGGAGCAGGGCCCACGTGTTGTCGTCGAGCCACGTACCGTCCTTGCCCAGCGACTTCGCCCGGATCGTGGCCTCGTGCCGCATCCCGATGCGGCGCAGGACGCGGTTCGAGGCGATGTTGTCGGCGTAGGCGTCGGCCGTGATCCGGCGCAGCCCCAGGTCGCGGAAGCCGATGACGAGCAGCTCGGCGGCCGCCTCGGCCGCCAGCCCGCGGCCCTGGGCGTCCGGATGCAGCGCGTAGCCGATCGTCCCCTCCCACTCCTGTGCCGGCGCGCGGCCGATGCTGTGGCACGGCTCGAGCCGCAGCATGACGTCGCCGACGACACGACCCGTGCGCCGCTCCTCGACGGCGAGGCCGAGCAGTGGCTCGGCAGCACCGAGCCGTCCCCGCTCGATGCGCTGGGCGATGCGCTCGCGCACCTGGTCGTGGCTCAGGACGTCGTGGCTCAGGTGGACGACGACCTCGGGCAGGCAGCGGTAGGCGTGCACGGCATCGACGTCGTCGAGCGTCAGCGGACGCAGCAGGAGGCGATCGGTGAGCCGCGGCCACACGAGCCGGGACAGGTCCGGGGACGCCTGCACTAGCGCCAGCCGTCCGCGGCGACCCCGCCGGGCACGTCGCCGGCCGGGTCGTAGGGCGTGCGTGTGAAGCGGAACGACGCGAGGTCGAGGTGCGACGGCGTGCCGTCAGCGGCGCGCACGACGCGGAGCGGCTCACCCGTGTAGTAGCCGTCCAGCCCCACCCAGGCGTCGGGGCCGTCCGCGACGAAGCGCGAGCCCCGCGCCTGGCCGGGCTCACCGAGCACGAGGTGCTCTCCGACGACCTTCGCCATGGACACGGACGGCCCCCAGTGCCACGTGCCGACGAGCTCGAGCGCCGACGGGTCGCCCGACGCGAACCACGGCTCCGGTGGTCGCGGCTCGCGCTCGACGAACGCCGTGAGCAGCTCGGGGGCGATCGGGCCCATCCCGCTCGTCGTGTTGGTGACGACGACGACACCGTCACCGCTCTCGACCTCGACGCGCAGCCCCGCGAGGAAACCGGGCATCGAGCCGCCGTGACCGGCATACCTCGTGCCGTCGACGTTCCAGACCTGCCAGCCGAGCCCGTGGGCCGTGGTCCAGGGCTGGCCCGGGTTGTCGTTCACCGTGTGGGGCTCGTACATCTCGGCGAGGGTGTCGGGCGACAGGAGCCCGCCGGTGTCGCCCCCGGCGAAGGTGGCCCAGCGTGCCAGGTCCTGCACCGTGGTCCAGAGCTGTCCGGCCGGGGCCATCGCGCCTGCGTCGTGCTCGGGTTCGGGCAGCAGGACGTCGGCAAAGGGGTGCACAGCGAGGCCCTGCGCGGCGCGGCCGCTGGGGCGGGTCGTCGTCCGGGACATGCCGAGCGGGTCGAGCAGGTCACGCCGGACGACCTCGAACCAGTCGACCCCGTGCGCTCGGGCCAAGAGCTCGCCGAGGGCGGCGAAGCCGACGTTCGTGTAGTGGAAACGCCGACCGGCCCGGAAGCGCTGCCCCACAGGCGAGCCCGCGACAGGGCCTGCGAGCGACTCCCAGTCCCCACCGGGCGTGCGCTCCCACCACGGGCCGTTCGTCTCGGCCTGCACCCCGGCCCCGTGCGAGAGCAGCTGGGCGATCGTGGCGCCGCCCAACCGCGAGCCGGGCACGTGGTCCTCGAACCGGTCGAGCAGGTCGAGCCGTCCGGCATCGCGCAGGCGCATGACGGCCACGGCCACCAAGGTCTTCGTTATGGAGCCCATCCGGTACTGCGTGTCGGTGTCGGCCGGCTGCCCGCCGAGGCGCCCGTCGAGCGTGCCGATGGCGTCGGACCACACGAGCGTGCCGTCACGCACGACGCCGGCGGCGACCGAGGGCAGGCGCCCGCGACGCTGCTCGGCCGCGAGCAGGTGGTGGAGGTGGCGGGCGGTCACGGGGTCGATCTCGCCGTCGGTGGCCGGGACGTCGGCGTCGCTGCGCGGGTCGGTGCTCACCCGCTCCAGCCTAGGCCGGGGGTCTCTGGCGTGGCGCAGGCCACCCCGGCAGGATGGGACGGCGGCCCCACGGTCGCCCCGCATCGGATATCTTGACATCAAGATTTATTCGGGGATCCTCGAAGACCGGATCCCGGCACGAACAGCAACCCGAACGGAGCACCAGCGTTGGACTCGACAATCATCTACACGCACACGGACGAGGCGCCCGCCCTGGCCACGGCCTCGCTGCTGCCCATCGTCTCGGCCTTCGCCAAGCAGGCCGGCGTCGAGGTCGAGACGCGTGACATCTCACTCTCGGGTCGCATCATCGCCGCGTTCCCCGACGCCCTGAAGCCGGAGCAGCGGATCGGTGACGCCCTGGCAGAGCTCGGGGCGCTCGCCAAGACGCCCGAGGCCAACATCATCAAGCTCCCCAACGTCTCGGCGTCGATCCCACAGCTCAAGGCCGCCGTCGCCGAGCTCCAGGCCGCGGGCTACGCCCTGCCCGACTACCCCGACAACCCGTCCACCGACGAGGAGAAGGCAGCTCGGGCGGCGTACGACAAGCTCAAGGGGTCGGCCGTCAACCCCGTTCTACGCGAAGGCAACTCGGACCGCCGCGCCCCGGCGTCGGTGAAGAGCTACGCGCGCAAGCACCCGCACTCGATGGGCGCCTGGAGCGCCCACTCGAAGACCAACGTCGCGACGATGGGTGCCGACGACTTCCGCCACAACGAGACGTCTGTGGTCCTGCCCGCCGACGACACGTTGCGCGTCGAGCTCGTCGGCGCCGACGGGTCCACCACCGTCCTCAAGGAGTCGATCCCCGTCCTCGCCGGCGAGGTCGTCGACGCGACGTTCATGGACGTCGCGAAGCTGCGTGACTTCCTCTCCGAGCAGGTCGCCCGCGCCAAGGCCGAGGGCGTTCTCTTCTCGGTGCACCTCAAGGCCACGATGATGAAGGTCTCCGACCCGATCATCTTCGGTCACGTCGTGCGCGCCTTCTTCCCCGACGTCTTCGAGACGTATGCCGGCGCGCTGGCCTCCGTGGGCGCGTCCCCCAACGACGGGCTCGGCGCCGTGCTCAAGGCCGTCGAGGGCCTGCCCGCCGACGAGCGCGCCGAGGTCGAGGCCGCCGTGGCCAAGGGCTTCGAGGACGGCCCGGCCATCGCGATGGTCGACTCGAACAAGGGCATCACCAACCTCCACGTGCCGAGCGACGTCATCGTCGACGCGTCGATGCCGGCGATGATCCGCACGTCGGGTCACATGTGGGACCGAGAGGGCGGCGAGCAGGACACGCTGGCCGTGCTGCCCGACAGCTCGTACGCCGGCATCTACCAGGTCGTCCTCGACGACTGCCGCGCCAACGGCGCCTACGACCCGTCGACGATGGGCTCGGTCTCCAACGTCGGGCTCATGGCGCAGGCGGCCGAGGAGTACGGCAGCCACGACAAGACGTTCGAGATCCCGGCCGACGGCACCGTGCGCGTCGTCGACTCCTCGGGCGCGGCGCTGCTCGAGCACGCCGTCTCGGCGGGCGACATCTGGCGCGCCTGCCAGACCAAGGACGTGCCGATCCGCGACTGGGTCAAGCTCGCCGTCACGCGAGCCCGCGCCACAGGGACGCCGGCGATCTTCTGGCTCGACGCCGACCGCGCCCACGACGCCAACCTCATCACCAAGGTGAACGAGTACCTCACCGAGCACGACACCGACGGCCTGACGATCGAGATCATGAAGCCGACCGACGCGATCGCCTACTCGCTCGGGCGCATCCGCAAGGGCGAGGACACGATCTCGGTCACGGGCAACGTGCTGCGCGACTACCTCACCGACCTCTTCCCGATCCTCGAGCTCGGCACCTCGGCCAAGATGCTGTCGGTCGTCCCGCTCATCAACGGCGGTGGCCTCTTCGAGACCGGCGCCGGCGGCTCGGCCCCGAAGCACGTGCAGCAGCTCGTCCAGGAGAACTACCTCCGCTGGGACAGCCTCGGCGAGTTCCTCGCCCTGGCCGTCAGCTTCGAGCACCTCGCCGACGTCACCGACAACCCCCGCGCGCGGGTGCTCGGTGAGACCCTCGACCGGGCCACCGGCACGCTCCTCGACGAGAACAAGGGACCGGCGCGCAAGGTCGGCCAGATCGACAACCGCGGCAGCCACGTGTGGCTGGCCCTCTACTGGGCCCAGGAGCTCGCCCGGCAGACCGACGACGCCGCGTTGGCCGAGACGTTCGGCCCCGTGGCCCAGGCCCTCGCCGACAACATCGGCACGATCTCCCAGGAGCTCGTCGACGCGCAGGGACACTCGGTCGACATCGGCGGCTACTACCGTCCCGATGCGGCCAAGGTCGCCTCGGTCATGCGTCCGTCGAAGACCTTCAACGAGATCATCGACGCGCTCGCCTGACCGCGTCCCCCGCGCAGCACGTGCCCACCCGACTCACGGAGTCGCGTGGGCACGTCGCGTATGCCGTCACGCACGTCGGACGCCGGACGATCCATGAGCACGGGGCGGGCGGAACGACATGCTCCACCACGTCGACTGCTGATGAGAACGCTTGTGGCAGTTAGCCGTCCGCGTCGCGCAGGGCGTCACTGGCCTCCGTGATGATCGCCTGCATGGCAGCCGCGGCGGCAGCACCGTCGCCGGACTGGACCGCCTCGGCGACGTCACCGTGCAGGCGGACCGCGAGGGGGTTGGGCGTGGCCGGCATGAGGTCGTGGTGGGTGCGGCCCGCGAGCACCTCGCCGACGACGTCGGACAGCGCTGCGAGCATCTCGTTGCCGGAGGCGGCGAGCAGGGTCGAGTGGAAGAGCTGGTCGGCCACGAGGTAGGCCTCGAGGTCGCCCGACTTCGCGTGCACCGCCATCTGCATGACGGCGCCCATGAGCGCCCCGCACTGGTCGGGGGTCGCGCGAGCCGCGGCGAGCTCGGCCGCGACGGGCTCGACGCCTCGGCGCACGTCACCGAGACTGAGCAGCTGCTGCTCACGACCCGGCCCGTCGAGGCGCCAGCGGATGACGCGCGGGTCGAACACGTTCCACGACGTGCTGGGCAGCACGCGCACGCCGACGCGCTTGCGGGCCTCGACGAGTCCCATCGAGTCGAGGACCCGGACGGCCTCGCGCACGACGGACCGGGACACCCCGTAGCGCTCGTCGAGCTGGTCGATGCGCAGCACGGTGCCCGGGGCGAGCTCGCCGGTCGCGACCTGTCGGCCGAGGTCGTCGAGCACGCTCGCATGCAGGGCGGGGCGACGGTCCGTGGGCACGGACCCAGCCTGACACACGGCGGTCGTCATCCGGCTCACCCAGCATTAAAACGGTTTTATTAGCCTTCATGGCTTGATAAGACGCTCTTGTTGCTGCACCCTAGTGCGAGCGACTCGACGAAGACGTCGTTCGAGCCGGACGAAGGAGTCACGGAGACATGCAGCACCACCCACCTCCCCTGGTCGTCGTCATGGGGGTGTCCGGCTCGGGCAAGACCACCGTCGGCGCGGCCCTCGCGCAGCGCCTACGCGTCCCCTTCGCAGACGCCGACGACTTCCACCCCCAGGCCAACATCGACAAGATGTCGGCCGGCATCCCGCTGACCGACGACGACCGCGGCCCGTGGCTCGCGACCATCGCCGCGTGGCTCGGTGAGCACGCGGAGAGCGGTGGTGTGGCGAGCTGCTCGGCTCTCAAGCGCGCCTACCGGGACGTCCTCGCGGCCGCGGCGCCCCACGTCTTCTTCGTGCACCTGCACGGCAACCCCGACGTCATCGCCGCCCGCGTCGCCGGCCGGCCCGGACACTTCATGCCCACGGCCCTCGTCGAGTCGCAGTTCACGACCCTCGAGCCCCTCGAGCCGGGCGAGCGCGGAGCCGTCCTCGACGTCGACCAGCCGGTCGACGACCTCGTCGGCCAGTCCCTCACCCTCATCGATCCTCGCGACCCGGAAGCGACCCGCTCATGACCTCCGACCTGCTCTCGATCCTGCCCATGTCGGCGCTCGCCGCCGACGACCTCCCCGCCATCCCGGCCGGCCGGCTGGTCCCCGCGGCCCTGCTCGGCATCGCCGTCCTCGTGGTGCTCATCGTGCGGTTCAAGCTGCACCCGTTCCTGTCCCTGACGCTGGGCTCGCTCACCGTCGGCGCCGTCGCGGGCGTCCCGATGGCCGACGTGCTCGACAGCTTCACCAAGGGCTTCGGATCGACCGCCGCGGGCGTCGGCATCCTCATCGCCCTCGGCGCGATGTTCGGCAAGCTGCTCGCCGACTCCGGCGGTGCCGACGAGATCGTCGACACGATCATCGGCCGCAGCGGTCCGCGCACCCTGCCGTGGGCGATGGCGGGCGTCGGCGCCCTCATCGGCCTGCCGATGTTCTTCGAGATCGGCCTCGTCCTGCTGATGCCCGTCATCTTCCTCGTCGCGCGCCGCTCGGGACTGTCCCTGGTCCGCGTCGGCATCCCGGCACTCGCCGGCCTGTCGGCCATGCACGGCCTCGTGCCTCCCCACCCGGGCCCGCTCGTGGCGATCGACGCCCTCAAGGCCGACCTCGGAGTCACCCTCGGCCTCGGCATCCTCGTCGCGATCCCGACGATCGCCGTCGCGGGCCCGTGGTTCGCCCGCGTGGCCGCCCGCTGGGTCGACGTCCCCGCGCCCGAGCTCTTCGAGTCGCGTGCGTCCGAGAGCGGACCGCGTCCGTCCTTCCCCGTCACGCTGCTGACCGTCCTGACCCCCGTCGCCCTCATGATGGGAAAGGCCCTCTCCGACATCCTCACCGCCGACGGCACGGCCGTCCGCACCGTCCTCGACTTCCTCGGCACGCCGCTCATCGCACTGCTCATCGCCGTCATCCTCGCGATGTTCACGCTCGGCCGCGGCGCCGGCATGGGTCTCAAGGAGGTCGGGTCGTCCCTCGAGGCCTCCCTCGGCCCGATCGCCGGCATCCTGCTCATCGTCTCCGCCGGCGGCGGCTTCAAGCAGACCCTCGTCGACACCGGCATCGGCCAGCTCGTCGCCGACTGGATCGCGCAGAGCGGCCTGTCGGTGCTGCTGCTGGCCTGGCTCGTCGCGGTCCTGATCCGCCTCGCGACCGGCTCGGCCACCGTCGCGACCGTCACGGCCTCCGGCATCCTCGCCCCGCTCGCGGCCGGGATGCCCACGGCCCAGGTATCGCTCATGGTGCTCGCCATCGGCGCCGGCTCGGTCTTCTTCTCGCACGTCAACGACGCCGGCTTCTGGCTCGTCAAGGAGTACTTCGGGCTCAAGGTCGGCCAGACCATCAAGTCGTGGTCCGTCATGGAGACGATCCTGTCGGTGACCGGTCTCGTCCTCGTCCTGCTCCTCGACCTCGTCGTCTAGCCGACTCGGAAGCCCAGCACACCCACCTGAACCGCTTGGGTTCAAGGGTCTGTTGCAACGAGGGCTACCCCAAGGATGGCCTCCATGCCTGGTCCTCGTCTGTCGTTGTCCGAACGTGCTCAGATCGAAGTGCTCTTCGGTCAGGGCCTGACCTTCCCAGCGATCGCCGCGGCGATCGG
>NZ_JBFRFZ010000021.1:0-43386 GCF_052115065.1 Terrabacter sp. 2TAF16
TCACCTGGATCGAAAGGACCTACCACCGCCGACGCCGACAACGACCCCTCGGCAAACTAACGCCCATCGAGTTTGAGACCATCTACGCAGCCGCACACGCGGCCTGAAACCCCACACCACGCCTGTCAACCAGAGCGTCAGCAGTCCCGTGCCAGTAGCACGTTTGCTCAGGTCAGAGGTTTGGGGCACCACGGTCAGCACGAAGCGACGGAGCCGGTTCCATCCCTGGCGTATCGGCCGACTCATCCACTTTCAGGCCTCTGACCTGCGATACGTCTCCGCAGATAGCAGAGGACTGCGCCCGTGACTGTCGCCTCCCGACAGGGCAAACGACATCCGTCCCCGGGCTGCGGTCGGTACGTTGGCGTATGGCCACCTTCTACAGGTACAGCGACCGCATCAGCGAGATCACCGGCTACGCCATCTGGGCCCCGGCCTACCGACCCGCATTGGAGGTCGACGCCGGGGCCGCCGCCAACGCGCTGGACCTCGTCATCGGATCAGATCCCAGCGGTCTCTGCGCCATCTCCCCGAGCACGTTCCCGGGCTCGGCGCACGGCGAATGGGGCATCTGGGTGCCCGAGCAACTGCACCCAGCGTTCGAGACCGAGCTGGCGAAACACGGGCACGACGTCGTGGACGGCTGACACTGAGGGAGCGGCTCTGCGGTTGGGCCAGGGGTTTGCAAGCCGCGCCTCGGCCTGGAGGGTGGGCGCGCCGCCGTGGCTCACTCCGAAGTGGCTGTGAAGGCGTGATCTGTCAGGGTGGCCAGCCGGTCACCCAGGGCCGCCAGCGTCTGTCGGCTCGCTCGGTGTGCGGCTGCTCCCTCTGGGTCGTGGAAGCCTTGGTTCAGCCGGGCTCCTTGGCGAGGTAGGTCAGGGTCGCGACGACGAGCGCCGACGTGCCCGTGTCGAGCGTGGGCTGGATCAAGGGTGCGAAGTAGGGGGAGTGGTTCGGTGGTGCTGCGGAGGCGTCGGCGAACCCACCGACGCCCCAGTAGGCATACGGCGTCCCGAAGGCGTCCGGGATCCGGCTGAAGTCCTCACTGGCCGTCACCCGGCCGAGGTCGACCACCCGGTCGGCGAAGTGCTGCTCGAAGGCGCTGCGCACCGTCGCACCGACCTCGCGGTCGTTGGTCGTGAGGGGGTACTGGTCGTAGTAGTCGAACGTCGGTGCCTGCGGTGATCCGGCAGCGTCGCACTCCGCCCGCACGATGCGTTCGATCGCCGCAAGCACCTGGGCGCGGACGTCGTCGTCGTACGTGCGGACGTTGAGCAGCAGCACGGCTCGGTCGGCGATGACGTTGCTCTTCGTGCCGGCGACGCTGCTTCCGACGGTCACGACGGCGAACTCTCCGGGTTTGGTCTCACGGGCCACGATGGTCTGCAGCCTGACCACGATGGATGCTGCGAGCACGACGGGGTCGACGCTCAGGTGTGGCATCGAGCCGTGTGAGCCGATCCCGGAGACGGTGATCCGGATGCTGTCGCCTGCTGACATCACGGGACCGATGGTCGTTGCGACGGTCCCGGCCGGGAGGCCCAGGACGTGCTGGGCGAAAGCGACGTCGGGTCGTGGGATACGTCCGGTCAAGCCGGCATCGAGCATTCCTTGCGCGCCCGAGGCCGTCTCCTCGGCCGGCTGGAACAGGGCGACGAAGGTGCCGTGCCACAGGTCGCGTCGACTCGCGAGCAGCTGGGCGGCACCGAGGAGGCACGTGACGTGGACGTCGTGTCCGCAGGCGTGTGAGACCCCGACCGTCGCTCCGGTCTCGTCCGTGGCTTTGGCCGTGGACGCATACGGAAGGCCGGTCAGCTCGGTGACCGGCAGCGCGTCCATGTCGGCCCGGCACAGCACCGTCTGTCCGGACCCGTTCGGGAGTACGCCGACCACGCCACCACCCAGCTCGTGGATCTCGAACCCCCACCCGGTGAGCCGCTGGGCGACGGCCGCGGCTGTCTCGGACTCGCGTCCGCTCAGCTCCGGATGGGCATGCAGGTCGCGGTAGAAATCCTCTTGCCAGGCACATGTGTGGTGCAGCCCGGCCAGCACCTCGTCGGCGGATGTCATTCGGCGTCACCCCTCGTGGAGTTCGAAGAGCCGGTCTCACGGCGTGGTGACCGTACCCACCCAGGCTGTGAGATGGCTCCGAGGGCCACCTGCCCGCTGAGAGCGGCCGGCTGTCTCCGACGGTTCCACAGACCACCTGGGCGCGGGTACTTCCTCGGTCCGGCCACGACTTTCATCCCTCCGCGGAACGCGACTGACCGTCCTCGGGACCTGACCAGCGGCCATGCGGCGTCGACCTCTAGAACCCTTGGCCCGTAAGGGAATTCACGGGCGCGCGTCCCGTGCGGGCGCCTCTGACCGCCTGGGCGCCTACGTGCCCGGGATGGCCGAAAAACAGAGCTTCCCGAGTCATTGACAGCCGACTGTGCCGTCGAAAGGATGACCTCGTCGCCGCGCCCGGTCAGGGCGTCGGGACAACAAGACGGGGAGAAGCTGTGGACGTTATCAGTGGTTCACGCAAGGGCCTGATGGCCAAGGGGCTCACCCTGCTGCTCGCGGTTCCCGCGGCAGCCGTGGTGACGGCTCCGTCCAGCTACGCCGCCTGCGCGGAGGTGGGCAATGTCTATTACACGACGACTCAGTCGCCGACCTACCGCGGCGACTCGGACACCCGGACGTACGGGCGGAGTGGCGGCACCCTGACCATCGCTCTCGGCGAGTCGGTGACCACCGGGGGATCCATCACCGGAACCACGTCGGCAGAGGCCGGCGTCATCTTCGCGAAGGCAAGCGTGTCGGTTGGCGTCACCATCAAGAAGGACTGGACGAGTTCGGTGACCCGTTCGTACTCCTGGAAGGTCCCCTCGACGCAGTCGACCGGCTGGATCGAGGCGGGGCACCACGCCTACAAGGTCAGCTACACGAAGAAGACCCTCGTCGCTCCGTGCAACCTCCGCACCGACAAGACCGGCACGATCGTGGGCAACACCAGCGCCATCGAGTTCACCCACTCCTGAGTCGTCTCGGTGGTCCAGGCACACATCACCACTGCAGCCCCGGCCGGACCGGCTGGGGCTGCAGTGCCTTCGTCACGACCCCAGCGAGGACGGACACGGCGCGGGGGATGCCTCTCGGTTCTCGTGGCTGTCCTCGTCGCCTCGACCTCGGCCTGCTCGACCGGCCCCACGGCAGCCACAGACCACGGATCGGCTCGGGCTTCCGTCGGGGCAACGAGCGTTGCCCCGGTCTCGAGCGGCGCGTCGACCCCCGGCCCGCCGACCGTCGCCGCGGCGCCTACTGACCCGATGAATGATCTGAGGGCCAAGCACGGTCCCGCGGTGGGCCCCAGCCCCCTGTTGTCCGAGCGCGGGACGACGGCGGCGACGTACTCGTTGACGGCGACCTCGGGCTCCGAGGCCTTCGTCTCAGTGAGCTGCCCGGGTCCGGGTCGCTACACCGTCACTGGTGACGACGAGGTCCTCATCAGCAGCGTGTGCGCAGGAGCAGCCGCGGCAGACATCAGACTGCCGCTCGGGAGCATCGGCACGACGATCTCTGTGCAGGCTCCGGGACCCTATTGGCTGGTCATCGCACCTGTCGCCTGATGCGTCGCGGACGCACTTTCGCTGGTCGGCAAAGACCCCAGCCCTGCGTGAGGTCCGTCGGCCGGCACTACGAACGTGGCTGCACCGACACCGGACCGGCATCGGCGGACATGACACGCTCCTCGAACCATTGCAGGGTCAGCAGAAGACCGAAACCCAGGACGGGCGCAGTCAGGGCCAGGGCAATCACGGCGAGCTCCTCGCATAGGAAGGTCGTGCCGACGCGCCGCCCCGCCGACGCATCACACTGGTCTGCCACCTACCCGGAACACCCCCTTTTGGGACACGCGTTCTCGTGGCGCGCCGTCCTGGTGGGCCGGGTAGGCGTGAACCACAGCTGTCGTGAGCCTGGCCGTGGTGCGCACGAGCTCGGCCTCGGCACGGTGGGCGAGGGTGTGGGCAGCGACCAGGCTCGTCGTCGCGTCGACGTCGAGCTCGGCCTCCGCGTGGATCTCGTGGCCGATCCAGCGCATTCGCACGCTGCGGACTGCGGTCACGCCCGGTACCCGGGAGAGGGTGCGCTCGGCCGACTCGACGAGCGAGGGGTCGATCCCGTCCATGAGCCGACGGAGGACGTCGCGGGCCGCGGTGCGCAGCACCAGGACGATCGCGACGGTGATGGCGAGGCCGATGACGGGGTCGGCCCAGGTCCAGCCGACTGCGACCCCACCTGCTCCCACGAGCACCGCGAGGGAGGTGAAGCCATCGGTCCGCGCGTGGTGGCCGTCGGCCACGAGGGCCGCCGAGCCGATGGCCCGGCCCTCGCGGATGCGGAAGATCGCGACGGTCTCGTTGCCGATGAAGCCGACGAGTCCCGCCACGGCGACCCATCCCACGTTGTCGACCGGCGCCGGGTGCAGGAGGCGGTCGACGGCCTCCCATCCGGCGAGCACGGCCGAGAGGGCGATCATGGCGATGACGAAGAGTCCGGCGAGGTCCTCGGCGCGGCCGTAGCCGTACGTGTAACGGCGGGTGGCGGCGCGCCGGCCGAGCACGAAGGCGATCCAGAGCGGTACCGCGGTGAGCGCGTCGCTGAAGTTGTGGATCGTGTCGGCCAGCAGCGCCACCGAGCCGGACACGTAGACGACGCCCAGCTGCGCGAACGCGGTGACGCCGAGGACGACGAGGCTGATCTTCACCGCACGGATACCGCGGGCGCTCGACTCCAGGGCCGAGTCGACGGAGTCCGCGGCGTCGTGCGAGTGCGGGGTGACCGCGTGGCGGAGCCGAGCCCACCGGCTCGCGTGCCCATGGGAGTGCCCGGGGTGCTGTCGGGCGCCGTGCCGGTCGTGTGGGTGGTCGTGGTCGTGGTCGGCGGTGTTCATCGGGACTGCTCGTTCCTGCCGATCGGGGAGATGCTCGGTCCGGCCGACCGGTGGTGAGCGGGGACGCCGTCCGACGCGTGCTCGGCATGGTGGATCGCGTCACGGACGAGGCTGGCCACGTGGTCGTTCTCGACCCGGTAGAAGACCTGGTTCCCCTCGCGCCGGGTGCGCACCATGCGGGCCATCCTCAGCTTGGCGAGATGCTGGGAGACGGAGGGCGCTGCCTTGCCGAGGGCCTCGGCGAGCTCGTTCACCGGACGCTCGACGTCGCGCAGCGCCCAGAGCAGCCGGATCCGCGTGCCGTCGGCGAGCATCCGGAAGACCTCGACGGCCAGCTCGACCTGGTCGTCGGGTAGCCCATCAGTCTGCCTATCTGCATCCATACGCAGATTGTAACGATGCCTCCATGGACGAGGACGGGGGAGGGCCGACAGGGGCACGGGGTCGACCCACCGTTCACCTCCGGGGTCTGGTGAGCGTGGGGTGCCGGTCGGGCTCGTTGACGACCTCGGTCGCGACGGCGCTCAGACCGAGGCCCGCGCCTCGTGCGTACGAGCGCAGGAGCGTGAAGGCGTCGTCGACGCTGATGCCGTGGATGCGCGAGAGGATGCCCTTGGCCTGCTCGATGCTGATCCGGCTGACCAGCGCGTACTGCAGCTGCTCGGTGAGGACGCCGCTGGCCCGGATGGAGCGCTCCTGCAGGATGCCGATCGTGGCGATGTCGGCGACGGCCTGGACGACGCGTACGTCCGCGTCCTCGAGGGGATGCGCGTGGACGCTGAGCAGCGTGAGTGCACCGATCGCCGTGCCCTGGTGCCGCAGCGGTAGCGCGTGCACCGACTGGTAGCCCATGGAGGTGGCGAGTGCCGCGAACGCCGGCCACCGGCGGTGGGCCTCGCCGTCACGCAGGTCGGTGTTGACCACCGGCCCACCGGTGTGGAAGCAGTCCTGGCACGGACCGCTCTCGCTCTGCACGGCAAGTGCCTCGAGCAGCCGGACCGACTGCTCGGAGGCCGCCACGAACTGGAGTCGCCCGGTCGGATCGCCCAGGACGATCCCGGCCGCGCTGGCCGCGCTGATCGTCGCTGCCTTCTCGGCGACGAGCTCGAGGAACTCGATGATGTCGAAGTCGGCGACGAGGGTGTCGGCGACGGCGACGAAGACGTCGGTGAGCTTGTCGAGGGCGATCACGAGCGGTCAGCTCCTTTCGGCAGGCGCGCGCGTGGGCGCGTGGTCCGCGGACGGTGTCGAGGCGTCATCGGTACTCCCCGGGATCGTGAGGGGGATGGTCCCGCTGCAGATGGAGTATGCCGTCGATGACGTCCCGGGCCACGGCAGCGATGTCCTGGCCGGCTGCGAAGGCGTGTCCGCGCAGGCGTGCCATCGCCTCGGCGGGCTTCACCCCCAGGTCGACCATGACCATCCCCTGCGCCTGGTAGACCTCCATCCGGTGGGCCAGGACGTCGTCGAGCCCCTCCGGAGCCCGGCCCTCGGAGGCCCCAGCCTGCTCCTGGAGCAGCAGCCGGAGGGCGACCTCGGCGAAGCCGTAGCCCGACGCCAGGGCTTCGGCGGAGAGCGGACCGGCCTGACTGCGGTAGATGTCGAGCACCCCCACCCGCGCCGAGCCGATCTGCAGGGGGAAGGCGAACACCGCGCCGACCCCGAGCTCGGCCGCGCGCGGGCCGTAGATCGGCCATCGGTGCGACCCGGCTCCCACGAGGTCGGGCTCGAGCATCGGCCGGCGCGAGGCATGGGCGTCCAGACAGGGACCCTCGCCCAACGTGAACTGCAGCTCCTCGAGACTGCGGCTACGAGGACCCGCCCAGGCGGCGATCCCGGCCGACCCGTGTCCCTCACCGACCAGGCTGATGCCTGATCCCGACGCCGGGAGGTGACGCACCAGGGCGGCGCACAGGCGGGTCAAGGTGCTCACGAGTCCGTCGGCTCCCGCCGGGAGAGGCTCGTCGGCGAGCTGCAGCAGGATCCGAGCCACTGCTGGGTCCGGCCGGGACGTCGTCACGGGCAACCTCGGTTCTGGGGCATGAACCACCAGCCCGCCGCCGAGGTCCGGGGTCGACCGGCCTGAGATGGCTCCACCCTACGCCTCGTCCTCCGGACGACCGTCGTCCTGACGAGGTAGGAAGGCGCAGCCCGCTCGGGTGGGGTGAGCGGGCCGCGCCGGGTGCACCAGCAGCAGGGGGGTTGCTGCTGGGGCGTGGGCGCGCCCGCCGAGACAGGGGAGCATCGACGGGCGCGCGAGAGTGAGAGTGCCACAGCAGGCTGAGCGAATCCTGCACGCCACGCCGACGGGAAAATCGCAGGTGCCGGGCCATCGCGACGTCAGGTGCGCAGCTCCATCCGGCGCTCCGGCGGCTCATCGATCGGCCACCTCTCCGGGACTCCGGTGTCGACGAAGCCGGCCCGTTCGTACGCCGTCCGCGCCCGGACGTTGTCGTGGCGGACCATGAGATAGGTCGACATCCCCTGGGCAGCAGCCCAGTCCGTCACCGCGCGGATGAGGTGACCCGCCAGTCCGGTGCCTCGCGCATCCGGGGCCACCCACATCGAGATCAGCTCGACCCACTCCGCTCCCGCGGGTTGTCCGCTGACGACACCGACGTCCCTCGTCCCGTCGTGCGCCAGGAGGGTCAGCGGAACCTGGGTCAGGCGGGACCGCCAGCGCTCGGCAGGGGCATCGACCCAGTCGGCGTACCGCGAGCCGAAGGCTTCCGGTGACTCGGACAACGACGCGAGCCGCGCCGATCGGAACCGCTCCCAGTCGTCTGCTCCGATGCGCGTGATCTCCACGCCGCGAACCTAGCAAGTGCGCCGGGCGCCCACGCGGTCATGGCGTATGCGTGGCGCTGGCTCCGCGGTGACGGCCCGTCACCGCGTCGCTCCGCCCCAGTCGCAGTAGCCCGTTCCGGACTTGCGCCCGAGTCCTCGGGACTGGCGACTCCTCCTCCACCATGCGCACGGCCTCGAGGTTTCCAACTGGTGGCCACGTGAGCCCGACCGGAGCATGCGTGACACCATCGGGTCGGTCGACCCCGGTGTGGCAGGCGCGCTCGAGCCGCAGCCCACCGACCCGCTAGCACCACAAACCGTCCTGCCCCGGACAAGGAGGCGCCCGTGAAGGTCCTGCTGCTGGAGAACGTTCACCCCGTCGCCGTCGAAGCCTTTCGAAGCAACGGCCACGACGTCGAGGTCCGGTCCGGATCCCTCACCGAGGGCGAGCTCATCGACGCTCTGGTCGGAGTCTCGCTCCTGGGGATCCGGTCCAACACGAAGGTCACCCAGCGGGTGCTCGCAGCGGCCGACGACCTCCGCGCCGTCGGGTGCTTCTGCATCGGGACCAACCAGGTCGACCTCACCGCGGCAGCCGCGCACGGGGTCCCGGTCTTCAACGCACCCTTCTCGAACACGAGGAGCGTCGTCGAGCTGGTCATCGGCGAGATGCTCGCCCTGGCCCGTCGTCTGCCCGAGAAGACCCAGCGCATGCACGACGGGATCTGGGACAAGTCCGCGCGGGGGAGCCACGAGACGCGTGGTCAGACCCTCGGGATCGTCGGCTACGGCAACATCGGCACCCAGCTGTCCAACGTCGCCGAGGCCATCGGCCTCCACGTCGTCTTCTACGACACCGCGGACCGGCTGGCGCACGGGAACGCCCGGCGCCTGGGCTCGCTGGAGCAGCTGCTCGCCGAGTCCGACATCGTCAGCCTGCACGTCGACGGTCGACCCGGCAACGCAGGCCTCTTCGGCGACGAGCAGTTCTCGCTCATGAAGCCCGGCTCGGTGTTCATCAACGCCTCTCGCGGCATGGTGGTCGACGACCAGGCGCTGCGCGCGCACATCCTCTCCGGTCACCTCTCCGGTGCGGCCATCGACGTGTTCCCGTCCGAACCCAAGGCCCAGGGCGACCCGTTCGAGTCGCCGCTGCGAGGCCTCGACAACGTCATCCTCACCCCGCACGTGGGTGGCTCGACCCAGGAGGCGCAGGAGGAGATCGGGTCCTTCGTCGCGGCCAAGCTGCTCGGGTTCGTGCAGTCCGGTGTCACCTCCCTGTCGGTGAACCTGCCCGAGGTGTCGGCGCCGCCGGCCGACGGCGGCGGCTTCCGGGCCGGCTACCTCCACCACAACGTGCGCGGGGTGCTCGCGTCGATCAACCAGACGCTCTCCGAGGCAGGTGCCAACATCACCGGGCAGTCGCTCTCGACCCGCGGTGAGCTCGGCTACGTCATCACCGACACCGACGTGGCCCTGTCGGACGAGACCCTGGAGCAGCTGCGGCAGCTCGAGGAGACCGTCTGGCTCCGGACCTGGGCGACCTGACGGACGGCTCCGCGCCGGGGCCACAGAGCTCGGTGACTCCGGCATCCGCAGAGACAGAACGAACTACCGTCCCAAGTGCCCGAATCGTCCCGGTCTGGGCCTCTGACCTGCGGATTCGTGAGACGCGGGCCCCCGCCGTCCGCATAATTTCTCAGTGAGGGGCTCGGGGGAGCCCGGAACGTGGGGGTGGGGACAATGAGCGTGACACTGGGAGTGGGGCCCGGGGTGGGGGTACTCGAGGACTACGTCCGCGTGCTCGTGGTGGACGACCACCAGGCCGTGGCGTCGGCGATGGCGCTGGCGATCGGCCTGCAGGCCGGGCTGGAGTGCATCGGGTCGGCGAACTGCGCTTCAGAGGCGCGCGCGTCCGTCGCCGCTCTGCGTCCCGACGTCATCGTCATGGACGTCAACCTCGGTGACGGGGACGGCATCGAGCTCGCTGCCGAGCTCATCCGTGAGGACCCGCGACTGCGTGTCGTCGTGCTCACGGCCGACGTCGACCAGACCCTGCTGCGCCGCGCCGCCGATGCGGGCGCGAGTGCCCTGCTGCTCAAGGACGGCACGCTCACCGAGCTCTTCGAGGCGTTGCGCGGCTGCAAGGGAGACGGGTTCGTCGTGCATCCGCGGGTCCTGCGTGACCTCCTGCGCTGCCCCCCTGTCTCGAACCACACGCCGCTGACGGTCCGGGAGACCGAGGTGCTGATGCACCTCTCGGAGGGACACAACGTCGCGACGATCTCCGGACGTCTGGGGATCACGCGCCTCACGTGCCGTGGCTACGTGAAGAACATCATGGTCAAGCTCAACGCGCACTCGCAGCTCGAGGCGGTCGTGACGGCTCGACGGTTCGGACTGATCGGCTCCTGACCGTGCGCCTGCGACCCCGAAGGTGGTCGATGGGGGACTCTCACACCGTCCGCGGCCGAGCCGTTCGACGCTTCCTGCTGTGGAGCCTCATCGCGTTGACGGCGTGCGCCGGCGGCGTGAGCCTGGCCGTCAAGGCGGCAGCCCGTGACATCGCGGTCCGTGACGCCAGCACGCACGGGATCTCCTTCGCGCGCGACGTCGTCGCGCCGCTCATCAGTGCAGCCGTCCGCCGAGGTGACCCCGGCTCCGACCGCATCCTCGACGCCGTCGTGGGCAGCCCGCTGCGTGACGACTCCCTGGTGCGGATCAAGGTCTGGGGCGTGGGCGGCCAGGTCATCTGGTCCGATGTGCACGAGCTGCACGGCGAGACCTTCACCCTCGAGCCCGAGGAGGCCGCCCTCTTCGGGACCACCTCGTCGGTGGCGACCCTCTCGGACCTCTCGAAGGAGGAGAACCAGCACGAGCAGGGGTACGACGAGCTCCTCGAGGTGTATGCCGGGGCCGTCGACTCCGAGGGCAAGCCGATCCTCGTCGAGTCGTACTGGAACAGCGACCGGATCGTCCGCGACGAGATCGTCATCTCGACCCGCATCCTGCCGCTGGCGATCGGCGCCCTCGTCCTGTTCATCCTGACGGTGATCCCGTTGGCCCTCTCGCTCGCCCGGCGCGTCGACCAGGCTCAGGCAGAACGGTCGTCACTCCTGCGCCATGCGCTGGCCGCCTCTGACGTGGAGCGCCGCAAGATCTCGCGCGAGCTGCACGACGGGCTCATCCAGGACCTGACGAGCCTCGGCTACTCGCTTCCCGCTGTCGCGGCGGAGCTCCCGGCCCAGTCGACCTCGGCTCGCGGGGTGCTCGAGTCGGTGGGCCGTCGGCTCCAGGGTGACATCGCCTCGCTGCGAGGGCTGCTCACCGACCTCTACCCGGTCGGTCTCGCCCGCGAGGGGCTCGAGGCCGCCGTCGAGCAGCTCGCGCAACCCGTCCGTGCCGAGGGGGTCGACGTCACGATCGACGTCGACCGACGCCTCAAGGAGATCTCGGCCGAGTCCACCCAGTTCGCCTACCACGTCGTGCGGGAAGGCCTGCGCAACGTCGTGAAGCACGCCCACGCCCGGACCGTGTCCGTCGTCGCGACCGTCGACGGCAGCGACGTCGTGGTGACGGTCGACGACGACGGGGTGGGTGGCCCCTTCCCGGCGCCGGCGAAGGGCCACCTCGGACTGCGCCTGCTGCAGGACGACGTCGCCGACATCGGCGGCGAGGTCAGCCTGGGCGCCCTGCCCGGTGGCGGATCGCGTCTGCGAGCCCGCTTCCCCCAGAGGTTCGCCTGGTCCTGGGCACCCTGAGGGCGTACGCCTCCGGGTCGCGGGCTGCCGGTCAAGGCGCACCCCCCCAAATAGGGGGTTGACGGCACCCCCAAGGAGGGTCGCATGCGGCCCCCTCTTCGGCACTGTTGTGGCACAAGGGTGCTCAGCACCATGGATGCATGGGGAAAGAGCAGTTCGGGTGGGGGCGCCGACAGGGGAGTGGACGACGTCGACGTGTCGCGGACGACACGTCGCCGACCCGGCGGCGCGCGTGCCGGCCCGATCGCGCGACGGAGTGCCCAACCATCACCGGGGAGTCGGTGCCGTCGTCGGCGGCCGCCGTTCTCCTGTTCGTGACCGCGGGCGCGCCCGCGGTCAGAGTCGTGACTCTCACGGCAGACGGCGTTGCGACGACAGGCGGCTCGATCTCCCCCGTCCGTCCCGGGCGTGCCGGTCACGTCACGCACTGCGCCGATGCAACCCCCTCGTGGGAGTCCCGCGGCGGCCGGTCAGGTCGGCGGTGTGGCCGTCGGCCTGACCGTGCCGCTGTCACCGTCGACGAGGCGCGGACATGAGCATCCACGTGGCGCGCACCGTCACGGTGGCGCCGACCGGCCGACGTCCGGGCACGGCCGCGGTGCAGGTGAACCTGCTCGGCGGCCTGCACGTGCGCGTCGGGACCGCTGTCCTCGGACCACGTCAGCTCGGCGGCGTCAAGCCCCGCCACCTGCTCATCGCGCTCGCGGTGGCCCGCGGCGTCCCGGTGTCGAAGGAGGCGCTGGTCTCGATCCTGTGGGGCGACGACCGGCCCGCGGCGGCGACGGCGACCCTCGAGTCCTACGTGTGTGTGCTGCGCAAGCACCTCCAGGTCCCGGGCGCACCCCGGCAGGGGACGATCATGACCCGCGCCGGGTGCTACTCGCTGGACCTGGACCAGGTCGACCTCGACGTCGCGACGCTCGCCCGTGACGTCGGACGGGTCCTGCACCCGAGCGTCCGACCCGAGGTGGCACTGCCCCTGCTGCGCCGGACTCTTGCCGTCGCCAGGACCCCGCTGCTGCCGGACGAGGCGAGCGCCCTCTGGCTGGACGCGGCGCGCGCGGAGCACGAGCGGATGACGAGCGAGTGGCTCGTCGCCGCGGCCGAGAAGGTCGTGGACCTCGCGCCCGGCGATGCGACCCGCTGGGCCCGTCAGGCCATCGAGGCCGACTCGCTCGACGAGGGTGCCTGGTACGCCTACCTGCACAGCAAGGACGTGTCCGGGCACCATGCAGAGGGCCTGAGGGCGTATGCCCGGTGCCGCAGGGTGTTCGCCGACGAGCTCGGGTGTGCGCCCGGGCCGCGGCTGCAGGAGATGTATGGGCGCTTGCTCGGAGGTCCCGACGCGGGCGACTCCGAGCTCGAGGGCCTCATCGATGCCGTCGTCCGCCTTCACCGGGTCTCTCGCGGCGGGTTCGCCGCCGGGGACGTCCCCGACTCCGGCCCCGACTCCGGGACCGGCAGGCGGGGCCCGGCTGCCGACGAGGCCCGACACGCGCTCGCCGCACTCGTGCGGTGCGCG
Source organism: Terrabacter sp. 2TAF16 (assembly GCF_052115065.1). NCBI lineage: Bacteria > Bacillati > Actinomycetota > Actinomycetes > Micrococcales > Intrasporangiaceae > Terrabacter > Terrabacter sp. 2TAF16. Next base: position 13,010 of record NZ_JBFRFZ010000021.1, read on the forward strand.
TCCTCGGCGCCATCACGACCGATCCGTTCGGCCAGCGCATGACGCCCGGGAGCCCCGGGCGGCAGCGCTCTCCGGGAGTCACGCCGAGCCGGCAAGCGGTGCCGGCACGGCGCACTTCCAATCCGTTCCACACGCACTCATCGGGTCTGCACAGGACCACGTCGGGGACACCAACAACAACTCACAAGGCAGGTGTGCAATGAAACGCTCAACCGGCAAGTCTCCCGGGCGGACTCACGCCCGGATCCTCGGCGTGGACGCTCGTCGGTCCGCGCACCGGGCGGGGCCGCAGCCACTAGCGGTCCGGTTCCGGTGGGTGGCAGCGAGCGTCGCGTTCGTCGTGCCGTTCGCCATGGTCGTGCCGCTCGCCGTCACGTCCGCGCAGGCCGCTCCCGCACCCGCGGGCAACGGCTTCGTGGTGACGGCATCCGACATCGCCTACATCCTCAAGCAGATCAAGATCGCCGAGCGCCACTCGGCGACGGAGACGGCGTCGAACCGCTGTGGCACGCTGGTGGGCCCCGGCCCCGACCAGGTCCCCGACCGGCTGACGTCCTACGGACTCCGCACCGTCGACGGCTCGTGCAACAACCTCTTCGCCGGCCGTGAGAAGTTCGCGGCCGCCGATGTCCCGTTCCCACGACTGACGACACCGGACTTCCGTGCGGCAGAGACGAACCCGCCACTGTTCGGGCCGCCTGTCGCCACGTCGTACGCCCAGAAGAAGGGCAACGTCTTCGACAGCCAGCCCCGGCTGGTGAGCAACCTCATCGTCGACCAGACCTCGACGAACCCGGCGGCCATCGCCGCGGCTGAGTTCCCGGTCCGGGCCCAGGGCGGCAACAAGGTCATCGCCTGCACGACCGACCCGACCCCGGCGGTCCCGCTCGGTGTGCCGGCGAACTGTGTGCCTTCGCACAAGACGCTCTTCATCGAGAACGTCACGACGGACGTCGGGCTCTCCCCGCCGTTCAACTCGGTCTTCACCTTCTTCGGCCAGTTCTTCGACCACGGCGTCGACCAGACGGTCAAGAGCGGCGGCACGGTCTTCGTCCCGCTGCGCGCCGACGACCCGCTGATCACGGCGGGTCCGGACGGCATACAGGGCAACGGTGACGAGGTGCCGGCCAACCAGGCTTTCATGGTCCTGACCCGCGCCCAGAACCAGCCCGGTCCGGACGGGATCCTCGGTGACAACCCGGCCACGACCGTGGACGAGTCCGCCGACGACATCCAGAACGCGAACAACACGGACAGCCCCTGGGTCGACCAGTCGCAGACGTACACCTCGCACAGCTCGCACCAGGTCTTCCTCCGCGAGTACACGAACGTCGGTGGACGGCCCGTCTCCGACGGTCGCTTCCTCGACGGTGGACCGGTCGGAGAGGCCTACCCGGGCTCGCCCGACGGCAGCGGCGGGCTGGCCACGTGGGCCGGCATCAAGAAGCAGGCGGCAGACCTGCTCGGCCTGCGTCTCGTCGATGCGGACGTCACGAACATCCCGATGATCGCCGCCGACCCCTACGGCAACTTCCTGCCCGGCCCGGCTCGCGGTCTCCCGCAGTACGTGACGACGGCCAACACTCTCGTCGAGGGCTGCCGCACGACCGACGTCGGCTGCGCCGGCCCGGTGCCGGCACCGGCCAACGTCCAGCACTTCGACACGCCGTTCCTCACCGACATCGCGCACAACGCCGACCCGTCCGGTGGGCTCACGCCGGACACGGACACCACGCCGTCGACCGACTTCGCGCACCAGCCGGCCGGCACCTACGACGACGAGCTGCTCAACGCACACTTCATCTGCGGTGACGGACGGTGCAACGAGAACATCGCCCTGTCCTCGATCCACCAGGTGTTCCACTCGGAGCACAACCGCCTGGTCGACGACATCGCCAACACGCTGAACAACAACCCGTCGCTCCTCGCCGACTTCCAGGCCCCGCACCGCCTCACGGCCGCGGGCGCGGACGTCAGCTACGGCTACGGCGGACGCCTCTTCCAGGCAGCCCGCTTCGTGACGGAGATGGAGTACCAGCACCTCGTCTTCGAGGAGTTCGGTCGCAAGGTGCAGCCGGCGATCCGGCCGTTCCACGTCTACTCGCCTGACATCAACCCGGCCGTCCAGGCCGAGTTCGCCCATGCCGTCTACCGGTTCGGGCACTCGATGCTCGACGACGACGTGGCGCGCACGACGACCGAGGCCAACGGTGCCAAGACGGACAACTCGCTCCCGCTGCTCACGGCGTTCCTCAACCCGCCTGAGCTCTTCGCGAGAACCCACGGGGCGAGTCCGACCTCCTACACCGCGCGCGAGGGAGCGGGAGCGATCTTCATGGGCTCCTCCGACCAGGCCGGCAACGAGATCGACGAGTTCGTGACCGAGACCCTCCGCAACAACCTGCTGGGTCTGCCGCTCGACCTCCCGACGCTCAACATGGCCCGTGCCAGGGACGCGGGCATCCCGCGGCTCAACGACCTGCGCCGGCAGATCTTCGCGCAGACCAACGACGGCCAGCTCGCGCCGTACACCGACTGGACCGACTTCGGGCAGCACCTCAAGCACCCCGAGTCGCTGGTCAACTTCGTCGCGGCCTACGGACAGCACCCGTCGATCGTCGGTGCCACGACGGCAGCCGCCAAGCGCAATGCTGCCCGGGCGATCGTCAACCCGCTCGCCACCGACGTCCCGCCGGCCGACGCGGCCGACTTCATGTTCGGTACGGGTGCCTGGGCCAACGCAGGCGGTCGCACCACCACCGGTGTCGACGACGTCGACCTGTGGGTCGGCGGCCTCGCCGAGGTGACGAACCTCTTCGGCGGCCTGCTGGGCTCGACCTTCAACTACGTCTTCCAGACGCAGATGGAGAGCCTGCAGGACGGCGACCGCTTCTACTACCTGCTCCGGACTCCCGGGATGAACCTCCGCACCCAGCTCGAGGGCAACTCCTTCTCCGAGATGATCCAGCGCAACACCGAGGGGACGAACTCGCTCAAGGCCGACGCCTTCGCCACGGCTGACTGCAAGTTCCAGATGTCGTTCCTGAACGACCCGCTGAACTCCCCGAACACGCTGGTCCGCGCAGCGACTCCCGACGTGCCGGCAAGCCTGACGGGCGCCGGAACGCTCAAGGACGACCCGGCCACGGCCGACTGCGACGAGAACCTGTTGCTGCTCAAGAAGGCTGACGGCGCGATCGCCTACCGCGCGATCAACACCGTCGACCCGGCGGGCATCAACGGGCAGTCGGTCTACAACGGCACCGCCGCCGTGGACCGGATCATCGGTGGCAACGACAACGACACCTTCTGGGGTGGCCTCGGCAACGACGTCATCGAGGGCAACGGCGGAGACGACATCGCGCTCGGTGGCGAGGGCGACGACATCATCACCGACCTCGGTGGTGCGGACGTGCCCAAGGGCGGCCCCGGCGACGACGCGATCGATGCCGGCATCGGGGACGACATCCCGATGGGTAACGAGGGTCAGGACTTCATCAACGGTGGAGCCAACGACAACGAGACCTTCGCAGGCCCCGGCAATGACTTCGTCATCGCCGGCCAGGGTGCCGACGCCGTCTTCGGAGACGGTGGCGACGACTGGATCGAGGGCGGCTCGGGGCAGGACCTGCTCCAGGGCGACCACGGTGCGCCGTTCTTCGACGACCCGGCCCAGACGGCACCCGGCAACGACATCTTCGTCGGCCAGGTCGGCGAGAACGACTACGACGCCGAGGGCGGAGACGACCTCATGTCGCAGAACGCGGCCGTCGACCGCAACGCTGGCGCCGGCGGCTTCGACTGGGCCTTCCACCAGTACGACACCGTGGGCGGTGACGACGACATGGAGATCAACAACAACCTCGTCGGCGTCCCGATCCAGCTCGTCGTGAACCGCGACCGTTGGCAGGAGACCGAGGCCGACTCGGGCTCGAACTTCAACGACGTCATCAAGGGTCACGAGGTCGCTCCGTCGACCTTGGGCGGTGCCGGGTTCACCGGGTGCAACGCACTCGACCCGACCGGTGTCGCACGCATCGGCGGACTCAACCGCCTGGTCTCGACCTTCCCGAGCCAGCTGGCACCCATCGTCGCGGCCTCCGCCGCCGGCTACTGCCCACTCACCGGACAGGCCGGCACGGTTGCCGGAACCGGGACGGTCTGGGCCGAGGGCGACATCCTGCTCGGTGGCGGTGGCAGTGACACCATCACCGGCCGGGGCGCCGATGACATCATCGACGGCGACCACGCCCTGTCCGTGCGGATCAGCTACCGCACCAACCCGGCCGACCCCACCACCCAGACCGGCACGACGGACCTGATGGAGAACAAGGCGGTGCCCGCGACCACCACGAACCCGTGGGGAACCGGCACCACCGGCATGACGCTCCAGCAGGCGGTCTTCGCCGGACTGGCCGACCCGGGCAACCTGGTCGCGGTCCGTGAGATCACGGGCATGGGCACCACAGCAGCCACCGGCGCCGCAGGTGACTGCGCCCTCGGAGCTGCCGCGGTCAACTGCGACGTCGCGGTCTTCACCGGGACCTTGGCGTCCTACACGATCACGCCGAACGCCAACGGCAGCATCACCGTCGACAGCAACGGCGGAGCCGACGGCATCGACACCGTGTGGAACGTCGAGCGCCTGCAGTTCAGCGACGCGACCCTGCCTGTGGCAGTGCCCGCCGCGCCCAGCATCACGAGCCTGGTCGCAGGCAACGCCTCGGTGACGGTCAACTTCACCGGGCCTGCCACCGCGACGAGCTTCGCGATCCGGGTCTTCTCCGGGACCGACACGACCGTCGCTCCGGTCCAGACCATCACCGGGATCTCGCGCACCGCGACCTCCCGCCTCGTCACCGGTCTCACCAACGGCACGCTCTACACCTTCCAGGTGGCCGCGGTGAACCAGTTCGGCACCGGACCGGCGGCATCGGGGACGGCGACACCCGTCGCCCCGACCGCACCGGCAGCACCGACGATCGGCACGGCCACACCGGGCAACGCCTCGGCCACCGTCCGGTGGACCGCGGGAGCCAACGGAGGCTCGCCCATCACCGGGTTCTCCGTGCGGGTGGTCAACGTCGCTACCAACACCCAGGTGGGTGCCCTTCGCCCAGCGGGTGCGGCGGCGACCAGCCTGGTCGTCACGGGGCTGACCAACGGGACGGCATACCGCTTCCAGGTCGCTGCGGTGAACGCCGCCGGCACGAGCGCCCTCTCGGCCCTGTCGAACTCGGTCACGCCGGCGACCGCACCGGCTGCCCCGACGATCGGCACGCCCACCCGGGGCAACGCCTCGGCCACCGTCCGGTGGACTGCGGGAACCAACGGAGGCTCGCCCATCACCGGGTTCTCCGTGCGGGTGGTCAACGCTGCTGGAACCCAGGTGGGTGCCCTTCGCCCAGCGGGTGCGGCGGCGACCAGCCTGGTCGTCACGGGGCTGACCAACGGGACGGCGTACCGTTTCCAGGTCGCTGCGGTGAACGCCGTCGGCACGAGCGCCTTCTCGGCTCTGTCGATCGCGGTGACGCCGGCAACCGTTCCCGGCGCTCCCGTCATCGGGACCGCCACGGCCGGAGTCGCCGGTGGTGCGATCAACGCGACAGCGCGGTGGACGCCTCCGGCAGCGACTGGTGGCTCGGTCATCACCGGCTACCGGGTCTCGGCGCTGCGCATGAGTGCAGCGGGAGCGGTCCTCGCGACCACCGTCTCAGCGGTGCAGCCGAGCACGGCCCGGTCGCTCGTGATGACACTGCCGGTCGCCGGTAACTACCGGTTCACCGTCCAGGCCGTCAACGCGGTGGGAGGCGGGGCCCAGTCGGCCCGGTCGAACCTCGTGGCCGGCCGGTAGTCCGGTAAGCAAGCAGGAGGGTGGTGGCCCCGCAGGGGTCACCACCCTCCGTCGTGTGGGGGCGTGAGTGGTCCCCGCGATGTCGTGCCGCCGGCCCGGCCGTCGCCGCGACTGCCCACCGAGGGCGTATGCCGTCCGCCGGGCTCCCCGGTGCCGGTGCCCGAACCGGTGCCGGGGGGGCGGGTCGGTGCGGGTCGGCGCCGGTCGGCGCCGGTCGGCGCCGGGCCTCAGGCGTCGGCAGCGATGGGCACGGTGAAGACGACCGTCGTCGGTGTGCCCGAGGTCGGGGTGAGCACCAGACGGACCGACCACGGGCCGACGTCGTCGAAGGTGAGACCGACCTCGGTGGCGCCGTCGGCGCCGGACCCCTCAGGGCTGACCGGGAGCCGGACGGCGGCCGCGGTCACCCCGGGACGGCTGACCGACCCCGTCACCGACGAGATGGAGCGGCGGCCACCCCGGGCCGCGACCGTCACGAGCGCGACCGTGTCGCCGACGCGGGGTCGGGGCAGCTGCACCGAGACCGTCGCGCCGTCAGCCGTGATCACCCTGCTCCACGGCTCGACGTAGTCCGAGCGGGCCGGGACGATGACGACGAGGGCCGTGGTCAGGCCGAGCACGATGCCGGCCGTGAGCGTCTCTCCGGCGAGCCCCGCCCGCAGGCCCGTGGCCCCGACGGCTGCCGCCGGGACCGTGGACGCCGGAGCCCCGGCCTCTGATCGAGAAGGCGTTGGTATGCGGTGTCGCTCGACCCACACGCGCGCGCTGTTGCCGAGGGCGACGAGGACGAGCACGCCGCCGACCTTCGCGAGCAGCACGCGTCCGTAGGCGGTCGGCGTCAGGGCCGAGACGGTACCCACCTCGGACCAGGCCAGCAGGACTCCGGTGACCACGAGCGTCGCGACGGACGCGAGGGCCACCCAGGAGAAACGGGGGAGCGCCCGGCCGAGGGCCGCCTGCTGCTCGGGCTCCCCGGACCCGACGAGCAGGCCGACGAGGCCACCGAGCCAGACGACCATGGCGAGCAGGTGCACGACGTTGAGGGCGACGGTGAGCGCGGGGTGCGTCGTGGCCGCGGAGTGCCCGGCCAGCGGCCACGTCACGGCGAGAGCGAGGGTCACGGCGACGGCGGCGGACCGCAGGCCGAGCAGGAGGCGCCCCGTCGCTCGCGGCCCGAAGCTCAGGGCGGCCACGAGCAGCGCGACGAGGGCGACGAGGAGGAAGGCCCGCACCGAGTGGACCGTGTCGAAGGTCCGGGAGTGGGTGTCGAGGGAGCCGGGGTCGGCCCAGAGCGCACTGAACGGCTCGCCACTGGCATAGACGCCCTGCACGACCATGCTCCCCACGGTGGCCGCAGCGAGCAGGCCCGCACCGATGCCGAGGAGGCGACGGGTCCGGGGTGACGAGAGCCCCTCGGGCCACAGCCAGAGGACCATGAGCAGCAGGCCGGGGGCGAGGACCATCCCGACGTACCCGAGCCAGCGGAGGGGGCCCAGCACCGCTCCCGCGAGGTCGTTGTGGCTGTCGTCCGGTGGAGTGCCCTGGACCGGGGTCGGGGCGCCGACCGAGAAGCGGAACGACCCGGTCACGGGATGGGTGTCGGCCGAGCTCGCCTGCCACACCACGACATACGTGCCCTTCGCCAGTCCGGGTCGCAGCGGGACCCGGAGCGAGTCGGACGTGCCCTCGACGGCGAGAACCTGTCCCTGGTCGACGCGTTCGTAGTGGTCGTCGTAGACGTGCGCTGCCCCGTCCGCGGCCGCCACGGGCTCGGCGAAACGCAGCGTCACCGCCGTGGGCGCCGTGGCGACGACCGAGCCGGCCGCCGGGTCCGAGGACCGGAGGCGCGTGTGGGCGCCGGCCGGGCCGGACGTGACGAGGACGACGGCAAGGGTCAGGAGGGCGACGAGCGCTCCGCGCCGACGTCGTCCCGGGCTCCCTCCGAGGCCTCCGCGCGAGCGGGGCCTGCCCAGCGTCATGGTCCGAGAGTAGGACGGGAGCTGTTGCGCCCGGGGGAGATTGGAGCCGGTCGCCCGCGAAAGGCGTGGTCGTGCTGTGCAGTGGCGGACCCCAAGGTAGGTCGAAGGTCGCCCTGCGACGCTGGTCGGATGAGAAGCCTGCGCCCGGAACCGCGTCGGGGACGCACCATCGTCCTCGCGCTGCTGGTCGCCGTCGGGCTGGTCCTCGGGGGGTGGCACACCCGTGCCGTCCTCGCCGGGCCGCCCGACCCGACGGTCCTCACCGTGGGTGGGGTGTCGTTCAGGGTGACGGGCGCCGAGGAGGTGACCGGCCTCTCCGACGCCGACCTCGGTGGGATGTCCCACGGGGTGAACGGGCTCGTCACCAGCGACAAGGCCCTGGTCCGGGTCGTGCTGACCGTGACGGCGGGCGACGTCGACACGACGTACGACGCGACCGCCCTCAGGGCGATCGCCTCGGGACAGCCGTCCGGCGCGGCCCCGCTGGCCGGGTCGCTGCCGCTCCGGGGCCGTCTCGCGGCCCACGCCCACCTCGAGGGGTCGTTGTCCTACGTCCTGCCCCGTGACGGCTCGCACGTCGTGCTCGGCGCTGGCCCGGGCACGCCACGGGTGCCCCTGCTCTACATGTCGACTGCCGGCGGCTCGCCGGGCGACACGCACGACTCGCACGTCGCACCGAAGCCTTCCCAGAAGGAGTGACCATGGCCATCCCGTCGCCTACCACCCGAGCGAGCGCGAAGCGGCACGTCACCGTGGCCGACCTCGTCACGGCGCTGGCGATGGGGGTGGTGGGCGGGCTCTGGCTGTCCTGGCTCGACCTGCACGACGTCGGCGCGGGTGTCGTCCAGGGACCCGTGGGTCACTCGACCACCGTGGTGGCGTTCACCGTGCCCCTCGTGCTCGTCGTCCACCCGGTCCTGGCGGCGTCGCTGCGCCGAGGACTGCGCGAGTCGGCGGTCCTGGCGCGGTGCATCCTCGCGGTGGCGGCCTCGGTCGCGGTGGGCAACCAGCTGCGGCTCGTGGCCCTGGACGAGCCCCGGGACGGCCTGCCGGTGATCGGCCTCTTCGGGGACGCGACGACGGTCCTGATCGTCGTCGTGCCGGTGGTCGTGGTGGCCTCGTCGCTCCGGTCCCTCGCCGGGACCCGACGCCACCGGAGCCTCTCGCGGTCCCACCGTCGTGCCCACGGGGCACGTCTGCTCGCGGTGGGTACCGGGGTCATCGGCGTCGTCGCCGTGCTGGCCCTCGCACCCGTCGCCGAGGCGTCGTCGCCCACCGTGGCCCTCGCCGGGACGCCGGGCTGCCTGGACGGGGGGACCGTGAACCGCTCGTACGACGTCACGGCCATCGACGTCAACATCCCGCTCAACCGGTTCGGCGACCACGATCCCAAGGGCAAGATGTACGTCCTCACCTCTCGGCTCGCCGCGGTCCGGGCCCAGGAGACCTCGCAGAAGGTGTCCGTGGGCCTGCGCGACGACGCGATCCAGCCCCTCGTCATCCGGGCCAACGAGGGTGACTGCGTCTCGATCCGTCTGACCAACGCGGCATCGGGCGGTCCCTACGGCCTGCACATCGACGGGCTCGAGTTCGACATCAGCTCGTCGGGCGACGAGGTGGGCCAGAACGACCCGTCCGACGTCGCGGCGGGACAGAGCCGCACCTACCGTTTCGCCATCCCGCTCGACCGTCGCCTCGAGGGCGGCCACTACATCCACCCCGGGCCCGGCTACCGCGCCGCGGTCGCGCACGGGCTCTTCGGCGCGCTCGTCGTCGAGCCGCCGGGGTCGACCTACTGGAACGCCTCGGTCGCCGGTCGCCAGCTGGACTCCGGCTGGGAGGCCATCATCAAGCCGGCCTCACCGAGCGCCGCCTGCGTCCCATCGAGCGCGATGCCGACGTGCGGCTTCCGCGAGGGTGCCCTGCTGCACCACGAGATCGGCAACGACAACGAGCTGATCAAGAACGCCGCCGGCGCCGACATCCCGCTCGTCGACTCGACGACCGGCTCCTACCGGCCGGGCGCCTTCGCGCTCAACTACCGCTCGGAGCCGTTCCGCAACCGGCTCCTCGCCTTCCCCAAGGAGAAGTCTCACGCGTACAGCTCGTACACCTTCGGCGAGCCGGCGACGCCGATGATGCGCGGCTACCTCGCCGACCCGACGAAGATCCGGCTCATGCACGTGGGCAGCGAGAAGTTCCACGTCTTCCACCTCCACGGCGGGGGTGACCGGTGGCGCTTCAACCCGGTCGCCGACACGTCGTTCAACTACGCCGACACGGGATTGCGCAAGGACCCGCCCACCGTGCTGTCGCCGTCGCAGCGGCTCGACTCCCAGTCGATCGGCCCCGGTGAGTCCTACGACCTCGAGATCGAGGGCGGCGCGGGCGGGGTCCAGCAGTCTGCCGGCGACTTCCTCTTCCACTGCCACATCGCCAAGCACTACAACTCCGGCATGTGGGGCCTGTGGCGCGTCTACGACACCCGTCAGCCCGACCTCGTGCCGATCGCCGACCGAGCCCTCCCGCCGACCGCCGTCGACTCGCGCGGCCTCATCGGGCGCACCATCAACGGCACCCTGATCACGGCCACCAACCTCGACTCCTGGATCCGCCCGCAGCTGCCGCCCGCGGGGGTGCCGCGCAACGGACAGGACGCGACCGTCTGGAACTGGAAGGTGACGGGCACGGGGTCGCAGCAGCTCTACCTCGGAGCCCCGGCCGACCCCACGGTCTTCGCCGACTCCCCGAAGGTCGTGTCCGGCCAGCCGAACCTCCTCGCCGTCGACGTGGGGCGCATCGTGACGGGACGACCGACGATCCTGTTCAACCCGCGCAACGGACGGCCGGCCTACCCGCTCTTCCGCACGAACATCGGCAAACGACCACCCTTCACGCCGGCCGGTCACACCGGGACACCGTGGCTCGGGGCGATGACAGGCCAGACCTCCGCGAGCACCAGTCCGTGGACCAACCGCTCGGATGCCCTGTGCCCCAAGGGGAGACGGGTACGCACCTTCAACGTCGTCACCATCGGCAAGTCGATCCAGCGCACGCCGACGCAGGTCGACCCAGACGGCAAGCTGTTCGTCCTGGCCAAGGACAAGCAGGCTGTGGCGAGTGATCCGCGCCGCTCCGACCCGCTCGCGATCCGTGCCAACCAGGGCGACTGCGTCGCGATCACGCTGACGAACGAGATCCCGGACGCGTCCGCCTTCGACAACTTCTCCAAGAGCTCCATGCACATCCACCACGTCCAGTTCGACGTGCAGGGGTCCGACGGGGTGAGTGCGGGCTACGCCTACGAGCACTCCGTCCGGCCCTACCGTGTGGTCGACCCGCGCCTCAGCGCGGCGGCCGCCAAGGGGGCCCGGACGCTCGTCCTCAGCAGCGTGGCCTCGCTCGTCGGCGTCGACGCCGGCGGCAAGGCCACGAGACCGTGGATCGCCGTCGGTGAGGGCCTCGAGTCCATCGAGACCCACCAGGTCGTCGCCGTCAACCAGACGACCCGCACCGTGACCCTCGACTCGGCGTTGGTCGCCGCCCACGCGTCCGGGGAGTATGCCGGGAGCGAGTTCATCCAGTACCGCTGGTACCCCGATGCCCTGCTCGACAACGTCTTCTGGCACGACCACGTCGACGGGATCCACGGCTGGGGCCACGGCCTCGTCGGCCAGCTCGTCGTCGAGCCTCCCGGCTCGACCTACCACGACCCCGTGACCGGGGCCGAGGTGGACTCGGGCACCCTCGTCGACATCCACACGACGAGCGCCCTGTCCCCGGGACTCGTCAACGGCAGCTTCCGTGAGCTGGCGCTCTGGACGATCAACGACAACGACGCGGGGGCGTACTCCACGCTCAACCTCAAGGCGAACCCGCTCGCAGACCGCCCGGACACGGCGCACCAGTTCAGCTCCTGGACCTACGGCGACCCGGTGACACCCCTGCCCCGGCTCTATCCCGACGACCCGCTGGTCGTGCGCACCATCAACGTGTCACCGACCGTCGACACCCTGCACCTGCAGGGGGGCCGCACCCTGCTCGAGCCGCGCTACACCCACGACGACGGGTCGGGCCCGAGCCCGGCCGGATCGATCATCGACACGATCCACTACGGCGTCAGCGAGAAGTTCACCCTGGTCTTCAACGGCTCGGCACCCGACATGCGGATGAGGCCGGGTGACTACCTCTACGCCAACGGCGTCGAGAAGCACACCCAGCAGGGCGCCTGGGGCGTCGTGCGGGTGCTGCCCGGAACCGTCGACGACCTCCAGCCCCTCCCGGGGGTGGCGCCGCCGAGCACCGCCTACGTGCCACCGGTCACCACCGGTGGACCGCCTCCGGCAGCCGAGCCCCAGGACAGCCCGTGCCCGCCGACGGCGCCGACGCGCAGCTTCAACCTCAGTGCCGTCGACAAGTCGCAGAGCCTCAACGGTGCCCGGACGGCCTTCGTCCCCGACGGTGACGTCCTCAGCATCAAGAAGGGCCTGAAGAGCCCGGTACCGCTCGTGCTGCACGTCGTCGCCGGCGAGTGCGTCTCCGTCCGCCTCACGAACACCCTGACCACCCCAGCGGGGTTCTCGGTGGGCAAGCTCGACCGCGCCTCCGACTCGGGCGGTGTCGACGTCGGCTTCGCGCCGGAGCAGAACGTGGCTCCGGGGGCCGTACGCACCTACACGTACTACGCCGCCACCGACCGCCTCGGCACCGCCGTCATCTCGGACCTGGCCTCGCCGGGCTCGGCCAAGAACGGTCTCTACGGCGCGATGGTCGTCGCCCCCGCGTCCAGGGTCGACGGTCTGCGCACCGAGTTCAGCGACCCCGTCACGGGACTCGCGAAGGACATCGGCGCCCAGGTGATCGTGCACGTACCGGGCGGCGACGTCACCGACTACCGCGACTTCACGGTGCTCCTCGCCGACGACGACACGCAGATCGGGCAGGACTTCATGCCCTACCCGACGAACGCCCGGGCGGGACGGTCGCTGCTCAACTACGCGGCGGCTCCGGCCGGTGACGGTCCCGGCGCCTTCCGTGACCCGGGGCAGGTGCCCTTGCTGACGGCATACGCCGGTGATCCGGAGGTCATGCACGTGGTCGTGACGCCCGGGAGCGAGAGCGCCCACTCCTTCAGCCTCGGTGGGCTGCACTGGCCGCAGGACCCCCGGATCGGTGACGCGGACTCGACGACCACGCAGGGCATGGGGCCGTGGGAGTCCTTCGACCTCGACGTCGTCGGTGGTGCGGGCGGCACGAGAGCGGCACCCGGCGACTACTTCTACGGCGACCTCAGGAGGCCGTTCACCGCGGTCGGGCTCTGGGGCCTGCAACGGGTGCTGCCCTACGCGTCCCCGACGTGTCCGATCCTCCGCGTCGACGGGAGCACGTGCTGACGGGCGCTCAGGACCCGTCCGCGGTGGGAGCCGAGAGCGCCACCACGAGCTCGCGCACCGCGGACGGGTCGAGGAGCCGGTCGCCGTAGAGCTCGCGCACCTGGCCCATCCGGTAGCGGACGGTCTGCGCGTGCACGTGCAGCTCGGCAGCGACCGCGTCCCGACGTCCCTGGTGCAGCAGCCACGACAGGAGCGTCTCCGCGAGCCGGTCACGGGTGCCGGGAGGCAGGTCGGCGAGGGGCGCGAGAGCGAGGTCGCGCAGGTCGGCGAGCGCGTCCGGGTCGGCTGTGAGGACGAGGTCGGTCAGGTGCCGCTCCGTGTCGACGGGGGCCCCGCTGCGTGACGGCCGGACGAGTCGCGCCGTGCGCGCGGCGCGGTCGTAGGACGCACGGGCGTCGTCCCACGGGCGCGGCGGGCCGACGACGGCATGGCGGCCGGCCAGCACCCGCAGCACGTGGACGCGGCCCGGCCCGTCGGCGTCCGGCACGAGCAGCAGCGTCAGCGGGTGGTCCGGGTCGACGTCGTCGATGCCCGGCAGGTCCTCGCCGACCTGGAGGGTGTCGGCCCCGAGCGAGGCGAGGGCGCGGCGTCCCTGGGCCGCCGGCAGCAGGACGGCGGTCAGCGTGGCCGGGGGAGCCCACTCGGCGCGGGCCGCCGCCGCGGTCAGCGTGTCGATGCCGGCCCGGGCCAGCAGGTGCTGACCGAGCCGTTCGCGGTAGCGGTCCCGCACCCGTCCACTCGTCGTCAGCTCGTCGGTGTGACCCGCGACGCTCGCGGCCGACAGCTCGTCGATGTAGGCGAAGAGCAGCTCGGCGAACTTCGCCATCGTCGCCGCCGGCAGCCCGGCGTCTCCCGCGGCCCGGGCGAGCTCGCGCCACGACACGCGGGCACCGACCCGGTATGCCGCGAGGAGGCTGTCCATCGACCGTCCCCCGCGCGCCTCGCCGCGTCCGAGCGCGTAGGCCCCTTCGCGGGTCGGGCCGAGCGGGGTGCTCGCGTCGACGTCGCTCCCGCCGCCCGCGAGCTTGAGGAAGCCGGCGATGGCCATCTGCACGGCGCGCTCGATCGTGTCGCCGGCGACCCCGCCGAGGGCGCCGCGGTAGTCGGGGACCTCGTCGACGACGGCGGTGACCGTCGTGGACGCGATGGACGGCAGCCGCTCACGCAGCACACGGAGCACCGCGTGGTCCAGCTGCAGGTCAGCAGCGCCACGGACCGTGGCGCTCGTTGTCTCTGAGGCCATCGACTGTTTCCTCCGCACAAGAGTTCCCGAACACTTCACGCCCTGTGGTCAGGATCTTACCCTTGGGTGTCAGTCATGCTGGGGGCATGAGCCTGACCGCGCCCTCGAAACCCTCGACCCGAGCCGCCCGCCCGTCCTTGCGACGACGGTTCCTCCAGCTCGCCGAGCGCGCGACCTCCCCGCTGTTGCCCGCCGACTACCTCGACCTCTTCGACCCGTTGCGCCCCGGCGCCGACCTGCGCGGACGCATTGTGGACGTCCACCCCGAGACGGCCGACGCGGCCACCATCGTCATCCGCCCCGGCGCCGACTGGGCGGGCCACGTGCCGGGACAGTACGTCCGCATCGGTGTCGACGTCGACGGCATCCGCCAGTGGCGGGCCTACTCCCTGACCCACGGCCCGCGCGCCGACGGCAACATCTCCATCACCGTGAAGGCCGTGCCGGACGGGCTCGTCAGCACGCATCTCGTGCGCGAGTCGCGACCCGGCACCCTCGTGCACCTCGAGCAGGCCCAGGGCGAGTTCGTGCTCCCCACCGACGGCGGGAAGTTCCTCTTCGTCACCGCGGGGTCCGGCGTCACCCCGGTCATCGGCATGCTGCGCAACCTCTTCCCCGTGGCCGACGACGGCGTCGTGCGCCTGGCCCGCTCGGCGGCATACGACATCGTCGTCGTGCACGTCGCCCCGAGCGAGCCCCACTCGATCTTCATCGACAACCTCCGCGCCCTCGACCAGGCCGGCCTCATCCGTCTCGTCGCCCGCTACGACGACGAGCACGGTGTCCTCGACGTCGCCGACCTCGAGGCCCTCGTCCCCGACCTGCTCGACCGGACGACGCTCGCGTGCGGTCCCGGCGGGCTGCTCGACGCGCTCCAGCGCCACCACGACGAGCGCGGGCTCGACCTGCTCACCGAGCAGTTCCGCGCCACGACCCTCGTCGTCGGCGAGGGCGGCACGGTCGACTTCACCGGCTCGGGCACGACCGTCGACGCCGACGGCGCCACCCCCATCCTCGACGCCGCCGAGGCCGCCGGCGTCCTCATGCCGTCCGGGTGCCGCATGGGCATCTGCTTCGGCTGCGTCCTGCCCCTGCGCGAGGGAGCCGTGCGCGACCTGCGCACCGGAGCCGTCACGACCGCCACCCCCGGCGAGACCGAGGGCCAGGGCGTCCCGATCCAGACCTGCATCTCCGCAGCCGCCGGCGCCTGCGTCATCGACCACTGACCTGTTCCACAGACCCCCGACCCCCTGACCAGAGGAGTCACCATGACCGTCCTGCAGAAGAAGACCCACAACCCGATCGCGCACCTGACGCCCGAGGACGTCGAGCAGATCGGCGTCGAGCTCGACGCGATCCGCCAGTCCGTCATCGACACCCGCGGCGCCGACGACGCGGCCTACATCCGCAAGGTCATCGCCACCCAGCGCAAGCTCGAGCTCGGTTCTCGCGCAGTCCTGCTCGTCTCGATGTTCCCGCCCGCCTGGGTCGTCGGCACCGCCGGCCTCGCGGTCGCGAAGATCATCGAGAACATGGAGATCGGGCACAACGTCATGCACGGCCAGTGGGACTGGATGCGCGACCCGAAGATCCACTCGACGACGTGGGAGTGGGACAACGCCAGTCCGTCGGAGCAGTGGAAGCACTCGCACAACGAGCTGCACCACACGTACACGAACGTCATCGGCAAGGACAACGACCTCGGCTACGGCATCATGCGCGTCGATGAGGACCAGCGCTGGGTGCCGCTCTACGCCGCACAGCCGCTGTGGAACTTCGTCAACGCCTGCTTCTTCGAGTACGGCATCGCCGCCTACGACCTCGAGCTCGGCAAGAACCTCGCCACCAAGGAGCGCCGCCAGGACCCCGACTTCCGGGCGCGCGCCAAGGTGACGCTGAAGAAGATCCGCAACCAGATGACGAAGGACTACGTCATCCACCCGCTGCTCTCGGGCCCGTCGTTCCTCAACACGCTCGCCGCGAACGCCACGGCCAACCTCATCCGCAACCTGTGGACCCACTCGGTCATCATGTGCGGCCACTTCCCCGAGGGCGTCGAGACCTTCGAGCGCCGGTCGATCGTGGGGGAGACCCGTGGCGAGTGGTACCTGCGCCAGATGCTCGGCTCGGCCAACATCAGCGGCAGCAAGGCGATGCACTTCATGACGGGCAACCTCAGCTTCCAGATCGAGCACCACCTCTTCCCCGACCTGCCGAGCAACCGCTACCAGGAGATCGCCCCGCAGGTGCAGGACCTCTTCCGGCGCTACGGCCTGACCTACACGACGGGCTCGCTGCCGCGCCAGGTCGGCTCGGCCTGGAAGAAGGTCATCCGGCTGTCCCTGCCGAACGACTTCCTGGGCCGCAACAAGGGCGCGTCCGTCACCGACCTGCCGACGTCCGGGCCCGCGCGGGAGCACGCGGCCGCCTGAGGTCCCGGCGCCTCGCGTCAGGGCGCTGCTGCAGGCGCCTCCTCAGCGTGCCCTCAGTGTGGTTGCGACATCGTCGTGACGCCGGGAGATCCTCTCCCGGCGTCTCGACGTCCTGACACACGCGGCCACCGACGGCCGTGTCGCGCGCTCCACGAGGGCCGACCGACGGCGCCACGCCGGGTCGCCCCGGACCGGGAGGACTGTCGAGACAGCTCTCTCCGTGGAGGATCCCGCATGTCTGACCACCAGACGTCCACCGTCCCTGGGACGGCGGCTCACCAGGCGCCTCGCCCTGTGTCCGCCCAGCTGCTCAACAAGGTGCCGGCCATCACGGCCACCTTCTGGCTCATCAAGATCCTGTCGACGACGATCGGCGAGACGTTCGCCGACTACCTCGCCGTGCAGGTCGGCCTCGGGACGCTCGTCACGGACGCAGCCATGATGACCCTCCTCGTCATCGCCCTGGTCGCCCAGCTGCGGACGCGGCGCCTCGTGCCGTGGCTCTACTGGCTCACAGTCATCCTCGTCAGCATCGTCGGCACCCAGATCACCGACTTCTTCACCGACACGCTGGGCGTCAGCCTCTACGTCAGCACTGCGGTGTTCGCCCTGGTGCTGGCCGCGGTCTTCACGGTGTGGTGGCGCCAGGAGCGCACCCTCGCGATCACCGCGATCGACACGCCGCGGCGCGAGCGGTTCTACTGGGGCGCGATCCTCACGACCTTCGCGCTCGGCACGGCCGGCGGTGACCTCGCCACCGAGGCGCTGTCGCTCGGCTTCCGCAACGGTGTCCTCATCTTCGGTGGGCTCATCCTCGCCGTCTGGGTCGCTCGTCGCGCCGGACTCAACGGGGTCCTCGCGTTCTGGATCGCCTACGTCCTGACTCGACCGCTCGGTGCCTCGCTCGGTGACCTGCTCACGCAGAGCCGCGACTTCGGAGGTCTGGGTCTCGGCGCCAGCCTGACGAGCCTCGTCTTCCTCGCCGTCATCGTCGTGCTCGTCGCCCGCGAGCAGGTCAACGTCAACCGTCACGGCATCCGCGCCAAGGGTGAGGCCCCGGCCGTGCACCCGCGCCGCGACTACGCCTGGGCGGCCGCAGGCGCCGTGGCCGTCGTCGCCACCGCCACGGCTCTTGCGCCGACTGCCGCTCCCGCCTCGGCCACTCAATCCGGCACGACCGCCGGTGCATCGTCCGGTACCCGGGGCAGCGCCACGCGGGCCAACCCGTTGGAGACGGACGCGACGTCGCCCATCGGGGACCTGCGGCCGTTCGCCGTCATCGTCGACGACGTCGCGGCGAAGACCCGGTCGGGCGACCTGTCCTCAGCAACGACGCGGATCAAGGACCTCGAGGTCGCCTGGGACGACGGAGAGGCCGCGATGAAGCCGGCGTCGCCCGACGACTGGCACACCATGGACTCCGCGATCGACGGTGCGCTGACGGCGCTGCGGTCGACACCGCCCTCCAAGGCGGACAGCGCCGCTGCGCTCAAGGCTCTCCAGTCGACGATCGGCTCACTGGAGAAGAAGGCCTAGCAGCCCGATCGGGCAGAATCGTGGTGGCACCCACCGTGCCGCCCCAGACCGGAAGGAGCCCGATGACGGCCCGCTTCCGACTGCCCACGGGAGTCCGGGGACAGGCGACGGTCGCCGCCGCAGCCGTGGTGGCCGTCGCCCTGCTCCTCGGCAGCGCCGTGCTCGTCCTCGTGCTGCAGGGGGCCCTGACCCAGACGCTGCAGGAGAGCGTGACCTCCGTCGTCGACGAGGACGCCACCGTGCTGGCCGTCGACGGGACCGCAGGTCTCGCGCGAAGCGAGCGCGACGAGGGTCCCGACAACGTCATCGTCCAGGTCATCGGGTACGAGGGCGGAGCGGCGCACGTGGTCTACACCTCGAAGGCGTCGCGGACCGAGCCGATCACCGACGCGCGGCCGGCGGCCGGTCAGACCGTGGTCACCGGCCGCTCCTCTCTCCCGCTGCCGCTCGACCTGCGGGACCCCCTCGTGGTCGCACGCGGGGTCGAGGTGGGTGGTGACACGTACGTCCTCGCGGCACAGGCGTCCCAGGAGGCGCGCGAGCAGGCCGTCCGGACCACGGCCATCCTCCTGGCGGTCGCCCTGCCGTTCCTCGTGGCCCTCACCGCGATGATCACGTGGTGGCGGGTCGGGCGCGCCCTCAGCTCCGTGGAGGCGATCCGCTCCCACGTCGAGCGCACGAGCGCCTCCAGGTTGCAGGATCGCGTGCCCGTGCCGCCCACCCACGACGAGATCGCTCAGCTGGCCGTGACGATGAACTCGATGCTGAGCCGGCTCGAGGCCTCGCAGCGCGCCCAGCGCCGCTTCGTCTCCGACGCCAGCCACGAGCTGCGGTCGCCGCTCGCGACCATCCGGGCGTCGCTCGACGTCGTCAGTCCCGACGATCCCGAGACGTCGTGGGAACAGCTCGACCCGATCCTGCGCGGCGAGACCGAGCGGATGAGCCGGCTCGTCGACCACCTGCTCCTGCTGTCGCAGGCCGATGACCACGCCCTCACGGTGAGCCGCCGCGACGTCGACCTCGACGACCTCGTCGACCGTGAGGTCCGGCGACTGCGCCGGCTGACCCCGTTGGCGGTCCGTCTGACCAACGCCGCCGTGCGGGTCCGCGGCGACGAGCACCAGCTCGAGCAGGTCCTGCGCAACCTGCTCGACAATGCCGCCCGCCATGCGGTGGGCACCGTGGACGTCACCGTCGAGCGGGGTGGCGCCAGCGCCGCGGTGCGGGTCGAGGACGACGGACCCGGCATCCCCGTGGCCGACCGAGCGCGCGTGTTCGAGCGCTTCGTGCGGCTCGACGAGAGCAGGTCACGCCACTCCGGGGGAGCCGGCCTCGGTCTCGCCATCGCCCGGGAGCTCGCCGTGGCACACGGCGGGAGGCTCTCGGTGCGCGAGTCGCCGTCCGGTGGCGCCTGCTTCGAGCTGACGCTGCCGCTGCCCTCGTCGGCGCCACCGGCCGGCGGGTCGGGAGCCGCGGATCAGGCCGGCTCGACCGGTTCGGCAGGTTCCGCAGACTCAGCCTCGAGCAGTCGGTAGCCCACGCCCCGCACGGTCTCGATGCTCGCCTCGGCGAACGGGGCATCGATCTTACGGCGAAGGTAGCCGACGTAGACCTCGACGATGTTGACGTCGCCGTCGTAGGCCGGATCCCACACGGCATCGAGGATGGCGGCCTTGGTGACGACCTCACCCGCGTGCATCATGAGGAAGGTCAGGAGCGCGAACTCCTTGGGAGTCAGGGCGATCTCGGATCCGTGTCGCAGCACCCGCCGTCGCACCGGGTCGAGCGACAGGGAGCCGTTCGTGAGGACCACGGGACGTTCCGGGGCGCCCCGCCGGATGAGCGCCCTGAGCCGGGCGACGAGCACGACGAAGCTGAACGGCTTCGTGAGGTAGTCGTCCGCACCGAGGTTGAACGCCTCGGCCTGGTCGTGCTCACCGTCGACGGCGGTCAGCATGAGCACGGGCGTCCACACACCCGCCTCGCGCAGTCGTGCGATCACCTGGTAGCCGTCGAGCCCGGGCAGCATGATGTCGAGGACGATGACGTCGTACGCGGACTCGGTGGCCGCCCACAGCCCGTCCTGGCCGTCGTGCATGACGTCGACGACGAACCCTTCGCGCGTCAGACCGCGTCGGACGACCTCCGCGAGGGACGTCTCGTCCTCGACGACGAGCACGCGCACCGCTCAGACCTGCCGGGCGTCGAGGCCGAGGCCTGCGGGTTCGCGGATGGCGCTCATGGGCCCGAGCCTAGGTCGGCGAGCCTGAACACCGGCTGAGAACCGGCCTCAGGGTCCTCTCAGCGGCGTCGTCGCACGATGGCGGGTCAGACGACCGTCGTCGGAGGGATGCGCATGTGTGGAATCGCCGGGTACTTCGGCCTCGAGGAGGACCGTGGGCTGCTGGACCGGATGAGCGCGGCCCAGCGTCACCGTGGGCCCGACGACTCGGGTACCCACCTCGACGGCCCCGTCGGGCTGGCCCACCAGCGACTGTCGATCATCGACCGCGAGGGCGGGAGGCAGCCGATGGCCACGCCGGACGGCAGGTACGTCCTCGCGTACAACGGTGAGGTCTACAACTACCGCGCCCTGCGGGACGAGCTCGCTTCGGCGTCACGGACGTTCGTGACGCACAGCGACACCGAGGTCGTCCTGCAGGCGTATGCCGCGTGGGGACGTGAGGCGTTCGACCGCCTCAACGGGATGTTCGCGATCGCGGTCTGGGACCGCGACGAGCAGACGCTGACCCTGGCCCGTGACCAGTTCGGCATCAAGCCGCTCCACGTGAGCCGGGTGTCGGAGGCGCACGGAGGCCGAGGCGGCCGCGGAGGCTCGTGGCTCTTCTCCAGCGAGATCAGGCCGATCCTCGTCAGCGGCCGCCACGACCGGGCGCCCAACGAGAGGAGCCTGTTCCGCTATCTGCGCCATCGGGTGCACGATGACGGTGCCGAGACCTTCTTCGACGGCATCGAGCGGTTGCTGCCGGGTGAGATGGCGACGATCAGCGCTGACGGGTTCGAGCGTAGGCGCTACGGCACCCTGCAGCACGACCTCGAGCGCGCTCGTCCCGCCGCGACCGGTGCGGGCGCGGAGGAGGTCGCGGCCCTGCGCGACGGGCTGAACGAGTCCATCGCGCTGCGGCTGCGCTCGGACGTGCCGGTGGGAACGTCGCTCTCGGGTGGGCTCGACAGCTCGACCATCGCCGTCGGGATCGACCGGCTGCTCACCACGCACGACACGTCGGCCGAGGCCGTCGGGCCTCGGCAGCAGACCTTCTCTGCGGTCTTCCCCGGCTACCGCAACGATGAGGAGCGCTGGGTGGATGACGCCGTCGACGCGTGCTCGGGTCCCGTCCAGTCACACAGGATCCGGCCGACCTCCGACGACCTGCTCGCCGACCTCACCGACTTCGTGCGCACCCAGGAGGAGCCCGTCGTCTCGACCGGACCGTACGCGCAGTACCGCGTCATGAAGGAGGCGAGCCGGCACGTCACGGTGATGCTCGACGGACAGGGGGCGGACGAGATGCTGGCGGGATACGTCCCCCAGACCGTCACGCACCTGCGCAGCCTGGTCTCCCGGGACCGACGTGCCGGCCTCTCGGAGATCGTCGCCTCTCGCGACATCCTCGTCGGTCAGGTCCGCTCGCGGCTCCGGACCCGGCTGCAGGGCGGGGGATCGGTGAGCCAGCTCCTCCGACGGGACTTCAGGGCCGCCCACGCGGACGACACCTACGCCGTGGAGGGGGCGACCCTACGACAGCGCCTCGTCCACGACCTCTTCGTGGCCTCGCTGCCGGCTCTGCTGCGCTACGAGGACCGCAACTCGATGCGCTTCTCCGTCGAGGGTCGGGTGCCCTTCCTCGACCCCGACCTCGTGCGCACGGTCTTCGCGATGCCCGACGACGCGATCATCCGGGACGGCTGGAACAAGCACGTCCTGCGCGATGCCGAGGAGCACGTGCTTCCGGCCTCGATCACCCGACGGCGCAACAAGATCGGCTTCACGACCCCGCAGAACGAGTGGTTCCACGAACAGCGCGAGTTCATCTACCGGGTGTTCCTCTCCGAGTCGTTCGCGAGCCGGCCCTACTTCGACCGGACCGAGGTCCTCAACGCCTTCGAGCAGTGGCTGAGTGGTCGGGGCTCGCTCGACTCCATGGCCTTCTGGCGCATCCTCAACGTCGAGCTCTGGCTGCGCGAGTTCTTCGACGCGCGAGCCGAACCCGCCGCCGACACGGCCGACGCCAGGTCCGACCCGGCCGACGCCGGGTCCGACCCGGCCGACGACGCGAGGTCGGGCGCGGCCGGCCCCACGCGCGGAGCGGCCCGTGGGGCAGGCTCCCTGACGGCCCCCGTCACCAACGAGGGGAAGCACCTCGACATCGAGCTGCCCGACGGCACACGGGTCCGTCGCCTCCCGGTGCGCACCCCGCAGGTGGCCGACACCGACGACCTCGTGGCCCTCGTGGTGGACCGGGTCCGCGCGCACGTCGACGCGCTCGGTGACGGCCGGTCCGTCGCGGGAGCGGGGTTCAGCCGCTGGTACGTCTTCGTCTCGGAGAAGGTCGTCGCGATCACCCAGCACCGCTCGTTCTTCATCTGGGACATCCCCGTCAGCCGAGCCGCGCGCGTGCTGAGCCGTCACGTGACGCGGACCTCCGCAGGCATCGGTCTCGGGTCACCGTTCACGATGCAGCTGGCGATCGACGAGGCGGGCCTCCCGCGGGTGCTGCTCGCCGCGGCCGCGGGAGCCGCGGGCAAGCTCGTCGGACGGCGGGGCCTCTTCTACACCGTCGTCGGGGGCGACGTGCGCGCCATCGACGGACCGACCGAGTACTCCGTCCACCCGGCCAACCTGTCGGCCAAGCTCGCCCCCGAGGATCCCGACCGCGTGTCTGCGACCATCTCGGCGGCGATCCGCGCCGCACTGCCCCAGGGCCTTGCCGACACCTTCGGTGGCACCGTCGTCATCGACGCGAACGACCTCGGCTGCAACGTCCTCGGGAGCGACGCCGCGGGTGACCGGACCCGGATGGAGCAGATGTTCGCCGACAACCCGCTGGGCCAGGGGTCACAGCGCACCCCGGTGGCGCTCGTCCTCGACGAGCTCCGGCTCCTGGACCCGAGCCCGCCGACGCCCCCCGACACGGCCCCCGACACGGCCCCCGACACGGCCCCCGACACGAGCCCCGACACGAGCCCCGACACGAGCCCCGGCACGAGCCCCGACGCGGGCCCGACCCCGGCCGCGGACCCGACGACGCTCGTGACGGCATACGCCGATCCCACCCGGGCGAGCGGACGGTTCGCATGACCACCGTCGTGACCTCCGAGCCGGACACGGCGAAGCGCCGGCGGGCGCGTCGGCGGGCCTGGGTGGTCTGGGGGATCGCGCTCCTCGGCGTCGGTCTCGCCCTCGGCTTCGCGGTGACGGCCGTCGGCGCCTCCCGGACCGGCGAGCTGGGGCTGGACGTGCTCCTCTCCGGACACCGCGACCGTCTGCTGACCGCGGCCGCCCAGGTCGTCGACGTCGGCCTCGGCACACGCATCGCCCCGGTCCTGCTGCTCGTGGGCTGCGGACTCGTCTGGACGAGAGACCGGTTCGCCGCCGTGACCATCGGGGTCCTGACGGTCGTCGGCTGGCTCTCGGTCGAGGTCGGCAAGGTCCTCGTCCACCGGCCTCGGCCCCCTGCCGCCGCCGTCCACGCCCTCGTCGCGGAGACCGCCGCTGACAGCTATCCGAGCGGACACACCGCGTTCGCCGCGGCGACGGTCTTCGCGGTCGTGGCGGCACTGGTCCTGACCGGTCGGTCCACCCGGGTCGCCTGGGTCGTCGGCCTGCCCATTGTGGCCGTCGTCGCCCTCTCGCGGCTCTACCTCGGGGTCCACTACGTCACCGACGTCGTCGCCTCGGTCGTCTTCGCCGGCGCATCCGTCCTCGTGGTGACGGCCCTCGCCGCACCCGCCATGCCGTGGCTGCGGACGCGGCTGAGTCCTCGCGCCGGCGAGCCGGAAGGGAGGGACGCATGACGCCACGAGAGCCGGCCCGCGACCAGCCCGACGCGGTGCCCGTCCTCCGTGGTGGCACGTCTCGGAGAGCCGTGCTCGCCGCGGCCGCCGGCGCTCTGGGGTCGGCTGGTGTCGCTGCGTGCTCGCCGGCCCCGGAGACCCCGCCGCCCGCGGCGCAGGGAACGCTCCGGGGGACCCGCGCGCCCGCGCCGACCTCCGGCGTCCCCGGCTCGGCACCTCCGGTGGCCACCGGGTCATCGGCGGCTCCCACCACGTCGACCGAGGCCGACACGGTCCTCGGGTCCGTCGGCCCCGACATCCGGTCGGGCTCGTCCGGCCGTCACGAGGTCGCCCTGACCTTCCATGGCGCCGGACCCGCCTTCCTGACGGCGACCGTCCTCGACATCGCCCGCGCCCACGGCGCCCGGGTCACCGTCTTCGCCGTGGGCCAGTGGCTCCATGCCAACCCGGCCCTGGGCCGCGCCGTCCTCGCGGGAGGCCACGACCTGGGCAACCACACGTGGAGCCACCGACCCATGCGCAGGCTCGCCGCCGCCGAGGCCGACGCCGAGGTGAGCCGAGGGGCGGCCGAGGTGGCTCTCGTGCGCGGCTCGGCCGGGCTGCTCTTCCGGCCGTCGGGGACTCCGACGAGCACCGCCGTGATCCGGGCGGCCGCCCGCGCCTCCGGCTACGCGCGTTGCATCTCCTACGACGTCGACCCCCAGGACTACCTCGACCCCGGGACGGCCGCTGTGCGCGAGCGGACGCTCGCCGACGTCCGGGCCGGGAGCATCGTCAGCCTCCACCTCGGTCACGCCGGCACCGTGGCCGCCCTGCCCGGCATCCTCGCGGGGCTGCGCGCCCGTGGTCTGCGTGCGGTCACGGTCAACGAGCTCCTGGCGTGAGACCGCCTCGCGCTCGTGCCGCCGTGGGACCGCTTCGCGGCGTCGTGGTCCTGCTCGCCCTCACGGTCACGACGAGCGCCCTGCTGGCCGACTGCTCGACGTCCCGGACTGCCGCGGCCGGTGCTCCGAGTCCGTCGTCGCGGGTCGTCGCCCCCCTCGGGCCGAGCTCGACGGCCCCCGTGCCCACCTCGTCGGCCCCCGCGCCGACCTCGTCGGGCTCACCCTCGCCGCGTCCGCCCGGGTCCGCGCCGCTGGACGCCGGGACGACGCAGCCCTATGCGTTCACCGGCGCGGGGAGCCTCGCCGGAGAGGCCCGCCGGGCGCGTCCGCTCGTCTACGTGCCCGAGCAGCTCGCCGGGACGGTCCAGGTCATCGACCCGAGGACGTATGCCGTCATCGCCACCCGACGCGTGCCGCGCTCGCCCGAGCACGTCGTGCCGTCCGCGGACCTGCGCCGCCTCTGGGTCAACAGCGACGCGGGCAACGCCCTGACGCCCATCGACCCGCGCACCGGTGCCGTCGGCACCCCCGTGGCGGTGCGCGATCCCTACAACCTCTACTTCACCCCCGACGGCAGGAGCGCGCTCGTCATGGCCGAGCGGCTCCGTCGGGTCGACGTCCGCGACGCTCGCACCATGGCCCTGCGGCGTTCCCTGCCGGTGCCGTGCGCTGGGCTCAACCACGCCGACTTCACGGCCGACCTGACGAGGATGCTCGTCAGCTGCGAGTTCAGCGGCGACCTCGCCGAGCTCGACGCGTCCGCCACTCGGGTCGTCCGGATCGTCGACCTCAACCGCATCCGGACCCCGGGAGCGACCCGCCCGGCCGATGCCCGGTCGATGGGCGGTCCCGCGGCCATGCTCGCGTCGGGCGCGACGTCGATGCCCCAGGACGTGCGTCTCTCTCCGGACGGCCGATCCTTCCTCGTCGCCGACATGCTGCGCAACGGCATCTGGGTCATCGACGCGACGACCTTCCACGTGACGCGCTTCGTCAGGACGGGCCTGGGCGCGCACGGCATCTATCCCGCCCGGGACGCGCGACGCGTCTTCGTGAGCAACCGGGGCGAGGGGACCGTCAGCGTCCTCGACGGCGGCACCCTGCGCCGGCTCGCGACGTGGCGGATCCCCGGCGGGGGATCCCCCGACATGGGAGGGGTGACGGCCGACGGGAGCGAGCTGTGGTTCTCCGGTCGCTACGACTCCTGCGTCTACGTCATCGACACCGTGACGGGCCGTGTCACCCACCGCATCCGGGTGCGACCGGGGCCGCACGGCCTCCTCGTCTGGCCGCAACCGGGCCGCTTCTCGCTGGGTCACACGGGCAACATGCGATGACCTCGTGGCCGGACGTCGCGCGGTCCGGAGATCCGCTGAAAAACCGTGTCATGAAAACGCAGGCTGATCGTCTACAGGGGGAAGGGACGCCCCCGGGCGTCCTGGCAACAGCCTCGGGTGTTCGTGGAGGGGTACCCCGGGCTGGCCCGTCGGGGACGGGCAGCACCGAACAGAGCCCCCGCTCGCCCACCTGAGCGGGGGCTCTGTGCTGCTCCCGGCTCTCGGGGCCACCGGCGGCGCGGTCAGTGACTCGAGCGACTCGAGCGACTCAGCTCCGCACCGTCGGGTCCCAGCGCCACGTCTCGAGATGGGGCCGGTCCGCGAGGACGCCGCGACCGCAGCACCACAGCAGTACCTCCGTCGGGTCCCCGTCAGGTGCCTGCGGGAAGAGTCGCGCCAGCGCCCCTGCCGTGAGCTCCTGCGGCGGCACCCACCCGAGCCCCAGACCGCGGGTGACGTCGTGGGTGTGCACCAGCACCTCGACGACGCCCATGGCCGCGAAGCCCTCAGCGTCCGCGACGCCGGCCGGGTGCCAGGCCCGCAGCCCGGCCGGCGCGGCCCGGCAGGCCAGGTGCAGCAGCTCTGCGCACGTGACGACCGAGGCGACGAGACGGTCGGGCGTCGCGGCGTCCTCGACCACGAGCTCCATCGGCAGGTAGGCCGCGTCCGGCTGCGCGACGACCTGGCCGGCATACGAGAAGAGCACGTCGGCCACGTGGGCCGCGGTGCGCCGGCACGACCACTCGAGGTCACCGGCCGGCATGCTCCACTCGCGGTCGACGGCGGCATCGAGGACGCTGCGGCACACCGCCGCCACGGAGGGGATGAGATCGGTGATCGGCCGCGGATCGGTGAGAACCCCGGGACTCGTCGCTGTGGTCATGACCCGACCGTGCCACCGGATCCGGACGGTCCCCGACCGGGAAGGCGCGGACTCAGGCGCGTTGCCGGCGCTCGCGTTCCAGGACCAGCTCCTCGACGGCGCTCGGCAGCGTCGTCTCGAAGTCGATGAGCTTCGCCCACGTCGGGGTCACGACGATCCGGACCATCCCGTCGTAGAGCGAGCGGACCTCCGCCTCCCACCCGACCCGCTGCTCGGGCGTCATCGTGTACGTGCCGTTCATCTGGAGATACTCCTCCGGGATGCCGTCGACGACATCGAGCTCGGCCGTGCCGCGGACGAGCAGCATCGTCGGCGGGTGCACCTCGGTGTCGATGGTGAGCGCGACCACCGGGTCGCGACGCAGGGCAGGCAGCTTCGGCGCGTTCTTCGTGGTGCACATGACCAAGTGGGTCCCGTTCCAGGTGAAGGCGATCGGGATGACGCGCGGTGTGCCGTCCGTGGCGACGTAGGCCAGGCGGGCCACGTCACGCGTGAGCATCTGCTGGCTCCCGGGCCGGTTCAGGACCTCGGTGATCTCGTTCGGTTGCACGGTCGACCTCCGTGTTCAGGTGGGCCTCCGGGTGGCTGCCCTTCACGGGTGGGACGGAGCCAGCCCGCGTGTCTCGACATCGGACCGCTGGCGAGCCGGTGACCATCAGGTGGCGTCCGCCACGGTCACCGCGCGTCGGCTCGCGACGAGCGGGCACAGGAACGGGTCGTTGTCCTTGAGGCCGACGGCGTTGAGGTGGCTGATGACGCTTCCGTATGCCGTCCAGAGCGTCGTCTGCGTGTAGCGCACCCCCTCGGCCGCGCAGTAGGCGACCACGAGCGGCTGCACCCGCCGCAGGTGGGGCCGCGCCATCGACGGGAAGAGGTGGTGCTCGGTCTGGTGGTTCAGCCCACCGAGGAGCACGGACATCCACCGACCGCCACTGATGTTGCGGCTCATGAGGACCTGGCGGTTGAGGAAGTCGAGCTTGAGCCCCGGCGCGACGAGGGGCATGCCGATGTGGTTCGGGGCGAAGGAGAGGCCCATGTAGAGGCCGAACAGCGCGAGCTGGACGGCGAGGACGGCGACGACCTTGGCCGGCGACATGACGAGGAGCAGGAGCACCGGCAGCCCCGCGAGGCGGGTGGTCAGGAAGGCCAGCTCGACCCACCGGCGCTCGACCCGACGACGGCCGGCGACCCGGTGGATGCCCTCCCAGTGCAGCGACAGTCCTTCGAGCAGCAGCAGCGGGAAGAAGTACCAGCCCTGGTGGGCCACGAGCCAGCGCACCAGTGGTCGATGGGAGCGGTGGGCCTGCCCGGGGGTGAAGGCGAGCACCCCCGACGCGATGTCGGGGTCGTAGCCGACCTTGTTGGGGTTGCCGTGGTGACGGGTGTGCTTGCTCTGCCACCAGCCGTAGCTGATGCCGACGAGCAGGTTGGCCACGACGAGGCTGACCCAGTCGTTGAGTCGACCGGAACGGAACATCTGGCGGTGCGCGGCGTCGTGGCCGAGGAAGGCGATCTGGGTCATCAGCACCGCGAGGACCGCACCGGGCGCGAGCTGCCACCAGCTGTCACCGATCCACACGACGATGAGCACCCACCCCGCCATCGCCACGACGGCGCCGACGAGTCTGGTCCAGTAGTAGGCGTACCGCCGACGCATCAGTCCCAGGTCGTGCACCTGGCGGGTGAGCGCCGTGAACGAGCTCCCGGTGGTCTGGTCATGGTGGGTGCTGGTCACGGCGATCGATCTCCTTGGGCCACGGTGTTTCCCGTGGCCACGGGCGTTCGCGAGAACGACGCGGGGGCTCCACGGGCATGTGAGGAGTGACCGGCGCGGGGACGGCGGTGCCGGACGACGCACGACGTCACGTTCACGGGAGGGACGCGACCGGGGTCCAGGGACTCGCCTACCACCCCGAGTGTACGCGTCCGGGGCGGCCGGCACCGCCGCGACGACCGTCAGCGTCAGGACCCGAGGGGCGATGAGCGCGGGCCGGCGTCAGTAGCCGACGTCGTCGGCGAACCCCGCGGTGCACAGCGCCCAGATGACGAGGGCGTTGAGCGTCAGCAGCACGATGGACCAGACCGGATAGACCGGTATCGAGGCGAAGTTGAGGACCATCGCGAGCGACACGGGGACCAGACCGAGGATCCGGCCGATGGGCCGCTCGGCGAGGATCAGTCCTCCGACCACGACGAGGACGATGCCCCAGACGAGGTGGATCCAGCCCCAGGCCGTGGTGTCGAAGGCGAAGATGTACCGGGGCGTGTTGACGTAGAGCGTGTTGTCGAAGAGCGCCGACAGCCCACGCAGGAACTCGAGGATGCCGGAGATGAGCAACACCGTTCCCGCGAAGAGCACGGTCCCGTACCTCCAACCGTGCGGGCGGGTCGGAGCGGTGATGGGCGAGCTGGTCATGCGTCCTCCCGGGCTTGGCGATGCCTCATCGTCGCCCGGTCCGCCGTAGACCGTCCTCACCCGGTCGGCATGAGATCGCCAGCTCTCTTGGCTGAGGGACGGGTGCCGAACGAGATCGACTGACCTCGTCAGGCAGAGAGCCGGACCCTCAGGAGACGACCGCGTCGATGGCCTTCTTCATCGCGCTGGGCTGCTCGGGACGGCGCGGTGCCTTCTTCCGGGCAGCGAGCAGCTGCTCGCCGAGCTCCTGCAGCTGCTTGCGCCCGAGGCCCTCGCGGACCTTCGGGAACCAGTCCTGCTCCTCCTCGGCCATGTGGTGCTCGACGTTCTCGATGAGCACCGTCGTCTTGGCGTCGAACCGCTCGTCCGTGGCATCCATCGCTG
>NZ_JBFRFZ010000022.1:0-25956 GCF_052115065.1 Terrabacter sp. 2TAF16
CGCGCGCTCCACCTCAGCAGGTGTGAGCGACTTCTTCGCTGCTCTCTCAAGCGGGCTCACGCCCACCAGTGTGTCGGTCATCATCCGACCCTTCCCGCTGAACCAGTCAGCGCGTTGGGCCAGTTACACCGTTACTCGGACAGTCTCCCGCGGGGGCGTCTAACCGCGGCCAAGGCACGACTTCCGAGGATGTCGCTGGGAGGGGCAACCGCTCGCCGCGATGGGCTTCGCGGTTGGGCGTTACTGGGGAGGGAAGGCGGTGATGAAGAGGCCGATGACCCGGCGGTAGGAGCGGGTGTACGCGCCTTCGTCCCATGTCGTCTCAGGTTCGTTGGCCAGGTGCTGGCTCAGCACACCGAAGTGGAGGCTGGCGAGGATGACGAGGCCTTCTGCGGAGTCCGCCTCGCCGGCGAGCTGGTCCCGAGCAATGGCGTGTCCGATCATCGCTCGCAGTTCGGTGACGAGCTGGTCTGCCGGGGCCATGGCGTCGGGGCTTGGGTGGAATCCGGGCACGGGGCGCCAGAACAGCAGTTGGGCCTCGACGGGGTGGGTGACGGCCCAGTGCGCGGTGGCCGTCATGCCTGCGGTCAGGGCGACGAGGCCGGGCTCGGCGCCGGCGATGCCATCACGCCAGGCGGCGAGGTTGGCTCGTTGTCCGCGGGCGAACACCGCGTCGTGCACGGCGAGGACGGACGGGAACCACTTGTAGAGCGAGGGCGGCTGAATCGACAGGGCGCGGGCCAGCCGGGTCATGGTCAGTCCGGCCACGCCGACCTCGGCCATGATCTCGACGGACCGGTCGAGGATCGCTTCGAGGGTCGCCTCGTGCCGGGGCGTTCGGCGGCTGGCGGCTGTCACCGGATCAAGGATAGACGCCGTGTTCCCTTGTCGGCTACGGCTACGAGGCGTAGCCTTTCAGGACGTCAGCATTGGAGTTGATACGGACGAAGGGGACGGCGATGAAGGTTCTTGCGATGTCGACCAACAGTGGGGATCCGACGGCATACCTCGCTGACGAAGGGGCTGCGGTCGAGGACCTGACTCGTCGGGGCGTCGTGGAGTGGGTGCTGGTCAAGGCGGACTGGTCGGGGGCGGTGCTGCTCCTCGAGGTCCCCGACGTAGAGACCGCGCGGGCCACCGTGGAGGCGCTTCCGATTGCCGCGCACGGGCTCACACGGTTTGATCTGACCCCGGTGCTGGACCCGCCCGCGCCGGGCGGATCGCCCACGGGTTAGGTGTGGGGCTGCCTGGCGGGTGCGCTCCGCTCGCATCGAGCTCCTGCAGCAGTCTCGCGTTCGAGGCCTAGATGAAGAAGGCCACCGTCGAGCTCGAGGCGATCGTGCTCGCCCGCGAGTCGCCCCTGATGGACCTGCACGGTGTGCACCCGGTCGTCGTGGCACGGGTGTTGGCTGACGTCGGGACGCGTCTCGGTTCCCTGACCGCAACAGGTTCGCGTCCTGGACCGGCACGGCGCCGCTCGATGCCCACGGACGACCCACCGTGCCGGACGGCGTGACCGACCCGCAGATGCGCAAGCTCGTCGTCACGGACAACCGTGCCGGCCTGCGTGGCCTGCTCATGGCGGGCTTCACCGGCACGTGGATCAGCGACCCCTACGCGACCGAACGCGCGCAGAACAAGATCCTCGTCGGGGGGGAGCGTTCCCGGCACCGGCTCTCCCCGGCCGGGGACCGGAGCATGAGCCACATGATCCACATCGCTGCGATCTCCCAGATCCGTCTGGACACGATGGGCGGACCTACTACGGGCGCGTGCCCGCCGACGGTAGGCGGCCCCTGGAGGCCATGTGGTGCTTGAAGCACAGATCTCCGACGCCATCTATCGCCAACTCGTCACCGACGCCGCAGCCGAGCACGAACCCAAGCCTGGGAGCGCACTGCGGCCGTCTCATGTGTCCAGCGCGGCCGGTTCACACCCGCACACCGGCACTTCGGATCAGCCACTTCCCGGACCGCCCCAACGACGCTACGCCGCAGAGCCACCACGCGAAAGGCCCACCTCGAAGCGGCCGGTTGAACAACAGAAGTGTCCCTATCAGTTTCGTGAAGCGGCGACGGGCGAGTCTGACGGCGGCGGTGGGGACTGGTCGAGGTGGTCGGCGCGGTAGGTCTGGCGGTCCCGGAGCATGGCGTGCAGGACGTCGACCCGGCGGCGAGCAGGGCAGGTCAGCGCGGCGGTGTGGGTCTTGCCTTCAGCCTTCTTACGGTCGTAGTAGGCGCGGCTGGCGGGGTGTCGCAGGCTGGCGAACGCTGGGAGGTACAGCGCTCCGCGCAGGCACCGGTTACCTCGGCGGGCCTGCTGTTCTCCCTTGATGCTGCGCCCGGACTGTCGGGTCGCTGGTGCCAGGCCGGTGTAGGAGTCGACGTGCGCGGCGCTGGCGAAGGTGGACCCGTCACCGACGGTGCGCAGCAGCTCGATCGCGGTGCGTGGCCCGACCCCGGGCATCGAGGTCAGGATCTCGGCCAGTGGGTGGGTGGCGAGGAGGTCCTGGAGCTGCGCGGCCAGCGCCTCGCGCTGCTCCAGGACCGAGAGCAGCTGACGTGCCAGTCCGCGGATGACCTGGCCGTATTGCTCGCAGGCCGGGATCACGACCGTCTGCTCGGACAACGCCGTCAGGATCTGGCCGGTGAGGTCGGCCGCGATCCGCGGCGAACCTGTCGCGATGGTCTTCTTGATCTGTGCCAGGCCGAGCGCCGCAACGGCTGCCGGTGTGCCGGTGACGGCCACTAGACGTAACACCCCGGGACGGCGAAAATGCTTGCCCAGCAGTCGTTCCAGCGCTGGGTGCACGTGCAGCAGCGCGTCGTGCAGGCGGTTGGTCAGCCGGGTCGCCTCGGTGTCCAGGTCGGCGTCGTACCCGGCCAGCACGGCGAGCTCGACGGTGGTGTGCTCCTCGAAGCCGACCCGGCGCAGGGCGTGCGGCAGGGTGCGTGCGGCATCGGCGATGATGTGCGCGTCGCGGGCGTCCGTCTTGGCCTCACCGGGGCACAGGTCGGCGACCCGCCGCATCGACAACCCCGGCAGGTACGCGACAGTCAGACCCCGCGAGCGGGCCACCGGCACCGCCAGCGCACCGATCGAGGCGAGCTGGTCGACGACCACCAACACCTGCCCATGGGCCTCAAGCTCAGCAAAGAGCTCCAGCAGGTCCGGCTCGGCGTTCGGCAACGGTCGATCGACAAGTCGTCGGCCGCTGGGATCGAGGGCGACCACGTGGTGCGTTTCGCGGGCGACGTCGATCCCGCAGTACACGTCGAACTCGGCCGCGGCCGAGGGCTGGCAAGGGCTCGATCTGGACACCAGGCTTCCTTCCTAGCTCTACGGTGCGGCCTTCGCGACGATGGGCACCATCGCCGGCTATGCCGCCATCGGCGCGTTCATCGGGGCAGTGATTCTGGTCGTTCTCGGGCTGATGGGTCTGCGTCACGCTCGCCGCATGGAGGAGTCGGCCACTGCGGAACCGACAGTGACCGGCTCAGCCCCCGCACCAGTCTCCTAGCCAACAGCAGCCCAACGTTGAACCGGATCATGCCCGGTGGTGCTCACGCGGGCCTACGCGTATCCGGGTCGGCGCCGGTCACCCATCTCCGAGCTCCACCGTCCGCGGACGCCAACCACCGCCGCTACCCCGAAGCGGGCCACACAATGGACTATGTCCGACGTACGCAGGGGGGCCCTGGTTGGTCGCGATGGTGAGTTGTCGCGGCTGCTCGAATTGCAGTCACTAGCCACAGCGGGACACGGCTCCACAGCGCTCGTGATAGGCGAAGCGGGTGTCGGGAAGTCTCGGCTCGTTTCGGAGTTCGCCGCGAGGACACGCGATCAGGGTGCCTTGGTAGTCACTGGTCAC
This sequence comes from Terrabacter sp. 2TAF16, assembly GCF_052115065.1. Lineage (NCBI taxonomy): Bacteria > Bacillati > Actinomycetota > Actinomycetes > Micrococcales > Intrasporangiaceae > Terrabacter > Terrabacter sp. 2TAF16. The sequence continues at coordinate 3,872 of NZ_JBFRFZ010000022.1, forward strand.
GGGGTGAACCTGGAGACCGGTGAGCTTCCTTTCGCGGCGTTGGCTGACACACTGCGCGATCTCGTGCGCCAAGTGGGTCTCGATGAGGTGCGGCGGTGTTTGGGGCCTCGGGCTGGCGAGTTGTCCGGTCTGGTGCCTGCCCTCGATTCTGGGGGCGCGACGTGGGACCGGGCTCGGATACTGAGTGCGGCGGCGACGCTGCTGGACGGGATCGCGGTTGACCGGCCGCTGTGCTGGATCGTCGAGGACCTGCATTGGGCCGATTCCGCATCGCGAGACCTGGTGGCCATGGTTGCCCGCTCGCTGGCGGACCGGTCGGTGATGCTCGTCCTTACGGTGCGCAGCGACGTGGCGTCACCCCATGGGCTGCCAGCGAGTGTGGCGGACCTGCAGTCCCTGCCGGAGTCCAGCACGATATGGCTGGCCCGCCTAGACGAAGCGTGCGTCAGGCAGCAGCTGGACGCACTGGGGTGCGTGGGGCTGGCGCCGAGTGTCGAGGAGCGCCTGTTTCTGCTCAGCGAGGGCCTTCCACTTTTCGTCGAGCTGCTGGCGGCGAACGTCGATGCGATGTCCGATGGCCTGGCCCCGACGCTACGACAGCTCGTGCTCGCGCGCCTGCCCCCGCTTCCCGGACCCAGCGCGAGGGTGATGGAGGCTGCGGCTCTGGGAGAGGTGGGATTGTCGTACGACCTCTTGGCACGTGTGGCCGGCATCGGCGACGACGAGCTGGTTGCGGCGCTGACGGGCGCTGTCGAGGGTGGGATCCTCGCGTGGGTGCGCGACGGGCGTGCGGTCGCCTTTGCGCATGCTCTGATACGGGAGGCAGTTGCCGGCTCGATCCCTCCGCCTCAACGGCGGGAGCTGCACCGACGCTGGGCCGCTGTGCTGGAACCGCTAGCCCGGCGGGATCCGGGTGCGACATTCGCGCTGGCGCATCACTGGTACGAGGCCGGGGAATCACGGGAGGCGCTTGCCGCGTCGTGCCGAGCGGCTGCCCGGGCGTCCGAAATGAGCGAAGCGGCGCTAGAGGCGGTGCACCTGCGGAGGTGCCTGGACCTGTGGGAGCTGGTGGAAGACGCCGACGCGGTGGCCGGGCGTTCCCGTGACGAGGTGCTGTTTGAGCTGCTCAGTACTCGCTGGGCCACCGGGGACAACTCGCTGGTACTGGAGACGTGCGACGCGGAACTGCAGCGGGCAGAGGTCCAGGCCGATTCCCTCAGTCGGCTGTGGATGACACTGCGCCGGGACCGGTCGCTGCGGGTTCTGGGCAGGACGCAGGACTTCGGGTCGGTCGCCGCGGTGAGCGAGCGTGCGGCCGTTCTCCTCGCCGCCCCACCGGACATCCGAACGATGGACTGCCTCGGTGAGAACGCATCCCTCGCCGAGCGCTACGCCCCCGACCTGGCCACCGTTCAGTACCAGCGTTCGATGGCCATCGCTCAGACGTATCCAAGCCGACGGGCACGGCTGTACACCCGGATCTTCTTCGGCCTCGACGAGGTCCGGCATGGATTCCCGGACCGGGCCATCGACGGGCTCATAGGTCTACGTGAGGAGTTCGCGGGATCGCCCGTCGCTGATCTCTGGATGATCGAGGGCAACCTGATCCATTGTTTGTGCGACGCTGGCCGCTACCTCGACGCGATTGCCGTGGGGGGCGGGGCCATGGGTCGGGTCGCAGACCCGCGCTCGCTTCGATCTCTTTTCGGGTTTGTCGCCTGCAACACTGCTGAGGCACATCTGCAGCTGGGTCAGTGGGCGGAAGCCGACCGGCTCCTCACTCACGCGGTCGGCGTTCGAGGCAGGGCATCCGTGTCGATCGACGGCCTAAAGCTCGTCTTGGGCATTAGACGGGGTGACATCGCCGACCAAGCCCCGGCGCGGCGCGAGGCCCTGCATCGCGCGGACTCGCGACCTGACTTGTCCGGGACGGACGAATCCTTGGCCGACCTCATCGCCCTTCTCGCCTCCGTGGGCGACGTGGCGGCGATGCGGGATGCTGTGGCGCGACTTGACGAGGTCCACCAGCAGGCCATGCCCTCTGTCGTCTGGCCAGGGCTCAATGCGGCCCTTCGCGTCGAGGCCAGGCAGGGCTCGGTGCACGCGCGCTCTTGGGTGGATCGGTTGGATCGTCAAGCCGCGCGCCTGCGATGGTCGAGCCCCCTGTCTGACGCGTACCGTGCGGAGCACGCGGCACTCATGGCTCGCTTCGACGGCCATGAGACGGCAGTACTGTGGCGGCGGGCGGTTGCTGCCTGGGTTGTGGTGGGCCGCGTCTGGGACGAGGCCCACTGCCGCCTCCGCCTGGCCGAGTCGCTGCTCGCGGAGGGACACCGCCGGGATGCCCAAACAGAGAGCACCGAGGCTTTCGAGATCGCCCGCCGCCTGGGGGCCGCACCTCTGCACGAAGAGATCAAGGGCTTCGCTCGACGAGCACGGCTGCCCCTACCAGGGGACGTCCGAAGGCAAACGGACCGGGCCGACGTGCTGACCGCGAGGGAATGCGAGGTTCTGGCCCTGGTCGCCGAAGGTCGGAGCAACAACGAGATCGCATCCGCCCTGTTCATGTCGCCCAAGACGGCCAGCGTTCACGTCTCCCGGATTCTGACCAAGTTGCAGGCCGCCAATCGTACGGAGGCGGCCGCTATCGCCCGCAGGCACGGGCTGCTGGACTGAAACCGCACCGATCGGGGCGTTTGGCTGTTTGGCGTCCCGCATCTGGGTGACAGGCAGGCAAGCAGGCCATGGTGAGGGTGCCCTCGCGGCGACATCACACGCCGGGGAAAGCTCGCGAGTGGTACGCCCAAGTGCGTGCGGCGGTTATCCACCGGCCGCCAACGTGCCGCCGCTGCCTGCTCTCCCCTCTCATCATTCGTGAGCGCTCGGCTCGAGCGATATCCTCAGCGTTTCGCGTGGCTGCCACGCGCAGCATCATTTCCGGATTGCATCCAAAGGTGTTCATCATGAGCTCCTCGGGCGAGAGGCCGCGACTTGCGGGTCCCTTCAGGCTCGCCGTAAGACCGCGCGCTCGAATCAGGAGAAACTCCTATCTTTGTGACCGCCACGCCTTACAGAGCACGGAGGGAACAGGTCAGAAACTTCCCTCGGTGTGACAGTGGCTCCGCGATGCGCTGAGCCCTGGCGGGTGGCTGGCGGTCGACCTCCTCGGCGACCGAGACGACTGGGCTCACGCAGAGGGCATGACGTTCCTGACCCGGTCTCAGATGGCGGAGCTGCTGCAGGGCCTGGACTTGCTCCCGCTAGACGAGGAGGACGAGGATGGGCACGCGTTCACCGGCCCCAAGCACTGGCACGTCTTCCACGTCCTGGCTCGCCAGCCCGAGGCTCCTTCCCCGGCGCGCGGTCTTTCCACCGTCTGACGTCAGCCTGGCAGCGGCTCGGTCCAGTCGACCAGGCTGAGACCGGTCGTGTCGATCGGACCGGCAACCAGCACGTGCGGAATGGTGCAGTACAACAGCGGCACGTTTCCATCCTCGACGCCGCCATCGACGTACTCCCGGTAGGCCTGCGGCACTTCGTCAAGCTCCTCGTAGGCGTCGGCGACGAACGGGCTGAAGTGTTCCGGTGGGCCCGACAAGTCGGTCGCCTCGTAGCGCAGCGCCGGCACGTCGGCGATGCGATCGAGCGGAATCATGAAGAACGACCCCGTGAAAAGTCGGGGCCCCCCACGAAGGGTCGCGTAGAAGGCACCTGCTCCATGTTTGCCAGATAGATCAGGTGCGGGTGAATGGTGGAACAGTGCACAAAGTCGTTCCACCGAAGTCCCAACAAGGGGTCGCGAGAGTCCAGAACCCATTCGCGACCGACGTACTTCGACACCTGCAGCTCATGGGCAGGGGCACTGATCGCAGCGAGCTGATGCAGGGGAAACAGCGTGTCGCCGACCATACCCCGCGGCACCCCGTGGTACACGAAGCCCACGGGGCCAACGGGGCCCACACTAAACGCAACGGGAACCCCACCCAAACGTCCGCTTTGCCGCGAGTCCCGGCCGACTCGGACCTCCTTCCAACCGCCGCAATGGGGCCTTTTGGCTAATCGACGATGAAGTCGTGGATGGCGTCCGATAGAGCCTGCCGGTCGGGGCCCAGCCAGTAGAAGTGGCTGGGCGCGTTGGTGTCGACGAGGTGGGTCCTGGGTATCGTCTGCACGAAGTCCTCGGCGTGTTCGAAAGCCACGCCACGATCGTGTCGGGACGCCGTCACGAGGGTGGGGCAGGGAACCGACCGCAGAACCGCGTGGCGATAGTAGGCCCGGTCTGCCGCGCCTTGGCGAAGGTCAGTGACAAACCCCGATCCAGAACCCATGGCGGCGAAGGTCGCCCGAGCCGATGCCCGGTCCGCAGGCGTCCACGTGTGCCACCACGAGTCGACCGGGAGCGTCGACAACGTCGACATCATCAGACGCAGACCCCTGTCCGACGAGGTCATCGCGCGGATGGCCCGCCAGGTGAGCCGTTGAGTCCCCGAAGAGAACCCCAGCGGGCCCGTCGCCGCCTCCAGCCTGCTGTCAGGGTAGGGCAACGTCGACGGAGCGCAGCTGTGCAGTACCAGCCGAGGCGCCAGGTGCCCCAGCGCGACAGCGACGTGCACCGCCTGGAGTCCCCCGAAGCTGATTCCCACGGTAGCGGCCGCTTCGCCGATCCCGAGCCCGTCGCAGACCTCCGCCACAGCAGAGACGAACTCGGCCGCCATCAGCGGACCCACGCGCGTGCAGCCATAGCCAGGCCGGGAGAAGGCCAAGACCCGAAACCCCAGGTTGGTGTAGAGATCTGAACCAAGCGGAGTGCCCGCCGACGAGTGTCCCCCGGGAAAGGCGAGCACGACGGGTCCGCCGACAGGACCGGCCATCGACACTTCCACAGGACCGAGTGACGTCGACACCACCTGGGTCTTCACACCCCGAGCATGACACCGCCTGGAACGCAACACAGGTCGCGACTCGACCAAGCTCCGAAGCGGGACCTGGCCGCCGACCCCCTGCGACCCGGTGACCACGAGCGGACAGGTCGCAACAAGGCACGAAGCCAGTCTTTCCGGGGGTCACCTCGCGGTCACCAACCACAGCCCAGCACCTTCAGGCTGCCTTGGCGATCCTCACAGTCTATCCGCCGCCTGCCGGGCGCTTTCGTCTCAGCCACATAATGCCCATGACAGGGTGTTCGCGTGCGACCGCCGAAGGCCAGAGCGGCACGTATCGTGCAGTGCCCAAGACCTTCGGTGCGGCGCACCCTTCCGGCTACGGAAGCAAAGCGAAGCAGAACGACTGGCCCTCAAACTGCGGGTGCGGACCATGGGTCGCTTGAACAGATCCATCGGCGAACACGATCTGGCCCGCATCGTGTTGGACCAGCCCCGGGCCCGGCCCTTGGATGTTCACGGTGTTTCCGACCGTCCGTGCCGAGCCGTCGGGGTAGTAGGTGTCCATCCACGTGTCCCGCTCGACGATCGTGTGCCCGTTCGCCGAGATGACTGCCCGGTAGTCGACTTGCACCGCGACGAACGCAACAGCGCCAGAGGGGTCAAAGAACACTCGGAAGGTCAGTACCTCGTCTTGGACGACGTCCACCGAGAACCCCTCTGGCGCGCACACCTCGGAGTCCACGAAGACCTCATGCGAAGAGAACGTGCCGTGGTCCGGCGGCGACGCCCACGCCGTGGCCGGAACTGCCATCAGACCGGCCACCCCGAGGGTGGCTAGTACTGTCGGCCGGACACGCCTTCTCGCCCCCGGTCGCCGCTGTTGCACGGATGCCCGGACGGTCAGAAGCACCAAGAGCGTGGCGATCACGGGGAGAGCGAGCATCGGAAACCTCCTGGGTTGCTGGATGAACCTGGCCAAGCCGACGCGACGTTGTCGTCAGTTGCAGGTGATGTTGAGGCACTGGAGTGGGTTCCCGTTGCCCGCGGCGTGGTTGCCCCCGCCGTCAAGGGTGCCGGGGACGGCCGTGATGCCGAGGTCGCCGTTGTGCACCGCGACGTTGCGCGTGATGGTTGTGGTGGCCAGGCCGGTGGACGGCCCTGTCACCTGGATCCCGTCGTCGACGGCGCCCATGACTCGGTTGCCTTCGATCACTGTGTTCAGCACGACGCCGCCGGCCTCGGGGCCGATCGCGATCCCTTCGTCGGCACGGTTGACCAGGTTGTCTCGCAGGATGTTGCCTACAGCGGGGCTGTGGCCCTCGTCGCCGAAGTCGTCCACCTCGATCCCGTACCGGATCCAGTCGACGACGGTGTTGCTCGCGACGAGGTTGCGGTTTCCGTAGATCTGGATGCCGATGCCGTCGGGGCCGACCCCGTGCAGCAACTGGTTGTTGGTGATCGTGTTGTCGTCGGCGCTCTCCAGCACGACGCCGCCGGAGCTGCCCGTCACCTTGTTGTGGTCCACGACGTTGCCGGTCGAGAACTCGATGCCGAAAGCCATCTCGACGTCGTTGGCGAGGGTGTTGGCGACCACACGGTTGCCCACGGCGTCCTCAAGCTGCACGCCGAACGAGTTTGCGTTCAGGGCGTTGTGGGTGACGGTTGCGCGGGTAGCTCCCTCGAGCCGGACCCCAGCGCCGCCGATGTTGCGCAGGCTCTGGTTGTCGCTGACTTGCGCGCCGTCTGAGGTGACGATCGCGATCCCGGAGGCCTGGTTGTCGGTGGAGACGTTGCGGCTGACTCGGGCGTTATCGGAGCCGTTGACGAAGACGATCCCCCTACGGGTCATCTGCCGGACCCTCATGGAAGTCACCACGCCCGAGGGCGACTGATCGAAGACGATGCCACGCCAGAACCCCTGCACGGTTCCGTTGGTGACGTGGACGTCGCTATGCCCTGTCACTCGAATGCCCATGTCGCTCGGGTCCTCGAGAGTGTCGCCGCTGACGAGGTGGCCGTTGAGGTCGACGGTGATCCCGTCGGCCCCGATGACCAGGCCGTCGCCGACGCAGCCGACGAGGTCGGTGCTCAGCGTGGTGTCGACGGTCAGGACCGCTCCACACCTCAGTGGGCCGGCCTCTTGAGCGAGGGCCGGTGTGGCGCCGGCCACCGTCAGCGCCGACGCGGTAACGACAAACTGTGTCCAACGTGATCTGCTCATCTCGTCCTTCACCTGCTCTGGTTGGTGGGTGAGCTTCCGTCGTCAGCGCCACGCGGTCACCCAGCACCAGGGTTGAGCTCTCAGCTGCTCGCATCTCTGGGCGGCGGAAAGCACGGATGTGCTCCACTCTCACGAACCCCGAGACGGCATTTCGGTTGCATGTCATCCGTGACCGGGCCGGTTGGGGTGGCCACAGCCGTGGCTTTCACGCGCGGCTGTCCTTGCGATCCCGTCCACGCGACAGGTGCCCGGAGACGACCGAGTCAACGCGTCAACGCCCCGCGTAGTGCTCCTTCGAGCACCCCGAAGGGGGCTCTGAGCAGAAGCCCACAGGTCGTCTCACCGGGCTCACCGGGCTCACCAGGCTCATGCAACCCGAACACCGTCTGGGGGTTCGTCTGAAGTGGAAGCATCCTCAGGGGATTCGGTAGGTGGTCAGCTCATGGACGACGACGGTGGCGCGGTCCGCGCTGTACGACCTGTCCTACCCGCGCCTGGTGACCCAGATGGTGGCGTTGCGCGGCATCCGGTCCAGCAAGGTGGCGTGGCTGCGGACGGTGGCCCTGAACGTGCTGCGCAACCGCTGGCGCCGGGCCCGAGTCGCCGGGCGCATCCTGCCGAAGTTCCGGGGCCAGCTGAGCATCAACCTCGGGCACGGGCCCCGAGGACCACCTCGCCGTGGCGTTCGCGGTGAGCCAAGCTGAGCCTGCCCGTCCGGCCGACCGTCGTGCTCCATTACATGGCCGACGTCAGTGGCTTGCAGTTCGCCCGCGAGCTGTCCGCCCCGGAAGGGATGGCAAAGGCGCGTCTGGCCCGGGCCCGCGCGCAAATGGGCGGCCACGTCAGCGAACACGAGGAGGCGGACCGTGTCTGACCTGATCGACTTCGTCTGTGAGACCGAGCGGTCCGTTGACCAGCCGCCCTTCGCGGCCATGATCGTGACCCAGCGCCAGGCCCGGCGCCGCCGGTCGGCCGTGACCGTGACCGCCGCGTTGGGCGCCGTCCTTGCCCTGGTCCTGGCGGTCGCCGGCCTGGGCCAGCTCGGGCACAGGCAGCTCCCGTCGGGCCCGGCACCGCAGCTGCTCGTCCCGGACTGGACCGCGGACCAGATCGTCGAGCACCCCGACGCGTTCGTCGTCGCCCAGGTCGAGTCCCGCAGCCAGCCGAACACCACCCTGACGGTGTGGAAGCGCTGCACCCAACCCCGCGCGGACCATGACTGCTTCGGCCGCGAAGCCATCGCCGTCGTGGACGGATCCGACGCCCGGCTCGTCACCCTCGGAGCGGTGACCGGGTCGAGCCAGCAGCCCTCGCTGGGCGATGAGGGGCTGCTCCGCGAGGTCGACGACGGACTCTGGTACTGGGCGCACCAAAACCCCGGCCCCTACCTGCTGTCGGCGACGATGAGCCAGCCGGCACACCTGACAGTCATGGACCGGGCCGTTGCCCACAGCTTCGGGGTCCCGAGCATCGAGTGCGCGGACAGGGTGGGCCTGTGCACCCTCGACCAGAACGCGAGGACACTCGAGCGGCTCGCCATCCCGCAGGTCCCCCACACCCGCTGGGCAACCCCGACCGCCACAGGCTGCGGCCTCTGGGGCCTGGCAGGGGTCGGCGGCAACCTCCGCCTGATCATCCAGCAGCACGACGGCTCCTTCGCCAGCGCCGACATCCCGGACGACAGCGCCGCGGCCGCCATGGCCGAGGGCGGCCCCGGCTGCGAGATCGCCTACTACCAGAGCATCGGCGAGAACAGAGACCAGCTCGTCGTCAGCCTCGACCAAGGGAAGACGTGGCAGATCCGGCAGACACCGATGCCGCAGGTGGCGGGTTACGCCGAGGAGCAGCCCCGGTTCAGGACTCTGATCCCGCCACGGTGGACGTCCTTGCCCCCGATGCCACACCCCCTCCCGCCTCCTCGAGGGCTCCAGCCACTCTGACACCTCCGGACTCGGGCCCGCCTCGCCCTCCGCGTCGAGTTCCGCCAGCTCGAGGATCTGAACCCCGACGAGCACGAGGACGCACGAAGTCGCTCGAGCGCATGCAACCGAAACACCGTCCAGGGGTTCGTCTCAGTGGAAGCATCGTCAGGGGGGATCGGTAGGTGGTCAGCTCATGGACGACGACGGTGACGCAGTCCGGGCGGTCTACGACCTGTCCTACCGACGCCTCGTGACCCAGATGGTGGCGCTCTGCGGCAACCGGTCGGAGGCGGAGGACCTCGTGCAGGAGTCGTTCCTGACCGCGCTGACGCACCAGCAGGACTTCACCGAGGCGGCCAACAAGGAGGCGTGGCTGCGGACGGTGGCCCTGAACGTGCTGCGGAACCGCTGGCGCCGGGCCCGGGTCGCTGGGCGTGTCCTGCCGAAGTTCCGTGCCGAGCTCGAGATCGACCTCGGGCCGCAGGCCCCCGAGGACCACCTCGCCCTCGTGTACGCGTTGAGCCAGCTGAGCCTGCCCACCCGGGTGACCGTCGTGCTCCACTACATCGGCGACCTCAGCGTCGCGCAGATCGCTCGCGAGCTGTCCATCCCGGAAGGGACGGTCAAGGCGCGCCTGGCCCGGGCCCGCGCCCAGATGGCCGGCCATCTCAGCGACCGGGAGGAGGCCGATCATGTCTGACCTGCACAGCTTCGCCCGCGACACCGAGCGGTCCATCGACCCACCCTCCTTCGAGGTCATGATCGCGGCCCGCCGCCGAGCCCGCCGCCGCCGCGCGGCCGCCAACGTCGCCGCCGCCGTGGCCGCCGTCCTCGCCCTCGCGCTGGCCGTCGCCGGCCTGAGCCAGCTGCACCCGAAGCAGATCCCGGCCCAGCCGGCACCGCAGGTGACCTCGGTGGCCGTGCCGGACTGGACCGCGGACCAGATCGTCGGGCAGCCCGACGCGTTCGTCGTCAAGCAGCTCGAGTCCCGCACCCACCCGGGCACCACCCTGACGGTGTGGAACCGCTGCCCCCACCCCGACCCACACCATGGCTGCCTCGGCCGCGAAGCCATCGTCGTCGTGGACGGTTCCGGCCACCGGCTCGTCACCCTCGCCGGTGTCACCGACTCGAGCCAGCAACCCCCCGCGGGCGGGGTCGGGCTGCTCCGCGAGGTCGGCGACGGCCTCTGGTACTGGGCGCACCGAAACCCCGGTCCCTACCTGCTCTCGGCGACGATGAGCCAGCCGATGCAACTCACGGTCCTGGACCGCCCCACCACGCACACCTTCGGAGCGCCCAGCATCGAGTGCGCCGACCAAGTGGGCCTGTGCACCCTCAACCAGGACGCGGGGAAACTGGAGCGGCTCGCGCTCCCCGAGGTGCCCGACACCCGCTGGGCGACCCCGACCGCCCGGGGCTGCGGGCTCTGGGGGCTGGCCGGGGTCGGCGCCAACCCGCGCCTGGTCATCCAGCAGCGCGACGGCTCGTTCGCCAGCGCAGCCCTGCCGGACGCCCCTTACTCCGCCACCATGGCCGAGGGCGGACCGAACTGCGAAGTCGCCTACTACCAGAGCGTCACCGAGAACAAGGACCAGCTCGTCGTCAGCCTCGACCACGGCAAGACCTGGCAGATCCGCCAGCCCCCCCTGCCGCAGGTGGCCGGATACTACGAGCACCAGCCCCGGGACCGGTTCCTCATCCCGCCCCACTGGACCGAACTGCCCCCGATGACCCACCCACTCCCACCCCCCGGAGCCCTCCACCCGCTGTAACCCCGGAGCCGCCTGATGAGCACCTCGGCATGCAGCTCACAGTCCCCCTCTGTCACGCCGTGGCTGGTCTCCTTCCGAGGCATGGCCGCCGCCCCCGAGGGCTGGCGGTACTGGCCATGAGCGCTGCTTGAGCAGCGTCAAACCGGCACCCCTCTGTCGTCAAGAGGCGGGCTCGAGGGGCTTGACGGCCTCGGTCTTCCTCGGAGGGTTGGGCGCGGGTAGCGTCGCCTGTGCGGGTCCGGGAAGTGGCTGATCCGAAGTGCCGGTGTGCGGGTGCGAGCCGGCCGCGCTGGATTCATGTGACGCCCCGCGGTGCCCTCCCGGGCCCGCCTCCGCGGTCGCTTGCGCGGCGTCGCGGGCGTCGGCGATCAGCTGCCGGTACAGGGCGTCGGAGATCCTGCGCTTCAGGCAGCGCATCGCCTCGGCACGGGTCTTGCCGGCGGCGATCTTGCGCCGGTAGTAGGCCCGGCCGGGGGTGTTGAGGCGGATTTGGGTGGTCGCGGCGATGTGGATCATGTGGTTCATCCGACGGTTCCCGGCCCTCGACAGCCGGTGCCGGACGATCTCGCCGGAGGAGGCCGCGATCGGTGCGGTACCGGTCCAGGACGCGAACCGGTTCCGGTCGGCGAACCGGGCCACGTCCCCGACGTCGGCCAGCACCCGGGCGGCGACGATCGGCCCGACACCGGACAGGTCCATCAGGCTGGAGCCGGAGGCCTTGACCATCGCCTTGAGCTCCTTGCTCAGGGCCTTGACCTTCTGGTCGAGCGCGACCAGCTCGGTCAGCTGCTCGAGCGCGAGCCTCTTGCGGGTCTTGCCCACGATGTCGCGGGGGCGCACCGACGCGAGGATCCGCTTGGCCTGCAAGGCGGTCAGGTCTTTCTTGCGCTTGCCCGGGGTCAGCTCGGACAGCAGCCGCTGTAACCGGTTGATGGTCTGGACCCTTTGACGGGTCAGTTCTTGGCGGCGGTCGACCAGCATCCGCAGGGCCTCGAGCTGCTCGTCGAAGGCAAGGACTCGTAGGTCCTTGGTGCGGACCGCGACGACAGCGACGGCGTGCGCGTCGTGGGCGTCGGTCTTGCGGTTGTGGCGGTGTCGAGCGCTCGGGCTCGGGCGCTGAGCTTGGCCGGGACGTCCACGACGTGTTCGCCGTCCCCGAGGAGCCGCTGCGCCAGCGGGCGACCCGCGCCGTTGCTGCCCTCCACCGCCCACACCCGCTCCCGGTAGGCCGCGACGTGCTTGCGCATCGCGGCGTAGCCCGCCTTGTCGGTGCCGAACCGGCCCTTGGCCAGGACTGTCTCGTGGTCGTCGACGACCTCGAGGGTCGCCGACAGCTTGTGGGGATCGACCCCGATGAACACCTTCGCCATGCCGCTACCTCGTCTCGTGATGGACCTGTAGGGATTGCGAGGCGGGCAGTGCTACTGAGAGCTGGGCAGACCCCTCTGGAGCCACACCTCACGGGCGGCGCCGACGGGAACGCAAACCGGTTAAGAGCCACACCGATCACGCCGGTGGGCAGCCGCGAGGAGAGCTTCCCGCCGGGCACCTGGACCGAGTCTGGCCGGACGCCGGCCCTACCGGAAAGTGTCTAGTAGCCGCGAAGGGGCGCCTGCCGTGTTCCGGACGTGCCGAGTCGCCACCGTTGCAAGGGCCAGTTGACTGCGCTCGCTCGGGCCGTCCCGTTACGAGCGCGCCCTCCCGGGCGGCCAATTGGACGTCATCGGTTAGCTCTTTGACCAGGCACTCGGCGGACACGACGCAGATCGATGACACACCTCCGCTTGTGGGTCCGTCACGCGCTACGGTCGGCCTGTGGCCGTGACCAGTTCCTCGACGCCGGCAGGTCGTGGCTTCTCTGACGGGGCCGCCCTGCACGGGCTTGCTGCACTGTCCGGCCCGTACTTGCCGTGGAGTTCGGGCGCGATGCGACCCGCCGGGCTCGTGACCGTGTGCAACGACATCGTCCTGAACGAGCGGCGTCGCATCGTCGAACTGGGCAGCGGTGTCAGCACCGTTCTGCTGGCCCGCCTGCTGCACCAGCGACCACCGCCCGGTGGCTTCCTCATGGCGAGCGTCGAGCACGACCCGGTCTGGGCCCGGTGGGTGCGCGACCAGCTCGATCGCGAAGGCATTGGGACCGATGTCACGATCGTTCCAGCACCGTTGGTGCCGCACGCCCGCGCCGACCCCGGCCTCGCTTGGTACGACGAGGCGGCCCTGGCCCAGGGACTTCGCGAAGCGCTACGAGGAGATTCGATCGACCTGCTGTTGGTGGACGGCCCGCCCGCTCATGCCACCGGCCACGGCTTGGCCCGCTACCCCGCCCTGCCGGTTCTCGCAGACCTCCTTGCCCCGGGCGCCAGCCTCGTTCTCGACGACACCGATCGTCCCGGGGAGCAGGAGGTCCTGCGCCGGTGGGAGCACGAGACCGGCCTCACCTTCGACCGCGGCCCCGAGCGTGGGGGCGTAGCCGTGGCCCGGATGGCCGCCGAGGCCACGGGCACCCGCCATGGCTGACCCGACCTCGACGGGCGGGCGGCCGCTCACCATCGCGCGAATCATCGGAGTGCTGGAGCGTGGCGGGGCCCAGCTCTCCGCGCTGCGGCTGTCCGCCGCCCTGCGCTCCGAGGGTTTCGACACCCGCCTGTACGCCGGGGACGCCACCGACGAAGGGATCGCCCTCGCGGCCGCCTTCGACGTGCCCGTCGAGACCTTCGCTCGGGACGCACACCTGCAATGGGTGCCGTCGACCGATTTCGCAGCATGGCTGCGCCCCCGCCTGGCCGACGCCGACCTCGTCCACGCCCACATGTTCGGGGCCTGGTGGGCGGCAGCGGCCGCCGTGCCCGACGGGGTTCCGCTCGTGGCCTCCGAGCACAACGCCATGACCTGGCCGTACGGCGACCATGTCGCCCAGGCCCGCGCCGCCGCCGGACGCCTTGCGGCCTTCTTCACCCACGGCCCCGCCGCCCGCGGCTTCGCCGAATCACTCGGCGTCCCGGAACGCCGGATCCTCGAGGGACGCTCCATCGTCGACGGCTTCGATGCGCGACCGCTGCCCGGCCTGCCCAGCCTCAGGGTGACCTTCGCCGGGCGCCTGCACCCCGAGAAGGGTGTCGACGTCCTGCTCGAGGCACTGGCCCTGCTCCCCGATCCGCCGACGACGCTCCTCCTCGGAGACGGTCCGCTGCGCGAGTCCCTCACTGCCCGGTCGCGCGCCCTCGGCCTGTCCGACCGGGTTCTCCTGCCGGGATGGGTGCGTTCGCCCGGCTCCTACATCTCAGGAGCCAACCTGCACGTCGTCCCGTCCCGGGAGGAAGCCTGGTCCCAGAGTGCCGTCCTCGCCCTGGGCCTGGGGGTGCCCGTCCTTGCCAGCGCCGTCGAAGGGCTGCCCGTCACGTTGGGACAGGGCCGCGGTGTGCTCGTCCCGCCCGAGGACCCCGAAGAGCTCGCCTGCGCCATGGACGAGCTCCTGCACGGGCGGGGGGTACCCGACCCCACACCGGGGCGCGTCTACGCCGCACGCTTCACCCCTGAGCAGATCGCGCCGTACTACGCCGACACCTACCGGCAGCTCATACCTGAGCAACCGGCCACCCCACATAAGTCCCACGCCTCACCGCAGCGAGCCGCCGACGCACCCGCGTGACACGAACCGGTCGATCGAGCCGTAACCGGCTCACCGCTGCGTCATCCCGCCGCCAAGGTCGCCGGCGCGCGAGCGCCTCCGGCCCACTCAGTGAGCTCCTCGGCGAGGAGCATCCCCCGCGTCCAGACTGACCGGCATCGGCCAGCTACCCGGGCCGGATGACGGCACGACGATCCTTCCGGGGCCTCTCGCGCGCATGCGCCGCCGTCAAGCGCAGGTATCCGTCGTTCCTGCCGGGCCCGGGCTCTATCGTTGACGGGAGACTGTCTCGGGGCGGCCTCGGGGGCTGGAGCGCTGGATGACGAAGCCGGAGACGCGATACGCGAAGAGCGATGGGGTCAGCCTCGCCTACCAGGTCGTGGGTGACGGGCCCCATGACCTGATCCTGGTGCCGGGCTTCGTCTCTCATGTCGAGGTGGCGTGGGAACAGCCGCGGCTGGCTCACTTCCTGAGCCGGCTGGCCTCGTTCTCGCGGCTGATCGTGTTCGACAAGCGGGGTTCGGGCATGTCCGACCCCGTTGACCACCCCCCGTCGATGGAGCAGCGGATGGACGACATCCGCGCTGTCATGGATGCCGCCGGATCGCGCCGTGCCACCCTGTTCGGCGTATCGGAAGGCGGCACACTCAGCCTGCTGTTCGCCCACAAGCACCCGGAGCGGACGCGGGCGCTGGTCCTGTACGGCTCATGGGCACGTCGCCTTGCCGGACCCGACTACCCCTACGGCCCCTCGGCTGAGCAGCTCGAGGACACCATCGTCGGAATGGACCGGGCGTGGGCGTCCGGCACGTGGTGGGATGGTGGCCGCCCGAGTCCAGCCGACGATGCGCAGCATCGCGCGTGGTGGGCGCGGTACCTGCGGATGGCGGCGAGCCCCGCCATGGCGCAGAACGCCATCCGTATGAACATGCGGATGGACGTTCGCGACCTGCTCCCGAAGGTCGAGCAGCCAACCCTGATCTTGCACCGGACAGGTGACACGTGGATCGAGGTGGGCCACGCACGGTACCTCGCGGAGCACCTTCCCGGAGCCCGTTACGTCGAGCTGTCCGGAACTGACCACCGGCCTTGGCTCGGCGACGTCGACGCGATCGCTGATGAGGTCGAGATCTTCGTGACCGGTCGAAAGAGCCGTCCGAGGCGGCGGACCAGCCTGGGGGTCGATGCGTTGAGCCGACGCGAACGCGAGGTGGCTCTGCTCGCCTCCCGCGGCGAGACGGCCCGCGCGATCGCCGGCCAGCTCGGGGTGAGCAAGCGCACCGTCGAGAGTCACCTCGTCAACGTCTACGAAAAGCTCGAGATCGGTTCGAAGACGGAACTGGTGCGCCGGGCCGCCGAGCTCGGAATCTAGCAAAGTCCCGTATCTATACGGAGGTATCTCTGACCGTCCCTGCCTACCTTGATCGACAACCCCAGATCGAGGGAGGTCGAGATGAACGAGTCAGGGTCAACGTGGTCCACGCCGCGTGAACTGCTGTCGGTGGCTTTTTCGCGACGGCAGCTCAAGCGGACCGTGTCCGTCATGTTGATTGTCGGAACCGCGTTCTTCGCGATGAACCAGCTCGGCGTCATCCTGGCTGGGCGCGCGACCGCTCTGGTCTGGGTGAAGGCCGTTCTGACGTACCTGACTCCGTTTTGCGTCTCGAACTTTGGCCTTCTGTCGGCCACCCGCAGAACTGTGCACCGCTCGCGTTCAACCCAAACCGGTTGAGAGCGGCGAACTCCTCACTCACCCCCCCAGGGCAATGATGCCAAGAAGCAGGAAAGGAAGAAGGACATGAACGAGGCGGGAATGACCGAATTCGTCGAGAAAGCCATCTGCGATGTCGGAGCCCTGCTCGGCGGTTCGTTGGTCGTCATCGGCGGCAAACTCGGCCTGTACCACGCGATGGCCTGGGCCGGTCGGCTTAGCCCGGCGGACCTGGCCGGCCGCACAGGCACCGCCGAGCGGTACGTGCGCGAGTGGTCGAGCGCACAAGCGGCACGCGGCTACCTGCTGTACGACGGTGACGGCCGGTTCCTGCTCCCCGATGAACGCGCCATCCCACTGACCGATGAGACGACCCCAGCCTGTGTGATCGGAGCCTTCGAGAACGCTTAGTTGCGAATGTTCTCGCGGTGCTCGTTGTTCCAAGCCCGGCACCTCGTTACCGGGCGACGCGGCATGGTCTGGCGCTGGATCCACGCCCGTCCGGACCTCCGCGAACGCCGAGCCGGCCGAGTGCCGGCGGCGCCGCGACGCTGCTGCCGCATCAACGGAGTCTTCGGCTTGTGCCCTTCGCGATCCTGTGCCCACGATGGGGGATGCGCTACGTGGAGCTGCGTCGGCACACCGACAACGAGGGCGACGAGCTGACCGGTCAGGGTGTGGCGGATGCGGAGGCCATCGGCCGCGAGGGACTGCAACCGCCGTATGCCGCGTTCGTCTCCTCCGGCGCGGCCCGCGCCACCCAGATGGTCACGATCCTGCGCCACGCGGCTGGGCAGGACGACTGTCCCATCTCCGAGGTGACTGGGCTGCGCTCGTCGGTCGAAGACCGCTGGCGGAGCGCGGCCAAGGCGGCAGGTAAGGGCGCCACCGTCGAACAGCTCCGCGAGGTCGACCCCGACCTGGTCGAACACGAGGAGCGGCTGATAGGCACGGTGCTGCGTGGGGTCGTCGAGTCCCTTCCCGAGGGCGGCCGGGCCCTCGTCGTGGGGCACAGCCCGACGAACGAGGCTGCGGTTCAGGCCTGACAGGTGAGACCGTCGAACCGCTCGGCAAGGGTGCCGGCGTGCTGCTCATCGAGGACGGCGGCAAGTTCACCATCGGACCGCTGTAGGGCTAAAGACCTTTAGTACGGCCCGGACGACGAAGGAGTCACGAACACGTGCATCGCGTTCGGCACGCGGCTCGGGCCACGTCGGCCGCTTTTGCCGCGCCGAGTACGTCCTTTCGCCGCCTGTTCACCTCTGCGGGGCTTGGAGTGCGCCCTTCAGGTAGTCGCTGGACCAGAGGGGGTGCCCGCCTGAGTCTCTGAGGGAGCGTTGTCGAAGGCGGGATGGCGGCTCGACACCTTGCGAGCCTCGGTCAGATGCCCGCCCAAGTAGGCGCCTACTCCGGAGACGGTCG
The DNA here is from genome assembly GCF_052115065.1 of Terrabacter sp. 2TAF16. Lineage (NCBI taxonomy): Bacteria > Bacillati > Actinomycetota > Actinomycetes > Micrococcales > Intrasporangiaceae > Terrabacter > Terrabacter sp. 2TAF16. Next base: position 21,437 of record NZ_JBFRFZ010000022.1, read on the forward strand.
CTCCAGCAAGCGCAAGTCGCGCCCCGGTCCTGTGCCGACCGTTCCGTCTGGCGGTCCATGACGCCGCGTAGGCGCTGATCGCCACAGCATTGGTCACCGCGTGGACCAGGCCAACCCGCTTCTCGCGCGACCCCGCGACCGACCACTCGGCCCAGCCGGCCCACGCTGTCGGGCCGACCGCGAGGAGACCGGTGCCGACGAGCCGCTGCGCCGCTGCCGACGAGCCGCGCCCGCCGAAAAGGTCCAGCACCGTGGCTGAGGTCCACGTGCCGAGGACGACGTCGGTGAGCAGCGGGTGGATCGCGTGACCCAGCCACTCGCCGCGCAGCACCGACGACCGCCTCCCCGTGCCGAAGGCGGATCGGATCGACGGCTCGAGCGCTCGCACCGGCCTGTCGAGCGCGGTGGTCTCCTCGAGCCGCAGCGTCCAGCGCACGATGGCCGGGGGCCGTTCGATCGCGCTCATGTACTTCTCCTCGCTGAACGGTGCATCGGCGTCATCCGTGTCGGCGCCGGATACCACGTTGCCCCGCTCCACTCTCATGGTCAACACGAGATCCGTAGCGGCCCCTGTTTCACTCGCACCTCTGCCGGTACGAGCGCCCGTGAACATCACACTTATCCGCCCCACGAGCCACCTCACGACCATGGAAGCGCGGCCGGAACGGACGTTCTTCAGCCGATGGCATTTCATCGTCGCCCGGCGATGAGCTGAGTGATGATGGTGTCGGCGAGCCAGTTCTTGCCTCCCTCCTGCTCGGACGCGCGCTAGTACTGAACACAGCACTGCGACCATCAACGAGGTCGCCGGAAGTCTCGTCGACGCGGTGCACGCAGATCGCTGGATCTTCCTGTTACCCGTGGACGAACGTCTGCTCGGTGGGCCTTCAGACACCGGCTCGCGCGAGGTGCGTCTCTTCGCCGCGTGTCGTCTGGGCAGTAGGCATCCGTGTCGTCCAGGCCTATAGGTTCAGCCGGACATGAGCGGAGATATGGAGGTACGCCATGGCAGCACTGGTGTCGTTCTACGGCGAGAATCCCATCGACATGCCGGACAGTTCGGAGCGTCTCTACATCGAGCAGCAGCCTCTCAGCGAGGCGTCCGAGTTCGAGGTGGGCTACGTCCGCCATCCCGTGAGCAGGACGCGGCTCATCCCTTTGGCGAGCTACCACTCGCAGATCCTCGTCGAAAAGACAAACGACGCGATCGCCATGCTCACTGCGCTCGGAGCGAGCAAGATCGAGCTGTCCTACTCGGGCAAGATCTCTGACCAGGCGAAGGCCGACGTCGAGATCCTCTTCGGAGTGTTGAGCTTCGGTGGCAACAAGAGCGACTCGGAACACCTACGGGGCATCTACCAGGCCAGCGGTGACGGATCGCATCCCCGAGCCCTCCCGCCACTTCTATGGATCGACCAGCCGGGTTGGCGAGGGATCATCGACGGCAGACTCCACGGCGGCATGCGCGAGTTCGCGCTGACCTTCACCTACGAGCACGACAGTGGAGTCGACGCCGACCTGGTCTCGAACGCCCGACAAGCGGGCCTGCGCATCGGCGGGGAGTTCAGGAAGGCGCACCGCGTCTCGTTCAACCTGCGGGGAGAGTTTCCGCCCCTCGGCGACGCAGCGCCTGAGTCGTCAGCCGGTGGCCAGGACAACGTCGCATTCATGGCCAATTCTTGATCCCTGAGGCTCCGCTGCCTCGACTCTGCCACTGGCCGTCGCGCGACGTCCGCTCCGCCCTCGCGTCTCCGTCCTGTCCGCCGCTGCATGTCCCGACCCGCGTCTATCCGCCGCGGGCGGGGCGTGACCGGATCCGGTCCAGAGCGCACCCTCGACGAGGTCGCTGTGCGCGTGGCCGGGGCCGTGCAGTCTCGCTATGGGCCGATGCGAGCCGAGGGCTACCAATCACCGCTGCTTGTTGCACGCACTGCCGTCGGCATCCCCGGCACGCTCGCCCCGTGGCGGGCCTCCGCGTTCCACCCGTGTACCGGGGTCGTGCTCGGACTGGCCTGGACGGCCGACTTCCCCGGACGCAGCCGCGATCGGCCCGGAAGACTCAGGGCCGCTCGGGAAAGTTGTGCTTGCCACTTGGGTGCAGAAGCGGCTCGGTTGTTCGCGGGACACGGTTAGGACGCCGGGGATAACGTTGTTTGGTTCACGAAACGGTCGTTGCGTCGGGCACGGAAGGAGATCGGAAATGGGCAAAACGGACGATGTCGAGGTCATCCGACGTGGATACGCGGCCTTCAGCGCCGGTGACATGGCCACGCTCACTGAGCTCTTCACTGACGATGCTGTCTGGCACGTGCCCGGCAGTGGGTCCCTGTCGGGAACGAAAGAAGGTCGGGACGAGATCCTGTCCCTATTCGGCGAGCTGATGACGCGGTCGGGTGGAACCTTGGTCGTCACCCTCGACGATGTCATCGCTGGCGACAACCACACCGTGGCGTTGAACAGGAACCAGGCCACCCGCGACGCGCACACGCTGGAGCAGAACGCGGTCATCGTCTTCCAACTCCGCGATGGGCGGGTTGCTGACGCCCGCCAGTTCTTCGACGACACGGCCAAGAACGACGAGTTCTGGAAGTAGTCGGAGCGCTTGCTTGTCGGCGTCCCGAGCCGGTCTGCGGCACGTCCTCAACTTCCGCGACCGGTCCCTTCCCCTCAGTGGACACACTCCCTCCAGGACCACAATCGGCTTACGTCTTCGCTGCCGCGCCTAGCTCGTGAAGCACGAACCCCGGCCGAGCCGCCTGAGGCCTTCTCGGTCACCAGGACCGAGGTCGCTTTGGCCAATGTTGTCCTCGTACATGAGTTGGTCTCGCGCGGGCACGTGACTCAGGCCGGCCAGGTGGCCGAACTCGTGCATGACGATCGCGCGGGCGGCAGTCCAACCGTCAGGTCGCTGCAGAACTTCACGGAACTGGGGTCCGTCGAGATTGACGGTGCCACTGACCCAGTGCTGCTGCGAAGGTGTGTAGTACGGCGCCCCGGCGGGTCCGGCAATCCCGGCCACACGGCCTTGCAGCCCGGGAACCACTGAGGGATCGGTCCACGCCACGAGGACGGGCGACCACCGGTTCCCATAGCGCGACTTCTCAACCGGCGCCCGTCGGGCGGTCGGCGTCTCCGTCGTCGCACCCTCGATCACGAACTGCAGTCCCGTCGCCGCGCTAACGGAGCCGGCCGCTTCGCGAATCAGCTCGTCGGCCCCAGGAGGCGCCGCGGCATCGTTGAGAACCAGATGGATTGGACGGCACGGGTCCCACGAGACAGGCCGGCCCCCGAGCTCGGGGATGGTCTTCATGAAGACGTAGTCGGCGGACGACGACAGGCGCAGACCAGGCGTACTGAGCGGCTGAGTCCGTGCGTCCGCCGGCGCCGGGGGCCACAGGTCCCGGGTATCCGAAGGACTCCGACCGGTCAGGGACGCGCCGTTGACCCAGCTGGGCACGTCGCCTTTGGGGTTGGGCACCCCACCCGCAACTGCACTGCTTCCCAGCTTCCCGACAAGGGCCGGGTGAAAATACAGGGCGGCCGCTACAACGAGCAGAGCGATCACAAGGGGTACGGCGGTAGAGCCGCGGAGTCGACTTTTGGACGCACGACGGCGTCTTCCGCGACGGGTCGGTGGGTGCGGGACAGCCGGCGCGGGCCACGGTGTCTCGATGCGTCGTGTGCGAGGTCGCTGGCGTCCCGCTTGTAGGTCGGCGAGGCACCACAGACACAGCAGCTCAGATCGACCTCCGAGCTGCCCGGCGCGTTCGCCGGGGCGCAGATCTTCCCCACACGCGCACCGAACCGCGCGACCTACGTGGACCATCTCCACGCGTTCCTGCATGACGCCCCCCGAGACCCGCCACTGATTGCCCGAGTGATGAGTATCAGCGGCCTCGGCAACGACCGCTGCGAAACGGGCATAAGTGACGAATACCAAATGAGCGCGCGTCCTACTCACCGACCGAGCAACAAGCACTCGTCCGTAGCCGCGCACCTCATAGACCCGACCCACTCCGCCGCCGAGAGATTGCCGGCAGTCACCAGATCCCGTGCCCTAGAAGGCAGAGACACGAACTTCGTCTGTCACGCCCATACCGCCGCACTAGCGCGCGAGGACCGGTCTGTCCTGGCTCCCTATCATTGAGCCGACGCACGTGTTTGTCTCAGTCCGTCGGCCTATCGAGGAGCTCATCGCGACGAGGTGGTCGGCCTTCATGCCGGACCTGGCGCCGCACGTAGTGCGTGTGCCGCCAGCGCCGGCACGAGTCGGCGCTTTCAAGCGGTGCGCCGGCGGCTTGCCGATGCCATCAAGAGACCACCCGCGACGACGACCGCCGCGGCCACGCCAATCCCGATCGCTGGCACGTTTGTCGACGCCGCTCGAAAACGAGGCCGTTCCGACGGTCGAAAACGAGGCCACCGGTTTGTCGGTTCTAGTCTGCCGGGTCTTGGGTTCTGATGCTGGGCAGGGTGTCGATTCCTCGGTTGCGTAGCCGGTAGCTGGCGCCCTTTAGGGT
>NZ_JBFRFZ010000023.1:0-25182 GCF_052115065.1 Terrabacter sp. 2TAF16
CGCTCCGTTGATCCCCGCTCCGTTGATCCCCGCTCCGTTGATCCCCGCTCCGTTGATCCCCGCTCCGTTGATCCCCGCTCCGTTGATCCCCGCTCCGTTGATCCCCGCTCCGTTGATCCCCGCTCCGTTGATCCCCGCTCCGTAGATCCCCGCTCCGTAGATCCCCGCTCCGTAGATCCCCGCTCCGTCGGTCTGACGCACTCTCGTCAGGCGGTGGTTGGGTGGTGGGCATGACCTCAGAGAAGAAGAGCACTGGATCGACGATCGGCTGGGACTGCGTCGCGCTCGACTGCGCCGACGCGGCAGGGGTGGCGCAGTTCTACGCCGAGCTGCTGGGCGGCCGCGTGGAGGCCGACGCCGAGGGCGACTGGTTCAACGTGCTGTGGGACGGCCCCCGCATCGCGACCCAGCTCGCACCCGGGCACCAGTCCCCTGACTGGCCCCGTGGCCAGCAGCAGGCGCACCTCGACTTCGTCGTCGCCGACATCGCCGCCGCCCACGAGCGGGTGCTCGCCCTCGGGGGCACGGCACTCGATCCTGTCGAGCCGCCGCAGCCGGCGCCGGATCGCGGGTTCCGCGTCTACGCCGACCCGGCCGGCCACCCGTTCTGCCTCTGCCGTCCGACCCCGGACGCCTGGGGCTGAGGCGGGCCCGCGACCGTCAGCCGAAGTCGAGTCCGTCGAGGGATGCCGACGGCTTCTGGTCGGGGAGGCGCAGCATGCGGAACGAGTTGAGCAAGCCCAGCAGACCGGCGAGGAGAGGGACCAGCAGGGCGATCTGGAGAGAGCGGTTGCGGGCTGCGTCGTTGATGGCCAGCACCTCGGCCTCGACCTCGGCCGGCTGGCCAGAGATCTGCTGCTCCAGCTGGGTGTTGCTCATGATCTCGGCGTCGTGCTCGAGGGCCTGGGCGATCTGCTGCTGCTGCGCGGCCGGGATGACGGCGCTGTTCTGCGCCATCTGGGTGAAGCCGACCGACAGCGCAGCGAGCATGAGGCCGCCCGCCATGGCGAGACCGAAGGAGAGCCCGAAGGACCCGGCCGCGGAGTTGACGCCGGCGGCCTCGCTGACGCGCTCCTCTTCCACGGGGGCGAGGGTGTAGTTGTTCAGCTGCGAGACCAGGAGGCCGAGGCCGCAACCGGTGATCGCGAGCGGGACCACGAAGTACCACGCGCTGTCGGCGCGGGGCACGAGCGGGAGGATGATCGCGACACCCAGACTCGTGAGGACGAAGCCGGTGCGGATGATCGAGGCGGGTCGCCGGTTGCCGGCCCGCCGTCCGGCCACGAGGGCTGCCCCGAACATCGTCAGCGACAGCGGAGCCAGCGACAGGCCGGACTGGAGGGCGTTGTACTCGAGGGTCATCTGGAAGTAGAGCGGCAGGGCGATCATGGCGCCGCCCAGAGTGACCTGCTGCAGCAGCTGGCCCGAGACGCCGGCCGTGAAGTTCGGGTGCCGGAACAGGTCCGGGTCGAGCAGGGTGACCTGCCCAGCGCGCTTGCGGCGGCGGAGCCACCGGGCCAGGAGCACGAGCGCCGTCGCCCCGACGACGAGGAGCAGGCCGACGTACTGACCCCCCTCCTGCCAGACGAGGATGCCCAGCACCACCCCGCCCATGCCGAGGGCGGACAGGATCGCGCCGACCACGTCGATCTGGCGCGAGCCGGTGTACTCGACGTCCCGGACCAGGCGGATCTGGCTCAGCACGACGACGATGATGAGGACCTCGAGGGCGAAACCGACCCGCCACGACAGGTACGTCGTGACGAACCCGCCGAGCAGCGGGCCGATCGCGGCTGCGATGGCGGCCGAGGCGCCGACGAGCGCGTAGGCCTGCTTCTGGGCCGGGCCGGCGAAGTTGCCGTGGATCAGTGACTGCATCGCCGGCAGGAGCAACGAGGCTCCCAGGCCTCCGATGATCGCCCAGAAGATGATGATCGCCGTGAGGCTCTGCGCGAGCGTCATCGCGAGCGCGCCGACGGCGTATCCGAGCAGGCCCAGGACGTAGGCCCGCTTGCGGCCGATGAGGTCGCCGACCTTGCTGTTGATGAGGATGAAGGCGGCCGAGACGAGCGCCTCGAGCGCGATGGCCGACTGCACCCCGCTGGCCGTCGTGTCGAGGTCGGTGATGACGGCCGAGATCGACACGTTCATCAAGGAGGTGTCGACCACGAGGACGAACATCGCCATGGCCAGCAGGAGCATCAGGCGCCGGCTCCCTGAGGCGTCAGGATCGGAATCGGGTGTGGGGTCCTGGCTCATGTCGCCCTCTCGGTGGCCGAATGGCGTGAGTCTATAGAGGTGGACCCGCCGACGTCCGTTGATCGAGGACGATGCCGAAGCGGTCGGTGAGGGCGGCGCGCACGGCGTCCTCGTCGGCGAGCGCGGTCTCCTCGCGTCGGCCCTGCGTCGTCGTGCTGAGCCGGTCGCCGCTCAGGGTGACCCGTCCCGTCGGGGTCAGCACCGATGCGAGCCGCGACCGGGTGAAGTGGCTGTCGGGCGAGGTCTGCTGCCACTCGTTGCGCGCCGCGAAGTCGGTCAGCGGGTGGGGCACCGTCGAGAAGACGAAGCAGTCGCGCCAGTCCTCGCCGTCGCGGAGCTCGCGAGAGACCCATGTGTCGTCGCGCCGCAGGAGTCCCACGAGGTGGCCGCGTTCGCGTCGCTCGAAGCCGTCGCGCAACGGGAGCGGCTCGACGAACCCCTCGCCGAACCCGACGTCCGCGAGCACGGGCTCCTCGAGACGGCCACCCGACACGACGAGTGCCAGGTGGTCGAACTCGTCGGTGAGCCCGCCGTCCGCCGTGGCCACGCGCGCGGAGACGAGGTCGACGGCATACCCGAGGCTGCGCAGCAGCAGGGCGAAGAGGCCGTTGAGCTCGTAGCAGTAACCGCCGCGCCGGGCGCCGACGACCTTGGCCAGCAGCGACGCGCGGTCGAGGCGGATCGGCCGGCCGAGCGAGATGTCGAGGCTCTCGAACGGCACGGCCAGCAGGTGCGCGCGGTGCAGCGACGCGAGCGCCGCCAGGGTGGGGGACTCGGGAGCGGCCGCGCCGATGCGCCGGAGGTATGCCGTCGCCTCGGTCGTCGTCAGCGCGTCGGTCGTCGTCGGTGAGGTCACCCGGTCATCCTGCGACCTCGAGCCACCTTGAGGTCAAGCGGGCGCGGGAAGTGTCAGCGTCACGCCGACCATCGTCACGCCGCGCCCGTCCCACTCGTAGGCCGTGCGCTCGAGCAGGTCTCCCGCCGCGGACCGCAGGACGGTCGGGTCGAGCGACGGGGCGTCGAGCGGGCCGCGCTCGAGCACCTGGGTGCCGTCGTCGTAGCGGACGAGGACCTCGAGGCGACGGGGGAGACGCGGCGGCCCGTCGAGCGAGAGCACCCGCGCGACGGCACGCTCGACGCAGCCGTCGAGCACCGCCACGACCTTGGACCTGGTCCGCGTCGCGGGCAGTGACCGGCTCGCGCTGATTGACCTGCGCGGCCCGGGCAGGCGGATCGTCGCGTCGTCGGTGCCGCGCGCGATGGAGACGAGACGCCGGGCCATCGCCGTGGTGACGAGGCGCTTGAGGTCGTCCTCGTCGAGGCCGTGGAGGTCGGCGACGACGAACAGCCCTGCGGCGTGGAGCTTCTCGTAGGTCGTCGGACCGACCCCCCAGAGCTCGTCGAGGCGCAGACGAGGCCGGACCCGCGCCTCGAGCTCGGCGTCGACGACGACGAGGCCATCGGGCTTGGCGCGCCGGCTCGCGAGCTTGGCCATGAGCTTGGTGCGTCCGACTCCGACCGAGACCGGGAGCCCGACCTCGGCACGGGCGGCCGCGCGCAGGGCCACCGCCATCCCGCGCGGATCGCCGTGGTCACGCCCGGTGACGTCGAGGAAGGCCTCCTCGACCGATCCGGGCTCGACGAGGGGCGTGAAGCGGCGGAACACCTCGAACAGCCGGACGGACGCCTCCTCGTAGGCCTCCGCGCGGTAGCCGGTGACGAGCACCTGCGGCCAACGGCGCTGGACCTGCCGCAGCGGCATACCGGCGTGGATGCCGAGCGCTCGTGCCTCGTAGGACGGGCACGCGACGACCTCGTGGGCCACGACCATCGGCCGCCCGCGCAGTGCCGGGTCGTCGCGCTGCTCGACAGCGGCGAAGAACGCGTCGGCGTCGGCGTGCAGGATCACCACCGGCCCAGTCTCCGCCCGGCCACCGACAACCGTCGGCGCTCAGTAGCCGGCGTGGTCGAGCGCCTCGGTCGTCAGCTGCCGACCGAGCTCGATCATCTCCGCGGCCCGGTGGAAGTCGAGGGTCCGCACGGCGTTGGACGGCACGGTGACGAGCACGTCGGGCGGGTTGCTGGCCATCCGGTAGCGCGAGATGAGGGCGCTCATCGTCTCGAACGACATGTTGAGCAGGTCGACGAGCCCGACGTCGGCCGACCGGACGACGAGCGCATCGGTCGGCGCCTGCGGCAGCCGGGCGACGGCCTCCGGCGGGATCGGCTGGTCGTGCTCGACATCGTGGTCGTGGTCGCGGGCGTGCCCGCCGAAGCGGCTCGTGATCGCGCGGACCCGCTCGGACTCGAGCACCTCGGCGGCACTGCGCCGAAGGCGGGTCGTCCACTCCTCGCGCGACACGGGCTCCGACGACTCCTTGACGGGGGTCGTCGGTCCGCCGGTGGCCCGCATGCCCGACAGGGAGACGGCGATCGTGAGGTCCGCCGAGGTCGCCGCGGTCGGCTCGATCGGGATCGGGTTGATGAGACCCCCGTCGACGAGGACCCGGCCGTTGATGACGGCGGGGGTGATGACGCCGGGGATCGCGATGGAGGCGCGGATCGCGTGCTCGACCGGCCCGCGCTGGAACCACACCTCGCGGCGCGCGTTGATGTCGGTCGCGACAGCCGTGTAGGGGATCGGCAGGCTCTCGATCGTCGCGCCGTCGAGGATCTCCCCGACCTTCGCGATGATCCGCTCGGCCCGGATCGCGCCGTTCGGCGAGGTGATGCTGAGGTCGAGCAGCCGCCACACCTCGCGCTGGGTCAGGCTCCGGGCCCACTCGGTGTACGCGTCGAGCCTCCCTGCGGCCGCCACCCCGCCGACGAGCGCGCCCATCGACGTGCCCGCGATCGTCACGATCTCGAAGCCGCGCTCGGCGAGCACCTCGAGCGCGCCGACGTGGGCGTAGCCGCGCGCCCCGCCCGACCCGAGCACGACCGCTGCACGCATCCCCTCAGCCACGTCCTCGACGATAGTCCGCGTCCCGGACGGTTCGCGCGCCGGTCAGGACGTCAGGAACCAGATCTCCATCGCGTCGAGCCGCGCCCGGTCGGCGACCATCTCGATGCCGGTGACGAGGTCGCGGTCGTCCACCGTGAAGCGGAAGGCCACCATGGCCTCGCCCCGCAGCGTCCACACGGCGCCGATGCCGCCGTCGAAGGCGGCGAGCCGTGCCGACCTGGCGCCGCCGTTGAACCGCTGGGCCACGGCCTCGGGCCCGCGGAGCACGTCGGGCGAGCCCATCGCGACCGCTGCCTCGTCGGCGCTCAGCACGACATCGGGGTCGAGCATCTCGAGCAGGGCCGAGAAGTCGCCGCCCCGTGCGGCGGCGAGGAAGGCGGTGACGACCTCGCGCTGCCGGGTGCGGGCCGGCCCGGACTCGGCAGCGTCGGCGGCGCGCACCCGGCGACGGGCGCGGCTCGCGAGCTGGCGGGTCGCTGCGGGGGAGCGGTCGAGGATCTCGGCGATCTGCTCGAACGGCATCCCGAAGAGGTCGTGGAGCACGAAGGCGAGCCGCTCGGCCGGGGCGAGGGTGTCGAGGACGACGAGCAGGGCCAGGCCGATGCTGTCGGCGAGCTCGACCTCGCTCGCCGGATCGGGGGCGGGGCGCGTCGGCTGGGTCGGCGCGGTGCGCACGTCACCACTCGCGACGAGCTCGGCGAGACCGGTGTCCCAGCTGTCCTCACGGCGCGAGCTGCGTGACCGCAGCATGTCGAGGCTGATCCGCCCGACGACGGTCGTCAGCCAGCCCGCGAGGTTGGTGACCTCGGTCGTGTCGCTGCGGCTGAGGCGCAGCCACGCCTCCTGCACGGCGTCGTCGGCGTCCGCGGCCGACCCGAGCACGCGGTATGCCACGGCCCGCAGCCGAGGCCGCTGCTGCTCGAAGTCGCGGGCGAGCCACTGCTCGCGGGTCTCGTCGTCCATCTCGTCACATCCTCCGGTCGTGATCCGTCATAGCACTGACGAGCCGGCGCCACCGGATGTGACACCACCGCTCGACACCCCACCGCGATCACCCACCAGGAGGCCAAGATGTCCGCCGTGAACACCCTCATCTACCCCGTCGCCGACCTCGCCGCCGCGAAGCAGGTCTTCACGACCTTGCTCGGCACCGAGCCGCACACCGACGAGTCGTACTACGTCGGCTACTCCGTCGACGGCCAGGAGATCGCCCTCGACCCGAGCGGCCACCGCAAGGGCATCACCGGTGCGACGCCCTTCTGGTCGGTCGACGACCTCGAGACGACGGCCGCGGCCCTCACCGCGGCCGGCGCGACCGTCAGCCAGCAGCCGACCGCGGTCGGTGGCGGTCGCACCGTGGCCGTGCTGTCCGACGCCGACGGCAACATGATCGGCGTGATGCAGGGATGACGGCAGACGACGTCGCCGACAGCACCGAGGGCGTATGCCGTCCGCCCGCCGAGGTGCCCGCGTTGCCTCCCGCAACGTCGCGGGACGTGTCCTGGCGTCCGGCGCAGGGGTGCGGATCGGGATCGGCACGACGCGTGACGTCGTCATGGTCGACGGGTCCGTCGACGTGGCCCCGACCACCGCGCTCGAGCCCGCGGAGGCCGACCGTTTCGCCCAGCGGACCGGTTTCGATCCTCGGGAGACCTCGGGTTCGTACCTCTTCTTCCGGGTCGTCCCGAGCCGGATCCAGGCCTGGCGCGAGGAGAACGAGCTGCGCGGCCGCGTCGTGATGCTCGACGGGCGGTGGATCACGTCCGACGAGTGACCGAGGACATCGAGTTCGACTGTGCCACAGTCGAACCCGACTCGGCCACAGGGTGACGGGGCGACTGCTCCGACGGGACGTGACGGCATACGCGATGGGCGTCGGCGACGTCCCGTGACGAGGGGCCGGGAGGGGGTGTCACCGACGCCCGCCCGGCCCCTCACGGCTGCCCGCAGCGAGGGGCGGGTCTTGCGCCCCCGCGCTGACCTGTGCAGTATGGAGGTGCAGATGTAAGCGCTTACAGAGCCGGGGAGACCCGGTCAGGGGCCTGGTCGCGACACATCACTCAACGACGAGACGCGAGAGGTGGGACCCATGGCGACAGCACGCAAGCACCCGGACGGCGCGGCCTCGGCGGGCGCCACCATCTACTCCGTCGCCGAGCGCGCCGGCGTCTCGATCGCCACCGTCTCCCGCGTCCTCCAGGGCGCCGGCACCGTGTCGTCGACGACGGCCCAGAAGGTCCTCGACGCCGTCGAGCAGCTCAACTACGTGCCTCTCGGCGCCGCCCGCAGCCTCGCCGTGCGCCACCACGAGGCACACGGTCTCGTGCTGCCGGAGCTCACCGGTCCCTACTACTCCGAGCTGCTCATGGGCTTCGAGTCGCGGGCCGCCGAGCTCGGCCAGAGCGTCACCCTGATGCTCACCGACGGCAAGGCCGACCTCGCTCGCGCCGTGCGCCAGCTCGCCACCCGCGTCGACGCCATCGCCGTGCTCGGCTCGGCCGCCATGCCGCCCGCCGTCGCCCGGGCCCTGCACGGCCAGAAGCCCGTCGTCATCATCGCGGGCACGCCCCAGGAGGGCATCGAGAGCGTCCGCGCCGAGAACGCCCACAGCGCCGAGCAGCTCACCGAGCACGTGCTCGCCCACGGCCGCACGCGCCTCGTCTTCGTCGGTGACCCCGAGGGCGCACCCGACATCGCCGAGCGCCACGCCGGCTTCGTCGCCGCCCACCGGGCGCGCGGCCTCCAGCCCGCAGCCCCCGTCCGCGTCCCGTTCCGCGAGGGGGAGGGCGAGGCCGTCGCCGAGCGCATCCTCGCCGGCGAGCTCGAGGCCGACGCCCTCGTCTGCGCCAACGACGAGCTCGCCCTCGCGATCATGAGCCACCTCCAGGACGCCGGCCGCGACGTCCCCGGCGAGATCGCCGTCGTCGGCTGGGACGACGTCATGACGTCCCGCTACGTGCGCCCCGGGCTCACCACCGTGCGCCAGCCCGTCCACGAGCTCGGCGTCATCGCCGCCGAGCGCCTGCACCAGCGGGTCTCCGGCGCACTGCCGCGGCTCGAGCCGCAGGTCCTGCCGACGGAAGTGGTCATCCGCGGGTCCTGCGGCTGCCCCACCCGCTGAGCGCGACCCGCCAGGCATCTCCACCGCCATCCCCCTGCCCCCGTCCGTCCCTCCCCAAACCCCGACACCGATGTCGGAGACACCCGAGAAAGTGAGACACCGATGAGACGCACCACAGCCATCACGGTCGCGTGCATGACTGCCGCGGCCCTCACCGTGACCGCCTGCGGTCGCAGCGCCGAGAACGGTGGCACCACCGCCGGTCAGACAGGCGCCGCGGTCAGCACCGGCAAGGCCACCGGCACGATCACCGTCTGGGCGATGGGTGCCGAGGGGGACAACCTGCCCAAGCTGACGAAGGACTTCGAGGCCGCCAACCCCGGCGTCAAGGTCCAGGTCACGGCCATCCCGTGGGATGCCGCGCACGACAAGTTCACGGCCTCGATCGCCTCCGGCAACACGCCGGACGTCGCCATGGTCGGCACCACGTGGATGGGCGAGTTCGCGAGCAGCGACGCCATCGACCCGACGCCGGCGCAGATCGACACGTCCGCCTTCTTCGAGGGTGCGCAGAAGACCACCGAGGTCAACGGCACGTCCTACGGCATCCCCTGGTACGTCGAGACCCGCGTCCTCTTCTACCGCACCGACCTCGCCAAGAAGGCCGGCTACGACAGCGTGCCCACCGACGCGCAGGGCCTCAAGGACATGGCCAAGGCCATGCAGACCAAGGCCGGCGCGCAGTACGGCATCGGCCTCCAGGCCGGTGGCGAGGGCTCGTGGCAGACCCTCATGCCGTTCGCCTGGAGCGACGGCGCCGACCTCACGAAGGACGGCGGCAAGGCGTACAACTTCGACAGCCCCGAGATGGTCAAGGCCGCGAAGTACTACCAGTCGTACTTCACCGACGGCATCTCCAACAAGAGCGCCCCGGCGACCCCGACGACCGAGCCCGACTTCGCGAGCGGCAAGGTCCCGATGTTCATCTCCGGCCCGTGGATGATGTCCGCGGTCGAGAAGGTCGGCGGCGCCGGCTTCAAGGACAAGTACAACGTCGCCCCGATCCCCGCCGGCTCGGCCGGGTCGTCGTCGTTCGTCGGTGGCTCGAACTTCGTCGTCTTCAAGAACACGAAGAACCGCGACACCGCCTGGAAGTTCGTCCAGTGGCTCGCCGACCCCAAGGTCCAGTCGAAGTGGTACACCATCTCGACCGACCTCCCGTCGGTCAAGAGCGCCTGGCAGGACCCCGCGCTCGCCTCGGACAAGAAGCTCGCCGTCTTCGGCAAGCAGCTCGAGACCGCCAAGGCGCCGCCGTCGTTCCCGACGTGGGAGCAGGCCGTCAAGGGACTCGACACCGAGATGGAGAAGATCACCAAGACCGGCGAGGACCCGGCCACCGGACTCAAGACGGCCCAGCAGCAGGCCGAGTCCATCGGCACGGGAATGTGATCCGATGACCGCCCAGACCGGCACGACCGGGTCCCCCGCCGGACCCGTGACGCCACCTCCGGTCACCGCTCCGGGACGACCCACGAACGGGTCGTCCCGGGGGGCGGGCGACGGAGGCTCCCCCGGCCGGGTCGGATCGGCCCGCCGTCGGGAGGGGCGGGCGGCCTGGATCCTCGCGATCCCCTTCTGCCTGCTCTTCCTCGCCTTCACCGCCTGGCCGGTGGTCCAGTCGCTCTTCATGAGCATCACGGACACCAAGGCCCGCGACCTGCGACACCCCTTCAGCGTCAACATCGTCGGCCTCGACAACTTCACCAAGGCCTTGTCGGACCCGACCTTCCGCAAGGCCGCCGGCAACACGGCGTACTTCGTCCTCGTCGGTATGCCGCTGACGCTCGTCGTGGCGCTCGCGGCTGCGGTCGCGCTCGACAAGGGGATCACCCGCTTCCGCGCGGTGTTCCGCCTCGGCTTCTACATGCCGGTCATCACCTCGATCGTCGCGGTGGCCGTCGTGTGGCGCTTCCTCCTGCAGGACCCGGGCGGTCTCATCAACACCGCCCTCGGGTGGTTCGGCATCACCGGTCCCAACTGGCTCGGTGACCCGAACTGGTCGATGCCGGCGCTCATCATGATGGCCTCGTGGCGCAACTTCGGTACGGCGATGATCATCTTCCTCGCGGGGCTGCAGGCCGTGCCGGCCGAGCTGCACGAGGCGGCCGCCATCGACGGCGCCAACGCCTGGAAGCGGTTCCGCCACGTCACGATGCCGCTGCTGCGACCGACCCTGCTCTTCGTCATGGTCACGACGGCCATCGGCTACCTCCAGTTCTTCGAGGAGCCGTTCGTCATGACCAAGGGCGGCCCCCTCAACAGCACGATCTCGCTGTCGATGTACACCTACCAGCAGTTCGGCTTCGGCAACTACGGTCTCGCGTCGGCGATGAGCTACATCATCTTCGTCGTCATCGCGATCGTCACGGCCCTGCAGTTCCGCCTGCTCCGAGAGAGGACCTGACATGTCCGTCGACACCGCACCGCGGCCGACCGGGCCGACCGGGCCGACCGCTCCGGCCCCGGCACCGAAGGCGAAGGCGAGCAGGACCGGGTCCGGCATGGTCGGCTCGAGCCAGGGCAGCCGCTGGTGGCTCTACGTGCTGCTGACCGTCGCGCTCGTCGCCGTCATCGCACCGTTCGTCTGGATGGTGCTCGGCAGCTTCAAGGGTGAGGGCGAGCTGCGCCAGATCCCGCCGACGTGGCTGCCCGAGAGCGCCTCACTCGACAACTACACGCAGCTGTTCAGCAAGCTGAACTTCGGGCAGTTCTTCACGAACTCGATCGTCGTCGCCGTCGTCGTGACGGCCGGCAACCTCGTCTTCTGCTCGATGCTCGGCTACGCCCTGGCGATGCTCGACTTCAGGGGCAAGAAGGCGATCTTCATCGCGGTCATGGGCACGCTCATGATCCCGGGCGTCGTGACCTTCGTGCCGCTCTTCGTGCTCGTGGCGAACGCCGGACTCGTCAACACCCTGCCCGGCCTCTTCCTGCCGTTCCTCGTCAGCCCGTTCGGCGTCTTCCTCATGCGCCAGTTCATCCTCGGGCTGCCGAGGGACCTGCTCGACGCGGGCCGCGTCGACGGCGCGGGCGAGCTGCGGATCTTCTGGAAGATCATCCTGCCGCTCTGTGGCCCCGCCCTCGCGACGCTGGGCATCCTCACCTTCCTCGGCAGCTGGAACAACTTCCTGTGGCCGCTCGTCGTGGCGCAGTCCGAGGACATGTACACCCTCCCGGTGGCCCTGGCCCTCTACTCGACGGGGCAGAACAGCACGAACTACGGACTGCTGCTCGCCGGCGCCACCGTCGTCATCATCCCGATCCTCGTCGTCTTCCTCATCTTCCAGAAGCGCTTCATCGAGGGCATCGCCACCACCGGCCTCAAGTAGGCCCCCCACCCCGGAAACAGGAGCACTGCACCATGTCCGAGAAGAAGCTCTACACCCCCAGCCGTCGCTCGATGCTCGTCGGGGGCGCGGCCTCCGTCGCCGCCTTCGCGCTCGCTCCGACGGCGTCCGCGTCGACGACCGGCGCGCGCCAGGCGCCCGCCTTCCTGCGGTCGACGGGCTCGAATGCCGTCCGCTCCCTCGAGAGCGCCACGGTGCGCACGTGGGCCGCCGACACGTGGCGCAGCCTCGTCGCGATGACCGACCCGAGGACCGGCCTGCCGGCCGACAACATCCCCGCGTCGCTCGCCGCCGGCGACCGTTCGGGCTACACGTCGCCGACGAACATCGGTGGCTACCTCTGGTCGACCGTCGTCGCCCGCGAGCTCGGCATCATCACCCGTGGCGAGGCGTCGGCCCGCCTCATCCGCACGCTCAAGACGGTGGAGCGGATGGAGCACCACACGCCGAGCGGCATGTACTACAACTGGTACGACGAGGCGACCGCCAGGGCGCTGCACACATGGCCGGACTCGGGCGACAAGGTCGTCCCCTTCTGCTCCAGCGTCGACAACGGCTGGCTCGGCGCAGCGCTGCTGGTCGTGGCCGGCTCCGACCGGGCCGCCGCCCCGTGGGCGAGGCGGATCTTCGACCGGATGCGCTGGGACTCCTTCTACAACGACAACAGCGACCCCGCGCACCAGGTGCGACCGGGAGGCCTCATCCACGGCGGCTTCTACCCCTACGAGGACGGTCGCCCCGGCGG
This sequence comes from Terrabacter sp. 2TAF16, assembly GCF_052115065.1. Lineage (NCBI taxonomy): Bacteria > Bacillati > Actinomycetota > Actinomycetes > Micrococcales > Intrasporangiaceae > Terrabacter > Terrabacter sp. 2TAF16. The sequence continues at coordinate 12,438 of NZ_JBFRFZ010000023.1, forward strand.
CACCTACCAGGGCACCCACATCGGCGGTGACCCCGTGTGGCTCACGACGCACCACTACGACACGACGGTGTCGGAGACCCGCATCACGAGCTACCTCGGCATCATCACCGGCCAGGTCCCGGCGAAGCAGTACTTCGCGATGTGGCGCACCTTCCCCGCGACGTGCGACTGGTCGTGGCACGAGATGCAGCCCGTCGGCGAGAACCGCACGTACTACGGCCTCGACGTCTACGAGGGTGCGTACACCTACCGCGGCATGCACATCGTGCCCGGCTGGGGCGGCTCGATGTTCGAGGAGCTCATGCCCGACGTCTTCGTCGACGAGGCCGCCTGGGCGCCCCGTTCGTGGGGTCGCAACCACCCGCTCCACGTCCGGGCGCAGCGGGAGCACGGGCTCATCGACGCCGGCTACGGCTACTGGGGCTTCAGCCCGTCGAGCAACCCCAAGGGCGGCTACCGGGAGTACGGCGTCGATGCGCTCGGGCTCAACCCGACGGGCTACATGTCCGACCAGGAGAGCACGAACTACGACCCCGGCTTCGGTGACTGCCGTGCGGCGACGAACCCGAGCCCGACCTACGGCGACGGCGTCGTCACGCCGCACGCGGCGTTCCTCGCGATGATGCACGAGCCGGACGAGGCGTTCACCAACCTCGCCAACCTCAAGGCCGACTTCCACTCCTACGACCGCGGTGGCTTCTTCGACGCCGTGGCCGTCCGGTCGGGGACCGTCGCCCGCCGCTACCTCTCGCTCGACCAGGCCATGGTCATGGGCGCCGCGGGCAACGTGCTGGGCAACGACGTCCTCCGTCGCGCGTTCAGCACCACGGCCGTCGAGCGCGCCCTGCGCCCGGTCATCGGCGTCGAGGAGTTCGGCGCGAGCCCGATCGCCTGACCCGCGTAGGAACTTCCCTCACCGACGAAAGGCACACCCGTGCGCCCCGAGCTCTCCACCTCCGAGGACGGCGTCGCCTACCGCGACCTCAACGGCAACGGCCGGATGGATCCCTACGAGGACCCACGCCTGACCGTCGACGAGCGGGTCGAGGACCTGCTCGGCCGGCTCTCCCTCGAGGAGAAGGTCGGTCTGATGTTCCAGACCGTCATCGAGGCCGGTTCGGACGGCACGGTGCTCGAGCACCCGGGCACCATCAGCAAGTCCCCGACGAGCACCGTCGTGCTCGACAAGCACCTCAACCACTTCAACGTCCACGCGCTCGACGACCCGCGGATGGCGGCCCGGTGGAGCAACGCGCTGCAGTCGCTCGCGGAGCGCACGCCACACGGCATACCCGTGACGGTGTCGACCGACCCGCGGCACGCGTTCATCGAGAACGTCGGGGTCTCCTTCTCCGCGGGCGCGTTCTCGCAGTGGCCCGAGCCGCTGGGGCTCGCGGCGCTGCGCGACGCGGACGCGGTGCGGCGCTTCGCCGACATCGCCCGCCAGGAGTACGCCGCCGTCGGCATCCGGGCCGCCCTGCACCCGACGCTCGACCTCGCGACCGAGCCGCGCTGGGCGCGCCAGGCCGGGACCTTCGGCCAGGATCCCGACCTCGTGACCGAGCTCGGAGTGGCGTATCTCAAGGGTTTCCAAGGAGATTCGCTCGGCGCGGGCAGTGTCGCGTGCACGAGCAAGCACTTCCCCGGCGGCGGTCCGCAGAAGGACGGCGAGGACGCGCACTTCCCCTACGGCCGCGAGCAGGTCTATCCCGGTGGGCGTTTCGCCGACCACCTCAAGCCGTTCCCGCCGATCATCGCGGCCGGCACCGCGGGGATCATGCCGTACTACGGGATGCCGGTCGACCTCGTCGTCGACGGCGTCGAGATCGAGCCGATCGGCTTCGGCTACAACAAGCAGGTCGTCACCGGCCTGCTCCGCGAGAAGCTCGGCTACGACGGCGTCGTCGTCACGGACTGGGAGCTCGTCAACGACAACCACGTCGGCGACCAGGTGCTCCCGGCGCGCGCGTGGGGCGTCGAGCACCTCGACCCGCACGGCCGCATGGGGCTGATCCTCGAGGCCGGTGCCGACCAGTTCGGCGGCGAGGAGTGCGTCGACATCCTCCTCGACCTCGTCGCCCAAGGTCGGGTCACCGAGGCCCGCGTCGACGAGTCGGCGCGCCGCATCCTCGCGGTGAAGTTCCGGCTCGGGCTGTTCGACGACCCCTACGTCGACGAGGACGCCGCCGCCACGACCGTGGGCCGGGGTGACTTCCGCGAGGAGGGGTATGCCGCCCAGGCCCGTTCGGTGACCGTGCTGCACAACGAGGACGATCGGCTCCCGCTCGAGCAGGGCCTGCGCATCTACGCCGAGCGCGTCTCACCCGAGGCGGTCGTGCGGCACGGCAAGCTCGTCGACCGGCCCGAGGACGCCGACGTCGCCGTCGTGCGGCTCACCGCCCCGTTCGACCCGCGGTCGGACCTCTTCCTCGAGTCGTGGTTCCACCAGGGCTCGCTCGACTTCCCGCCCGGCCTCATCGCCCGGCTCGAGCGGATCGCCGCGGTCTGCCCGCTCGTCGTCGACGTCGTGCTCGACCGGCCGGCCGTCGTCACCCCGCTGCTGCGCTTCGCGTCGGCCGTCGTCGGCAGCTACGGCAGCAGCGACGACGCCCTCCTCGACGCCGTCACCGGCACCATCGCCCCCGAGGGGCGGCTGCCCTTCGACCTCCCGCGGTCGATGGACCAGGTGCGGGCGCACGGCGAGGACGTGCCGGGCTACGACGACCCGCTCTTCGCCTTCGGCCACGGCCTCACGATCTGAGGCGTGTTCGGGGCGGTCAGCCGGTGTAGCCCTCGACGGTGCGCTCGGAGCGCACCTCGGCGCCGTCGGGGTCCTGGCCGAACTCGCGCCGCGCCCGTCGCTGGCGCAGCAGGTCCCAGCACTGGTCGAGCTCGACCTCGACGCTGCGTAGTCGGGCGTGCTCCTCGTCGACGGTGATGTCGCCGGCCTGCAGGGCGGAGCGCAGCCGGTGCTCCTCGTCGATGAGCGAGCCGATGCGGTCCTGGATCGAGGGGTCGTCAGCCATGGGGCCACGATCGCACGGCCCCACGGGCGCCGTCGAGGGCTAGCATGTGGACAGTGACCACATTCGCGCTCGTCCCCGGTGCCGGTGGCGCCGCCTGGTACTGGCACCGGGTCGTGCCGCTCCTCGAGGACGCCGGCCACGAGGCCGTCGCCGTCGAGCTGCCCGCCGACGACCCGGAGGCTGGGCTGCCGGAGTATGCCGCCCTCGTGACCTCTGCGGTCGACGGCCGTGACGACGTCGTGGTCGTCGGGCAGTCGATGGGCGGCTTCACCGTGCCGATGGTCGCCGCGCGGCGGCCCGTGGCCGGCATCGTCCTGCTCAACGCCATGGTCCCGCTGCCGGGCGAGACCGCCGGGGCGTGGTGGGACGCCGTGCGGTGCGAGGAGGCCCGGGTCGCGGCGGCCCGCGCCGGTGGGTGGAGCGAGGAGTTCGACCTCGACACGTACTTCCTCCACGACGTCGACCCGGCGGTCGCGGCGAGTGGCGAGGAGCACCAGCGGCCCGAGGTCGAGCGTGCCTTCGAGACCCCCTGCGCCATCGACGCCTGGCCCGACGTGCCGACCCGCGTCGTCGCCGGCGCGGACGACCGCTTCTTCCCGGTCGACCTCCAGCGTCGCGTGGCGCGCGACCGGCTGGGACTCGACCTCGACCTCGTGCCCGGCGGGCACCTGGCCGCGCTCTCGCACCCGGCCGAGCTCGCGGCATACCTCATGGCTTCCGGCGGACATCGGGCGTAGGACTGGGGGTATGGGACGACCTGTGCTCGGCGTGCTCTACGCGCTCGTGATGGTGGCCGTCGTCGTGGCCGTCGACGTCCTCTTCTTCCGGGACCACGTGTGGGCGCGGCTCATGGTCAACGTGGGCATCGTCCTCGTGTTCGGGGCCTTCTACCTGCGGTTCTTCCGGTCCGTGTGACCGCGCCGCACGACGGGTGAGCGAGGTGCCCGCGTGCGAGGCTGGGCCCGTGATCGACGACTTCGCCAAGGCGTACCTCCACGACAACCTGCGATGGGTCCGGGCGTCCCTGCTGCAGAAGCTGGACGGGGTCTCCGAGTACGACGCACGCCGACCCCTGACGACGACCGGCACCAACCTGCTCGGCCTCGTCAAGCACCTCACGCTGTCCGAGGCGCGCTACCTCGGCGGCATCGTGGGCCGGCCCTTCCCCGAGCCGCTGCCGCAGTTCGACGACCCGGGTTTCGTGAGCCGCGACCAGCTGTGGGTCAGGGTGGACGAGTCGCGGGCCGAGGTCGTCGAGCGCTACCGCCGCGCCTGCGCCCACGCCGACGCGACGATCGAGGTGCTGCCGATCGACGCGCCCGGCCACGTGCCGTGGTGGCCGCGACCGGACGTCATGCTCTTCAACCTCATGGTGCACGTCCTCACCGAGACCAACCGTCACGTCGGCCACGCCGACATCCTCCGGGAGCAGGTCGACGGCGTCGTCGGCGACGACCCGGTGTCGACGAGCGACGACGCGGCCGAATGGGCGGCCCACCGCGAGCGCGTCGAGCAGGCCGCGCGCGCAGCGGGATCCGGCGCCTGAGCCCTAGGGGCTGACGCCGGTCCCGGCTGCTCTTGCGCCGACCTTGCGGCATTCCTGCTGCATATCGCGGCTGCCCTTGCGGCGACCTCGACACACTGGGGCAGCGGCGCCGGTACCGGCGCCGTCACATGACCGACCGTCCCCGGAGGACCGCCCATGTCAGCCCCCGCCCACGCGCGCCGCACGCTGCTCGGTCGTGCCGTCCTGGTCGCGGTGGGAGCCGGCGCCGTCGTCCTCGGGGCCCAGTCGATGGAACCGGCGCCCACCCCGGCGCCACGCGCACCGGCGGCCGTGAGCAGCGCACCGGCCGCACCGGCCGCGCCGGTCACGCCTCGAGCGGCGGAGAGCGACCTCGTGGACGCCAGCGTCTCCACGGGCCTGCGGCCCGTCACCCGGGCGCTCGGCGCCGTCGTGGCCGGACAGCAGTCGTGGGTGCGGATCCCGTGGACGACGGACGCCCCCGTCTGCTCGGTCGCCGTGACGGTGACGGCAGACGGTGCCGACGTCGGCTACCCGGTCAACACCGGCGGCTACTCCTCCTTCTACCGGCAGGACCGTCTCGCGGCATCCGTCCACGACTACACCGCCGTGCGCTTCCTCGTGCCGGCCTTCTCCGCCGCGAAGGTGCTCACGGCCGACGTCACGGCGAGCTACACGACGACGAACGGCACGAGGACCTCGCGTGCGGCGGGCATGGCCGCCTGGGCCGCCACGCCCTGCGTCGGCACGAGCATCACCCGGACCTACCGCGTCACGCTGCCGGTCCAGGCTCCGTCGGCCGCACCCGCGGCCGCCCTGGCCGAACCCGCTGCGGCGACGTCGAGCTCGGCCGACTGAGCGCTCCGGCTCAGCCCTGGGTCGCCGCTGGGCGGTGCCGACGGGCCGGGACCCCGAGCGTCGTCTCGCGCGCCTCGAGCGTCCACGCCACCTCGACCTCCTCGGCGGCACCGCGCTCGCCGTCGATGCGGCGTGACAGCAGCTCGAGCGCGGCTCGCGCCAGGCCGGTGAGGTCGGGCGAGATCGTCGTGACCGTCGGGTTGGAGTAGCGGGTCTCGGCGATGTCGTCGAACCCGACGATGGCGACCTCGCCCGGCACGTCCACGCCGGCCTCGACGCAGGCGCGCAGGGCGCCGATGGCCATGAGGTCGTTGAAGCAGAAGACGGCGTCGGGAGGCTCGGGCAGCGCGAGCAGCCGTTGCATCGCGGCGTGGCCGTCGGCGCGCTCGAAGTGGGGCACGCCGACGACGAGGTCGGGGTCGTAGGGGAGGCCGGCGCCCTTGAGCGCCTGGCGGTAGCCGCGCAGGCGAGCCGAGGCGGTGCCCCTCATCGTCTCGCGCCCGACGGCTGCGATGCGCCGGCGTCCTTGCGCCACAAGGTGTTCCGTGGCAGCTCTCGCGGCAGCGACGGAGTCGACCGCGATGTGGTCGAAGCCCTTGGGGACGGGCCGCTCGCCGAGCAGCACCATGGGCAGGATGTCCGCGCGCCGGCTGATCTCATCGGGGGAGAGGGCGAGCGGCGAGAAGATGACGCCGTCGATGACGTGCGAGCGCATGCCTTCGAGGACGACGCGCTCGGCGTCGGCGTCGCCTCCTGTCACGTCGAGCAGGACGATGAAGCCGAGGGCGGCCGCCTCCTCGGTGATGCGCGCCGCGAGCTCGGCGAAGTAGGGCGAGTCCATCGCCGGCACGGCGAGGGCGAGGAACCCGGCGCGGCCGTGCTTGAGGCTGCGCGCCGACAGGTTGGGGCGGTAGTGCAGCTCGGCCATGGCGGCCTCGACGCGCTCGCGCGTGCTGGCCTTCACGTGGGGGTGGTGGTTGAGCACGTTGGAGGCGGTCTTGACCGACACTCCCGCACGCTCCGCCACGTCCCGCAGCCGCGCCGCCAACCGTGCCTCCGTCCGTGCGGAGCCCTGTCCGGCCCCTGAGTGAGTGCCCCTGAGTGACTGCCCCTGAGTGCACCCGTGTGCCCCGTCGAGGAACAGGCTAGCGCTCGACGAAGCCGTTCGTGGTGACCTCAGGCCGCCTCTGTGCCCTATTCGGTAACCGTTGGAATCCAGAGCCCGGACGCGCAGAGGTAGCCGTTTCATCCACCGTGGGACCCCGATGCCGACAGGCCGGTGCGACGTCACCGGGCGTCGACGACTCGGACCGCTCCGATGTCGGCGATCGGTCACGCCACCCGGCGACGCGGCTGCCGTCCGGCTTGTGACGTCTGCGGTGTATCAACCACCTCAGGCGAGGCTCTGAGTGTCAGGGGAAACGGTGCGGGGCAGGGGGGCTGCCCCGCACCACACCCCGAATCGCTTGGGCGGCTGGCCCGTTGAGGTACGTTAACCGCCATCAGGGCCCGGGATCGCAGACCTGATCAGTCGCGAGCCGGGCCCTCAGGCGTGCTCTTCAGGCGTGCCCTGGCCCGTCAGGCCGGCCGGCTCAGGTGCGGGCCTCGGCGAGCACCTTGCCGGTGCCGGTGCGCACCTCGAGCGCTTGGATCTCATTGGGTCGCAAGGCCGTCGCGCCGGTGACGCGGGAGTAACCGGCGGGGGTCGCCCGCCACGACGCGGCGCTCGTCGCCTTGCCGCTCCGGTCGATGACCCAGAGGGCCAGCTCACCGTTGGTCGGCATGTCCTCGCAGTTGACGTCGAGCTGGGTGCCCCAGCCGCGCGTCACGAGGGCGATGTCGATGCGGACCTGGCTGCCCGCGACGGCGGCCGCAGCGACGTGCGTCGTCGGCAGTGTCGGTGTGGTCGGTGTCAGCAGCTGCGGACCGAGCCAGGCGCCGGCGGCGAAGAGCACGACCGCGGCCGCGGCGGCCACGACGGACATCCACGTGCGACGCCGGCGGCGGCGTCGGCCGACCTCGCCGAGCAGGGTGACGAGGTGCTCGTCGTCGTGGTCGGTCATGAGGGGAGCGGGCACGGCGACGGGGGTGTCGCTGAGGTGCGGACCACCCTCGGGGCCGGCGAGGTCGAGCAGACGCGGCATCCCGGAGACCTGGCCGAGCTCGGTCTGGCACTGCCGGCACGCGCGCAGGTGCTCGCTGAAGGCGCGGTGGTCGTCGTCGGACAGGCCACCGAGCACGTACGCGCCGAGCAGCACGTGCAGGTCGTCCGATCCGGTGGTCATCTCGTCACTCCCATCTCGTCGAGGATGACGCGCAGGTTGCGCACGGCGTAGTAGGCCCGCGACTTCACGGTGCCCTCGGGCACCCCGACGCGGATGGAGGTCTCGGCGACGGTCAGGCGTTCGAAGTAGAGGTAGCGCACGATCTCTCGGTGGTTGGTCTGGAGGCGGCCGAGGGCTTCCTCGACGAGCACCTGGTCGAGGGCGCGGTCGAGGGCGGAGTCCGCCTCGGCCACGTCGACGAGCTGCGCCTGCTGGGGGCGCCGGCCGGCGGCACGGTGCTGGTCGACGATGAGGTGGCGGGCGGTCGTGATGAGGTAGGCGCGCAGGTTGTCGGCCTCGGGTGCCTGCTTCCACACGCGCAGGATGACCTCCTGGACGATGTCCTCGACCCGGTTGGCGTCGCTCGTCGCGCGCCAGACGACACGTCGCAGCATCGGCCCGTGCTCGCGGTAGATCTCAGCCACCGCCTCGTCGTCCAGCGGCATCCCGCAGCCACCTCCTCACTGGTGCTCCACCGTCCAGAGACGCCTGCGCGGCGCGTCAGGTTCACTCTGTCGACCCCTGAACCGTCTCACGCCGGGAGACGTATCCGACATGGACGCCACCCGGGCGTCGAGATCGAGGAGGTCATCATGATGCGAACCCGATCCATCAGCACGACGGCGCTCGCCGCCGCGGTCCTGGTGCTCACGACGGCCTGTGGGTCGTCGACTCCCGACCCTGCCAGCCCGGCAGCCCCGTCACCGTCGGCCTCCACGTCCGCCGGAACTGCGGCCGGAGGTGGCGGCGCCGAGGTCGCCGAGCTCAAGACGGCGAGCTCGTCCCTCGGGACGATCGTGACGGACGGCAAGGGCATGACGCTCTACATGTTCGACAAGGACACGAAGGGTGGCGCGACGAGCGCCTGCACGGGTCAGTGCCTGGCGGCCTGGCCACCGGCCCTCATGGGTGCGGCCGCGCCCACGGCGTCCGGGGTCACCGGCACGGTCGCGGCGATCGACACGCCGGACGGCAAGAAGCAGCTCACCCTGGGTGGATGGCCGCTGTACTACTGGGCCAAGGACACGAAGCCCGGTGACGTGACAGGGCAGGCGGTCAAGGACGTGTGGTGGGTGCTCGACGCCGCCGGGACACCGATCAAGACCAAGTCCTAGAACCTTCGGGCGGGGCCGGGTCGGCCTAGCGTGGGGCCATGTGCCCCGCCGACCTGCCGAACCCGGCCCAGCACCCCGTCACCGGCGGCCTCTTCCTGTCGCCGGTGCCCGCGGGCTCGGGCTGGCCGGGTGACCCGGCCACGTCCGAGACACCGGTCGCGGCCACCCCGGCGCAGGTGCGCCGACTCGCGACGGGTGCGGACGGCATACGCGAGCTCGACGCCCGCATCAGCGTGTGCCGCGCGTGCCCGCGGCTCGTCGCGTGGCGCGAGTCGGTGGCGACGGAGGGACGTCGCGCGGCGTTCGCCGACCAGCCGTACTGGGGGCGCCCCGGGCCCTCCTTCGGGGACCCGGACGCGGAGGTGCTCGTCGTCGGCCTGGCCCCGGCGGCCAACGGCACCAACCGGACCGGTCGGATGTTCACCGGCGACCGCTCCGGCGACTGGTTGTATGCCGCCCTCCACCGAGGTGGGTACGCGAGCCAGCCCACGTCGGTGGCCTCGGGCGACGGGCTCGTGCTGACGGGCCTGCGCATCGTCGCCGCCGTCCGGTGCGCCCCGCCCGCCAACAAGCCCACGACCGAGGAGAAGTCGACGTGCGCGGCGTGGCTCGACCGGGACCTCGAGCTCTCCGAGCCGCGGCTGCGCTCGATGCTCGCTCTTGGGTCCATCGCCTGGGACGCGGCGCTCGGGGCGGCCCGCCGCCGGGGGTGGGACGTGCCGAGACCCAAGCCGAGGTTCGGCCACGGTGCCGAGGCCGTGCTGGCGACCGACACCGGGCGGCGGGTGCGACTCGTCGGCAGCTACCACGTGAGCCAGCAGAACACCTTCACGGGCAAGCTCACCGAGGCGATGCTCGACGAGGTCATCGCGCGTCTCTGACTGGCGCGCCGTCGTGCTCGACGTGCCGGTCGGGGACATCAGGGCCCGGCTCGACGCCGTGAGGGCGTTGAGGACGGACTTGGCCGCCGGGCACCGCGGACCGCGGCTGGACCTGGGGTGTCGCGGCCGGCATCGGCGTGACCTGGGTGCGTGAGGACGTGCGCGGGACCGGGCTGGGGGAGCGGCTGCTCGCCGACTTCGAGTCCGAGGCGCGGCGCGGGGCTGCAGCCACGTCTTCGTCACGTCGTTCACGTTCCAGGCTCCCGGCTTCTACGAGAAGCAGGGCTATCGCGAGATCTTCCGCTGGGAGGGCGTGCCCACGGCGGACGCGGCCGACGTGTACTTCCGCAAGGAGCTGTGACCGTCAGGCCACGCAGCCGAGGGCCCAGTGAGTGGCCATGACGTCACCGCAGGGGCGGATGCGGACGTGCGGCGTCCTCGACGCGAGGCGGGAGTCGGCGGCGCTGAGAAGGGGCGACGATGCGCGGCCGGCGGTCATGGGCGAGGGTGGGGGTGTGGAGCCACGCAGCGTTCGCCCGTACATCGTCGCCCTCGGCCTGCTCTGGATCGTCCCAGCCGTCCTCGTGCTCGTGCTGCACCTGACGCTCCCGGACTACAACGCCTCGGGGCAGTGCACGGGTCTCGGCTTCGGCTGCACCCCGACCCCCGCGGACACGGTGCTGTTCCTCGGCTATTTGGCCGCGCTGCCGCTCTTCCTCCTCGGCATGGTGGCCTGCCTCGTCATCGCCGTCGTCCGCGGCCGTCGTGACCGGCGCGCCGCCGGCCGCGACGAGGTCAGGACTGCTGACCGCCCCGAGGACGTCGACCCCCAGGGCTGACGCCGTCGGCGCGTCGATGTCAGAGGCCGTCGACGAGCAGCAGGGGGTCGATCCCCAGGACTGCGAGCATCCCGGCTGTGGCCAGCGCACCGGTGACCACGGCGATCAGCAGAGCCGTCAGCACCCGGGGCCACGCGGCGGCCTGCGTCCGGAGGGCCAGTCGCGACAGGCCCAGCGCGCCGAAGACGTTGGTGCCGATGCCGACCGCCAGCGCCAGCTCGTAGCGGTCGACGTCCGGCCCGTCGACCGAACCGAGCCCCGCGACGGAGGTGAAGCCGAAGGTCAGGGCGTGCGTGACGAGCAGCGCGAGGGCCAGACCGACCAGGAACGCCGTCGTCAGGACGCCGATCGCCAGTGACCACCACGGCAGGCTGAGTCCCCACCGGCCCTCCGCCGACTCTGCCGCGCCCATGGGCGCCATCCTCGCGGCTCGCTGTCGTGGACCGCGTCCGTAGGCGTACTCGACCTATGCGGTCGGGTGCCCTCAGAGGTGACGCGCGTAGCCGAGGAGCTCGGGGCAGGGCGCGCACGACCGCCTGCCGTGGGAAGGGGTGCTCGTCCTGCGAGAAGACGTCGGCCGGCCCGAGGACCGCTCCCGGCTCCCGAACCTGCGTGGCATCGAGCAGAGCGATGGGTGATGATCGTGGGTGACTCGCTGATCCGCCGACGTGTCAGCCTCATCGCACGACAGGGGAGTTGAGGTCCACATGTCCGACGTCTCAGCCACAGCACTCAGGGGCCGTTTGCGCTCGTTCTTCGACCGGGGCGGCTTCTGGCGGCTCGTGCCCCTCGTCGTCGTCTACCTTGCCATCTATCTCGGCGCGGGCCTGCTCGCGTCGAGGGTCTTCGCCCGACAGAGTGAGGAGGAGCTGCTGACGACCGTCGGCAGCGTCTTCGTCGACGTCACCTTCGCGCTCATCGTCGGCGCTGTCGTCCTCGGCGTCTTCCTGTGGGCGATGGGCTGGACGCGTGAGATCTTCGGCCCGCAGCCGATCGGTGGGTCGCGCTGGATGTGGATCGGCCCGATCCTCGTCACGATCCCCATCGTGCTGCGCGTGATCGGCCCGGACTACGGGAAGTACGGCATCGCCGTCATCGTGCTCACGATCGTGACGGGGTTGCTCGTCGGACTCGTCGAGGAGGTGCTGACGCGCGGCATCGCCGTCAAGATGCTGCGCGATGCGGGTCACTCGGAGCGCGTCGTGGCGCTCGTCTCCTCGTTGGTCTTCGCGGCGCTCCACTCGGTCAACCTGCTGAGCGGTCAAGCGGTCTCGACCGTGGGCGTCACGATGGCCTACACCTTCGGGTTCGGTGTCTGCATGTACCTCACGATGCGCGTGACGCGATCGATCATCCCGGCGATCGTGCTCCACGGGCTGACCGACCCCTTCGTCCTGCTGTCGACGGGTGGCATCGACGAGGTGGGCACGAACGGGACCCAGAACACCCTGCTGACCGTCGCGGGGTCGTTCAGCTTCATCATCATCGTCGCGGGCCTGATCCTCGTGTGGTTCGTCCGAGGACGCGTCGTGGAGCGGACCGACGTGAAGGCCGCTGAGGGGATCGGCGCGACACAGGCCTGATGCCGATGCGGGCCTGAGCCCCCTTCGCGTCGGGCGACGACGCCCTCAGGTCGGGGTGAAGTCGACGAGGTGCAGGTGCAGGGTGCCACCGGAGGGTGCGGGGTAGCGGCGACCGAGTCGGGCTGGTGGTCTGCGACGGTCCGGCGCGTGTGCCCCGTATGCCCCGTCTGACTCGTCCGGCGCGTCTGACCGGTCCGGTTGGTTGGGGTCGGGGGCCAGGGTGAGCCGCGGCTGCGGGGGCGGTGTGGGTGGTGGGGGTGGTGGGGGTGGTTTCTGGGGTGGGCCGATGAGCAGGCCAGTGTCGGTGTGGAAGGTGAGTCCGTCGGGGTGGGTGGGGTCGCCGGTGAGGGTGAACTCGCCGCGGTGGTGTCCGTCGTGGTGGAAGGTGCACAGGGCCAGGAGGTTGGTGGTGTCGGTGGGRCCGCCGTCGCGCCAGTGCCGGAGGTGGTGGATCTCGAGGTGGTGGGTGGAGGCGCAGCCGGGGAAGCGGCAGCCGCGGTCGCGGTCCAGGACCAGGACGCGGGTGCGGTGGGGGACGACGCGGTGGGCGCGGCCGACGTTGACGGGGTGTCCGTCGGTCTCCCAGACCGGGGT
>NZ_JBFRFZ010000024.1:0-16422 GCF_052115065.1 Terrabacter sp. 2TAF16
ATACGCCCACTGCTACACCTCAGAGGACGAGCGACGGGCGGCCCTGCCAGCATGGCTCCACGAGTACAACCACCACCGACCCCACACCGCCTGCGGGAACAAGCCACCCATCACCCGCTTAACCAACCTGTCGGGTCAGTACATCTAGCACCGCCGTCGGGTTGGTCGTAACCGCCTCGTCGTGCGACGTTGTCACGTCGGGGTCATACATGGTGTCGACGTAGAGCATGTTGCTCTCCCTGCCTCGGGTGGCCATGACGTAGAGCGGCTCGCGCATCGTCGTCGAGGTCACGAACGCGTGGGTCGTGTCCACGGTCCGTCCTTGTGCGCGGTGCGCGGTCGTGGCGTACCCGAGTTCCACGTGCCCAGAGATGTATTGGGCCGGCAGCCGCGCCACTCCCCCGCCTGCGATGCGTCGCACGGTCAACGCACCATCGTGCTCCACCGCCGTGACGGTCCACTGGTCACCGTTCTTCACCCAGCCTGTCGCTTCGCCGAGTCCACGGTGGTTCTGCCGGGTCACGACGAGGTCCCCGACCCCAACCGACGAGCCGTCGGAGAGCGTGACACCTTCCTCTGCCACCGAGCCTTCAGCGACGTGGTGAGCACGGGCGCGAGCGTTCAGGTCGGCCACGGTGGCGGTGTCGGCGGCGACCATGAGGGAGTGCCGGCCGGCTCGGGTGTCTTCGGTCCAGTTGGCGAAGAGCTCGTCGAGCATTGACTCGCGGTCGCCGCCGCGGATGCGTCCATGCCGTGCGTATTCTGCTGCGACGCCCTTCGCTCCGATGCGCATCTTGAGGGACGCGTCGCGTTCCCATTCGTGTCGGAACCGGCGCACGTCGAGCAGCGTGGGAGCGTCGGTGCGGTCGGTCGCGAGCAGCTTGAACGCGCCGCCGGCGGCCACTGGTGACAGCTGGGCCCAGTCCCCCACGAGGAGCACCTTCGCGCCTGCGGCGTGGGCGTATGCGGTCAGCGAGTCGAGCTCGAACGTGCCGGCCATGGACGCCTCGTCGACGATCACGAGCTGCCATGAGCGCAGGCGCCATCGATCGATCTCGGCCGAGACCTCCAGCGCGCGCCGTGTCAGGGCGCGGGTCCGCAGCGACGGGCTCGCTCGGTCCAGGGCGGCTTTCAGCCCGTCGAGCTCAGCAAGTCGCTCCGGCTGTATCGCGGCCTCGGCGAGCCATTTCGCGGTGTTCTCGGTCGGCACCCCGACCGCCTCGGACAGCACCTCCGCGGCGGCAGCCGACGGGGCCAGCCCCACCACTGACCCCGGCCCGTACTGAGCCTCCCAGGCAGCCCGGACGCCGGCCATGGTCGTGGACTTCCCCGTGCCGGCGGGGCCAACAAGCACGTCGAGCACCCTCCCAGAAGCGACGACGCGGCATACCGCAGAGGCCTGCTCGGCCGACAATGGATGGTCACGCCCCGGCAGCTTCATGGTGCAGATCGCTGCGGCCACGCGCTCGGCGACGGCGGGCGCGTCGGTGGCGCGGCCGGCGGCGAGCAGCCGCTCCTCGGCGTCGAGCAACGCTTGCGTCGTGAAGATCTCGGAGTCCCGCGGGCGGAAGCGGGACGTCCCGTCGGGGCGCCTCAGCTCGTCCGGAACGTAGCCCACCTCAGGCGGCGTGAGCGGGACAGCGTGGCCCAGGCTGAGCGACGTGATCCGCTCGGCGACCGCAGTCCGGTCATGTGGCGACGCGAAGCGAACTCCATGGATCTGCCGCAGCACCTCCGCGAAGATGTTGGCCCGGGTGAAGGTCGCCCGCTTCCCCGAGACCACCTCCGCCGACACCCGAGCCGCGTCCTTGAGTATCTCCACAGCCAGATCGCCAGCACGCAACAACGGCAGGTCGTTGCGCTCGCTCAGGCCCGCGACCCATGCCTGCGGCTCATCCCCCACGAACGACTCGGCACGCCTCCGCCAGCCGGCCACGAGCTGTCCGAGCGGCCGCAGCTCCTTGTCCGGGCGGGTCTCCAACGTCGCGCGCTGACGCATCTGCAGGACTTCACGAGGACTCGGCTGCCGACCGTGGCCGGCGACGAAGTCCTCGACCATGACGTCCTTGGCCGCATCGATCTCGGTCGTGCGCTGCGAGAACTCGGCGCGCAGAGCCTCCCCGACGCCGGCAATCTCCCACTTCTCCACTGCGGAGTGCCGGCGTCGTTCCGGCTCCCAGGCGTAGCCCAGGTCCGCCGTCACCACGTCGGCGAGGACGCCGTTGTAGAGCTCGGACAGCCCGACTGCCGCGCGGAAGAGCGCCTTGCTGTCGAGGGTGCGCCATTGCCCGTCAGACACTGTTTGGGTCCGGTTGAGCACGACGATGTGGGTGTGCAGCTGCGGGTCGCCGGAGCGCGAGTCCCAGTGGTCGAACGCGGCCGCGACGACCCCGCGCACGTCGTCTGACACGACTCCCCCGCGCCCCGTCCTCGTGGCGAAGACGTTCTGCTCGGCATACCTGATGACGAACTCGGTGGCAGCAACATGGGCGGCATAGAGGCGCTGGCGCGTCTCCTCGTCAGCAAGTCCCCACGCCACCGACACGGACTTCGGCGCACTGAAGGTGAGGTCGAACGCCGCGACCGTCTTGGGAGCCCGTCGCTGCCTCTTCAAGGCGTCGACGTATGCCGTCCGCTCGGCCCCCGGCGCGCGGCCGAGCGGGCTCCCGGTCAGCGGGTCTTGGAGCATGCCGAGCATGCGCCACAGGTGCTCCTCGGTCACCGTCGCCCCCGCCACCACACCCCGACCCTCGTCGAGTCCCGCGAGGCCAGAGCCGAGAAACCGCCCCCGCGGGGTGCCCGGCTCGCTGTAGTACCCGGCGAGCGGGGATGCCGTCGGGCCGCCCGCGTCGCCTCGTGCGACTGAGGCCATCAGGTAGCGGAAACCCGAACCCAGGGTCATCCGGCGAATCGACATCGTCACCCCTGGCGAACCCTGACGCTGGGGCACCCGCGGTTCCCGCCGTCACCTTGGTGCCAGACGTGTGGAGCGAAAAGAGGCGCGGTCGAGCCGGATTGCGACTGGGTCCTCGGCGGCGTCCGGCGACATCGGGAGACGATTGGTCGAGGCGGTACTAGGGCCGATCAAGGATGGAAGGCTCGCTGGAGGTGGCGACAGCGTGGGGCGACCGCGTGCTTGGTTGCCGATCGTGGACCGGAGGGCGCCTGCGCGCGGTTCGTTGCCGGCGGCGCTACGGACCCTATGCTCGTGGACCCGGCGCTCGCTCCCCCTGTGCGGGCGTCGGCTTCTCCATTTGCGTCATCACCTGAAGTCTGCCCCGGGGTGTTCGAACAGACGTTCGACGGTGCGGGATAATGGGCAGATGGCTGGTGGGTCGGGACGAGGGCATGACCACCCCATCCCGCTGCCGCCGCCAGCTCGCCGGCACTGCTGGGTCACCGGTCCGGAGGCGTCGCGGGGACCCCATCCAGGGCTGGTCATCGAGTGGTCCCGTCGCGACGACGGGTGGTGGGCGTTCGTCACCTATGTCATCGAGGCCGACGCCGCAGTCGTGCAGCAGTGGCTGCCGGCGAAGCTGCTGACCCCGACCGTGTCGCGCCCACGGTGACCCAATCGCTCCGTCATGCACCTACATCGAAGCGAACGAAAGGATTGCCCATGCGACACCCAGTGGACGCGGGAGCACGACAGCGCCTTCTTGAGGCTCAGCGCGCAGAGACCGAGGCGCTGCGGAAGGTCGAGACGGCTGGCAAGGGCTGTGCTCGGGCCCGAGACCGCCTTGCGGCGGCGGATGCCAAGTTGCTCGAGGCGCAGCGCAGCCTCGTGCATACGTCCGGCGTCACTCGCGCCGCGCTGCTGCTCGGCACTGACGAGGCGACGCTACGGCGCGACCTGCGACGTGCCGATCAAGTCGACACCTCGGACACGCCGACTACCGCCTGAAAAGCGAGCCGCTCAGACCGACGGCCACCGCACGGTCAACATCACCGAGTCCTCGATGGCGCGCCAGGCGTGCACGACGCCAGGGCCCCACATCACGTAGTCGCCTTGGCGGCTCAGCTCGACCTCACGGTCAGGCAAACGCTGGAGGAAACGTCCGGAGATCAGCAGCATCATCGAGGTGCGGGTCTCACCCGTGGTCCAGTCGGCGCGCTCCTCCCCCGCAGCATGCGTGCCCCACTTGATCTCCACGTCGCTCGTGTTCGCCACGCTGTCAGGAGGCGCGATGAAGTTCCCGACGAGCCACCCACGGTGCGCGGGGCCGTCATCGAACGCGTTGCCAGTAGCGATGCTCACGAGACTCCAATCTGAAAGGCCGGCAGTCTGACTCGCTCCGGGTTGAGCTGGACGAGCCGCTTCAAACCTAGGGCACATGCGACAAGCCCCTCATCCGTCCATTGCGGGTCATGCAGCAGCGCAGCGAGTCCGTCAGCGTCGGCGCTCGAGTAGCGCAGCAGCCCAGAGGCCTCCCAGTTCGCCTCGACGTCACCACCAAAGCGCTGCCAGAAGGTCTCGTCGTGCACGGCGAGCAGGGCGGGGAACTCGAAGCTCCCAGCCACGAGGTTGTACGCGAAGCCGTTGAGGTGCACGTCGAGAGCCGAGGACTCCGTCAGCCAACGCATGGCCGGCGTCATGCGGCTCGGGTGCAGGAGGTCGGCCACCGATGACGGCCCGGCATCAAGTGCTTCGCCACGGTCGAGGACTCCACCGTCGTCTTGGGGCCGCCGCGCTCCGGCAAGGGGGTGCATCTCGTCATCCCGGCCATCCTCGACGCGCCCGGGGCGGTGGTGACGACGAGCACCCGTCCCGACAACATCACAGCGACACTGCGCGCCCGGCAATCTGCTGGCCCAGTGGCCGTCTTCGATCCGCAAGGCCTCGCACCCGGGGTTCCTTCGACAGCTCGATGGTCACCCATCCGCGGCTGTGAGGACCCGCATGTCGCGATGATCCGCGCCAAGGCGCTCACCAAAGGCGCGGCGTCCGGCACCACCGACGCGAACTTCTGGCAGTCCTCTGCCGAGCAGGCCGTGCGCGCACTTCTCCACGCCGCTGCGCTTGGCCATTGCGACGCGAGCGACCTCTACCGGTGGTCGCTGTCCGCGGTCCATGCCCGCGAAGCGGTCATGATCCTCAGCACGAGCCCAAAGGCGGCGCAGGCGTGGCACCAAGGCCTCGACTCCATCATCAGCGCCGACCCCAGGCAGCGCGACTCCGTCTGGGCCATGGTCTCGATCGCCTTCGCCGCCCTCGCCGACCCTCGCGTCCTGCAGGCCGTCTCCCCCGCCGAGGGCGAGCAGCTCGACCCAGCAAACGTCCTGGCCAACAACGGCACCGTCTACCTGCTCGGCACCTCGACCGGCGCCGCCGCCACAGCCGGTGTGGTCGCCGCGTTCCTCGAGGACGTGCTCGAGGTCGCCCGGCGCAAGGCCGCCGGCTCCCCCGGATCACGCCTCGACCCACCCCTGTCGATGATCCTCGACGAGGCCGCGAACTACCCACTCCCCTCGCTCGCCTCGCTCATGTCCGACGGCGGCGGCTCCGGCATCGCCACGACCGTCGTGCTCCAGTCCCTGGCGCAAGCCCGATCTGTGTGGGGCGAGCACGCGGCGTCGGCCATCTGGGACGCCGCCATCGTCAAGCTCATCCTCGGCGGCGGGTCCAACGCACGCGATCTCGACGACCTGTCCAAGCTCATCGGCACCCGACCCAAGGACGTCACGAGCCGCAGCACCGGCCACGACGGCCGCCACTCGACCTCGACCTCCACGAGCGAGGTGCCGATCCTGACGCCGGCCGAGCTGCGGACCCTGCCTTTCGGGTCGGCTGTGCTCCTCATGCGCTCGGCGCCACCCATCGCGCTCACCATGAGCCCCTGGACCAAGCGCCAGGATGCCAAGAGCCTCACTGCCGCGCGCACGGACCTCGAGCAGAGGATTCGCGATGCGAGCCTCGGCTGTCCCTGACCCCACCGCCCGACGGACCCGACGGACCCGACGGACCCGACGGACCCGACGGACCCGACGGACCCGACGGACCCGGCGGGCCCGCCGGGCTGCCTACGACGCGTACCTCAACTCCCGCGCGTGGAGCGACAAGCGCAAGCAGTGGTATGCCGCCTGGCTGACCGACGCCGGCGTGGAGCCTGCGTGCCTCGTGTGCGGTCGACGCTGGACCCTGAAAGCCGGGCACCTGCACCACGCCACCTACGCGCGTCTGGGCATCGAGCCAGTCGAGGACCTGGTGCCCCTGTGCCGTCGGGACCACCAGAGGCTGCACGCCCTCATCGACGCGCACCCGACGTGGAGGCGCTCAGACCGCAGGACGGCAACGGCCGCGATCATCGCCGCCCTGCGGCAAGCCCCGGACGCTCGCGCCGCCGACACCCCCACCCGCCCGCACAGTCCCGCTCCATGACGACCGACGAAGCGCTGGACTTCGGTGAGGACCCGTTCCAGCGGACCTTCGGCCAGCTCCGTGGACCCGTGCACTGGCCCTCCCTCACCGAGGACGAAACCCGCGACCGGATGCAGGAGCTCGACGACTGGGTGCGACACCTGGTCCGCCGCTTCGCTGTCGAGCCACGCATCCTCCCTCCGTGCTGGGCGCAGCACGGAGCCCTCGTGGAGATCCTCTCCGCGCTCCGTGACCACGAGCGCGCCGACTACGCCGACACCGCCTCCCCCACCGCCGCCATGGACTTCATCCGCGCCCTCCACGACGCGCAGATCATCCTCTCCCAGCACGTAGCCAAGACCCAGTGCTCGGTCGCCGGCCACCGCGACGATCTCATCGCGCCATGGCCCGCGACGAAAGACTCTGCGCCGCAGTCCGATTGAGCGGACACATGGTGTCCCCCGCGGACTGTCCTCCCTCCAGACGCGCGGGAGGGCCCCGCGCACGGGAGGGCCGCCATGTCAGCCAACGCGCACCCCACGCCAGCCATCGAGCCCACGTCAGACACCACCGTCGACCAGCTCCTGGCCCTGGCCCGCAACGCCAGCCGTAACGTCGAGGAGCACGACCCGATCGACTACTGGTACCGCCTCGGTCAGCGCAACGCCTACGCCCACACCATCGGGCAGCTCCTCGCCCCGGTCGCCGGGCACGACCCGTTCGCCATCGCCGAACGCATCACGACCGCACTCGACGCCGGCACCAGCGAGATCACGGACCTCCGCGCGGCAGCATACGCCCACGGGGTTGCGGCGCCACCCCCGAAGCCGGCCATCGAGTGGGTCGGGCCGAAGGCGTTCGACTCCCAGCACCGCATCATCCGCGGCATCGACCGCGACTACGGCATGCGCTGGGGGCCGCGCAGCAACCAGCGGATCTCGCTGCGGCTCGACGGCGACACGGCCAGCCACGGCCTGCTGTACGCCTACGACCCGACGTGGCAGGAGTATGCCGTCCTCTCCCCCAGCG
The DNA here is from genome assembly GCF_052115065.1 of Terrabacter sp. 2TAF16. Classification (NCBI taxonomy): domain Bacteria; kingdom Bacillati; phylum Actinomycetota; class Actinomycetes; order Micrococcales; family Intrasporangiaceae; genus Terrabacter; species Terrabacter sp. 2TAF16. The sequence continues at coordinate 7,388 of NZ_JBFRFZ010000024.1, forward strand.
CCTCCCGCGCCGCCGTCGACCGCGCCTTCGCGCACGCCACGGACACCGACATCCACATGTCCATCGAGTCCTTCACCCAGCTCGTCGCCAGCTACGGCGCCGCGCTCGACTCCGCCGACCGGGACGCCCGCCACGTCGTCGAGGCGGCGCAGCTGTGAACGTCCAACGACGCCCCGTCGACGTCGAGGACATCCGCGCCCGCCACCCACTCGCGGACGTGGTCGCGGCAGCCGGGATCGAGCTGCACCAACGCGGGCACGGCTACGTCGGCTGCTGCCCCTTCCACGACGACACGACGCCATCGTTCTCGGTGGACGGCATCCCAGACCGGTTCCACTGCTTCGGGTGCGGCGCCAGCGGCGACGTCATCGACTTCGTCCGCCGCACCCGCAACCTGGGCTTCCTCGAAGCCGTGGCCGAGCTCGACGGCGACCGGTACCGGGAGCGGTCGCTGTCCGCAGTCCGACCTCGACCCCACCTCCGAGCCGTCCCCGAGGCGGCCACGGCCGACATCCCCTCTAGCCGCGCATTCGAGATCAACCAGCAGGCCTGGGAACACTTCGCCACGCCCGTGGGCGCCGGCTTCGCCACGCACTACCTGCAGCACCGCCGCGGCATCGACCTCGACCCGCTCACCCGCGCCTTCAGGGGACAGATCTTCGTCGGCCACGCCACGCACGGCTGGTCGTCCCTGACCGATCACCTCCGCTCCCAGGGCGTCGACGACGACGAGCTCCTCGGCATGGACCTGTCCATGCGCACCCGAGGCGGGCGCCTCATCGACACCTACCACAACCGAGTCATCATCCCGATCACCAATGAACGGAACCAGATCCGCGGCTTCATCGGACGGGACATCAGCGGCCACCCCGCCGCCCCCAAGTACCGCAACCCGACGCACACGCCCGTGTTCGACAAGTCCCAGGTCCTCTACCGACCGACCCACCACCCGCTCTCCCCCGACGCCCAGGTCCTCGTCGTCGAAGGAGCGCTCGACGCCCTGGCCGTGGCCGCCGCTGCCGCGGCCGTCGAGGCCTCGTCGCGCGTCGCGGTCTGCTCCACGAATGGAGTCGCGGTGTCGCCCACCCACGTGGAGCAGGTTCTGGCGATGACCCACAGGCCGCCGAGGATCGCCTTCGACGGAGACCCGGCCGGGCAGCAAGGCACGACTCGTTGGCTCGACGCCGCCTGCATCGAGCGGCGCGCCCCCGTGCTGGTCAGCCGACTCCCGTCAGGGTCCGATCCTGCCGACTGGCTGGCCGCCCGAGGCCCGAGCGGACTGGGCGACCTCTTCGCTCGCCCCAGCAACGCGCACGATCCGGAAGTCCCCAGCACGGTCGTCCCTGGGCGACAGCTGATCCAGCTGCTGCTCGATCGCGTCGACGACCCCATCCGGGATGCCGTGGACACGATCGCTGCGCTTGCTGCTCAGCTGCCACCGACCGAGCGCGCTCAGCTCCTGCGCGACTCGACGTCAGAGATGACCCGCCACGGCTGGAACCCGCGCGACGCCTACGCAAAAGCCCTCGAGGACGCGATGCGCCGGCCGCCAACAACTACCCGCGCTACCCCACTTATCCCTGTCACCCCATCCCTGATCTGAACCGGGAGCGTCGAACCGCATGCCATTTATGACACTCCTCGAGACCGCCGCCGCCGAGCTGCAAGCGGCCTCCGACCTCGCCGCGGACCGCGCTCAGGGGAATCCGCTCGACCCGTGGTCAGCCATGGCCGGGACGATCCGGCTCATCGCCTCGGGCCTCGACCCCATGCCACCGACTGCGAACGTTCCCGTGAGGGACCTGCACGCCCACCTGACGTCAGCCGGCGAGGCGCTTGACCAGCTGACTGCCGAAGAGTCGCCCAGCGACCTCGCGTTCTGGCGCGCCCACGTCCTCGACCTCGCAGAGAACGCGCGAGATCTCGATGCGCGGCCGCACAGCACCGTCAAGGCGCTTCACCGATGACGACGACCGCCACTGACCTGCTCGAGAGAGCCCGTCTCACACTCGCCGACCTCCAACGATCCCGTCAGCCAGTGTCCCTGCAGCAGTGGGAAACGTTCGACCAGAGCATCTACAGGCTGCTGCACGAGCTCGTGAGCGCACGCGTCGGATGGTCACCCGCCGACGCCCACACCATCGCGCTGCACAGGGCGTTCCGCGACTACCCCCAGCCGCTCCAGCCCGTAGGCGACCAACCCGACTACACGCCACGCGAGGCCGCGCGGTTCCTGGGGATCAGCGAAGCCGCAGCGAGGAAGAGCATCCGGGCCGGCGCACTGCTCGCAGCCCCCACGGACACCGGCTACCGCATCCCTCGAAGCGAGCTCACGCTCAACGGGCCCATCCACCCCTCACCGAGCGACGACGACCACCCACTCGCGCGACTCGCGTGCACAGTCGGCGCCCTCACCGACCTCCTCGTCCTCAACAGGATGGACCCCGCCGTTCCCGAGCTGCAGGCGGCATCGGCGGCGACGATCGCGAAGGAGTGCCTCGATGTTGCCAGCGCTGCCGCAACCCGAATCCTGAGCATGTGCGACCCTGCCATCGCCGACCGGCCCCTAACTATCGCGCGGTACGCGTCGCCCCTGCTCCAGCGGCTCCCGAACGCCGCACCATTGAGTGGGCTGCAGAACGTCGCGGCCCCCGCCCACGCCCGCGAGCTCCTCACCGACGCGGAGGGGCTCGATCTCGCGATCCACCAGTGGGCGCAGGCCGTCCGCTGGGAGCTCCGTGCTCGCGTCCCGAGCGTCGAAGTACTCAGAGACGTCAATTGGCAGGGCGTGCATCTCTACGCCGCGCTGGACGCCGTCCTGAGTGCCACGACGCCGACGTCTGCCACGATAGACGTTCGTGAACGCCTCCGGCGATCGGCGCTGGCCCTCCAGGGTGCGGCCGAGGCATGGTCGCAGACCACCACAGGCGCGCCACCCTCGCATGACTACGTCGACGCGTCACGCCACCTCTACTCAAGCCTGGCGTCCATCACCGGGCCGGCTCATCAAGCCTCTCTAGACGCCGAAGCCACGTACGAATCGCTGCTGCGCGGCGCGAGCGTCCTCGCGAGTGTGACACCCAGCGTCACCCCATGGGCCAGCCGTTTACTCGACTCCAACGCTCTCTTCGTCCACGCGCGACACGCAAACGCGGACGCCCGACGCCTGGCCGCCACCCTCGCAGGACGCATGGTCACCGCCACGATCTGCGACGTTCCGGACCTTCGAAGCGCCCTTTGGGAAGCCCAAGCAGCCGCCACGCAGGTCGCGCGAGCACTACCACCCACCGTGCGGCAGAAACCGCTGACGGCCGACGTGGTCTGCACTGCAGACCTGTGAACTGAGGTGCCCGGGCGACATCGCACCGCATTTGCCGTACGGAAGCCACAGAGGACCATCACACTCGCTTAGGGCGCCCATCCCGCCCGATAAGGGCGCCCCTTCCGCCCAGAAAGGGCTACCAGTGAAGGCTGCTGGGTCACGGCATTCGTCTTGTTCTCCACCTCGTAGCGTTTCGGCTCGGGGCGACGACGCCGGCCTTCATCCGTCAGTTGCAGGACGGAGTAGCACACCGGGCAGATGACCCGGAACCTCGTTTGCTTCAGGGTTTTCCGACCTTGAGCCGGCCTAGGTAGCGGTAACGGCGGCCGCCCGGCGGCGGATCGGCACTGGTTCGGGCGGGATCGAGGCTGGCGTACAGGTCGCCCGGGCGGTCGCTGCCCGGCTTGGCGAGGAGGGCGAACATCCGGGACACATTCACGCCTTTCAGCTCGCCGTAGCGGTTCTCGGGGGTGACCGGACCGGCTGCGGCCGCGTAGAGGCCGTGGAAGCCCATCGTCACGGTGAACCCCGGCGCGGCACTCAGGGCCCGCTTCAGCGGAGCGGGATTCGACAGGGCGTCGGTGAGGTAGCGCACTGGACCGGGCCCGGCCCCCTGCCCGGCCAGCGCCGCCACTAGCCCCGGTACGGTGACCGGCCCGGCCGCGGCCCCGGCGTCCCGGCCACGCCATCGTTCGAGGATCCCGGCGGGCAGCGCGATGCGCCCGCGTTCCAGGGCCCCGCCCGGCACCGCCGGTTCGGCGTGGCGTCGTGCGTTCGCAGCGAGTTGGGGATCGAGATACGCGCTCAGGCGGGCAGTTCCGATCAGCGCTTGGGTGACCACGGAGACTGGCCGTGCGGGGTTCTCGCCGCACAGCTTTCGCAGGGCCTCCGGGATCCGGTCACCCGTCGAGAGGCCTGGCATGTTTGGGAAGCGAGCCGCGGCCTCGTCGACCAGCCGGTTCGCCGCGACGAAGGGAAGCATCGTCATGGACAGATACCCGGCCGACGTTAGGACGATGATCGGTGAGTGCGGTAGCCCCACCCGCATGCTGGCCATGAACCGGTTGGCGGGGCTGCGGTCGAGCACGACGTTCTGAAAGAAGTCCTCGTCGCAGTACAGGTCGTAACGGTTCTTGGTCATGGCGTAGCCACGGGCGAAGAAGGCCTCACCCACGGCCCGGTACTGCTTGAGCACCTGTTCCGGGTCCACCTCCCCATCGGTGTCCACTTCGATCTCGGGCAGCTGGTCGGGCACGTCGACCCTGACCCGAGGGCGGCCTGGCTGTTCGGGCGGCAGTTCGACCCGGGTCGGCACGTTGGGAGAGGCCGGCAGGGCGTGGCCGGGCAACGGGGCGGCCGCCGGCGCGAGCTTGGCGGCCAGCCATGCCGCGGCGTCGGCGGCCAAACCCAGCGCCGACACCCCGAGGGTGAGCTCCAGCAGGCCGGCCGCCGCGCAGGCCGCGAACGCGACCGCCACGCCCGCGACCAGGTAGCGCAGCTTCTCGAGTGCGAGTTCGGTGTCCAGGCTGAGCCGGATCCGGAATGCGTAGAGCAACAGACCGGGCTGGTGGTCGTGCCGCTGAACCTGCAGGTCGAGCTCGCACTCCTTTAGGTTGTTCTCCCACATGAACACCAAGCGGAGGTACTCAAACGCCTCGCTCCAGCCGAGCGGGATGTAGACGGGCGAGCGCACCGGATAGCTGGTGCCGGCCTGATAGGTGCCCAGCAGGCCAAACTTCTGCATACCGGTGGCGATCGCGGCCAGCTTGTCCAGGCCGTCCTGCTCACCCTGCTCGGAGTCCGGCTTGATTTCGTAGTACTCGTTGCGCGAGGTGTCCTCGACCGTGCCTGGCCCGGTGGCCAGGATGCGCGGGGGCAGGTACCGACCGCCGTAGGTGGAGATGTCGGGTACGCGGACGCCGTCGCGGGTCTGGGCCAGGGCGCGCATCTTCTCCTCGACCTCGACGCCGTGCCGCTCGCCCATCAACTTGATGTAGTCGGCCTGGACACCGCTGTCGCGCCAGTCAACCAGGGGCGAACCGCCTACGGGGGCGCGCGTGGTCAAGAGGTAGTGCGCGTAGATCGGCAACTCGATGACGTCGCGGCCGAGCAGCTTAGAGCCGTACTCGGACAGCTCCTCGCTCGGCGCGAAGGTGCGTTCGTAGCGAAAGGCCAATCGGGCCCCCGGGCGTTCGTCTCGATATGCCAAACAGAGAGTAGCATCCGCAAGATCGATCTTGGTTCGGTCTGGACGGGGTTGTTAGAGGACTCGTCGAGGGGTGACGGAATGGAGCAGGACAACAGCAAGCGGGTCGTGCGTAAGGCCAGCTACGAACAGATCCGGCTCAGCGAACGGGACCGGGAGAACGAGCGCGGGCACCTCGCTCGGGGCCTCGCCAAGGCCAACTTCCTGCGCGCGTTGGTGATCGACCGGGAGACCCTCCAGGCTCTGCGTGAGCAGGATGACCATGAGGTGGCACTTCTGGCCCGGATAGCGTCGGACCCTCCGCAGTCCAACCTCGATCTTGCGGGCCGCCTCGCGGCGGTCCCGGTCGAGAAGTTCCTGGCCCTCGCCGCGCAGGCCGGGAGCCGGACCGGATCCACTGCCAACAGCGTGCTGGCCGGTGCTTTCGCGCAGCGAGCCCTGGTCGCCCCGGTCGGCCGGCTGCACCTCGAGCGGCTGGAGATGTCACCGGCCGGGACCGAGCGCGGAGAGATGGTGTTCACCGTGCCGCTCACGCCCACCGAGACGGTCACCGTCTCGCACAAGGAGTGGGCGACCAGCCGCGACGAGTACGAGCAGATCGTCCAGGACTCGTTCGAGACCTACAGCGAGAAGGGCGTGTCCGAGAAGACGGACGCGTCGATGTCGGCTGAGAACGAGACCAAGCACTCCAGCGCGTTCAACTTCAATGCCTCCGCCAGCGGCGGCTACGGCCCGGTGTCGATGACCGTCTCCACCGGGGTGAACACCACGTCGGACGACCGGCGGTCGGTCAAGGAGAGCACCGAGCAGAGCCGCGAGATCACCGAGAAAGCATCGGCCCGGGCGCGGCAGGAGCACAAGGTGTCGGTCAAGCTCGAGACCGTGCACGGTAGCGAGGACCTCTCTTACCGGACGATCACGAATCCGTTCGCCGACAAGGCCATGCGGGTCGACTACTTCCGGATGATGCGCAAGTGGCAGGTCGACCAGTTCCGGTACGGCCTGCGGCTCACCTTCGACATCCCGGTGCCCAATCCGGGCGTCCGGCTGTGGGCGCAGTACCAGCAGGTCAAGGTGCTGGACGAGAAGATCGCAGCTGCCTTCGGATTCGAGCTGACGACCGACCAGATCACGCCGCAGAATCCGGTCACCAAGGGGGTGGGGACGTGGGCCGCTCTGGCCAAGCAGTGGGGGGTCGCGGTCGAGCCGCCCCCGCCGATGTCCCTCGAGTTCAGCGAGAAGCGCCGGTTCGAGGGGGACAAGAACACCGATGGTCAGTTCGAGTTCGTCGCGCCCGACGGTTACCTGATGAACGGGAAGGTCAACGGCCGGTTCGCCTACTGGGGGCCCGCCGGGCAGCCGTCGATCGCCTTCGACGACCCGTCGTTCACGATGCAAATCCAGCCGGCCGTCGGAGCCGGCGGCGGCAGCGGCCGGTTCACCGGTTCGGGGATGGATGCTGGCCCCAAGGTCACACTGTCACTGATCCGCTCCAGTCAGTACGAGATCGAGATGACCGTGGTCGCCAGCGCCAACGTGTCGACCCACACGCTGGAGCAGTGGCAGCAGCGGGTGTGGGCGACGCTGCGCGATGCCGCCTTCGCGCGCTACCAGGCCGAGCACAGCGCGCTGCAGGGGCGGCGCGACACACTCTGGCGGCAGCTGATGGGCAAGGACACGCTCACCCTGCGGCGGATGGAGCGCGAGGAACTGCTGCGCGGGGTGCTGCTGTGGCTGGTCGGTCCCGAGTTCGAGACCTCGCCGGCCGGGGTGGACGCGATCATCCGAGGCATCCTCGATCGGGAGGAGAAGTACCTCTCCGGCGCCCCGGTCCCGGGGCCGCTCAGCCGCGCCGAGTGGGAGGTCGTCTCCGGCTTCGGTGAACGGGTCACCTTCATCCATCAGGCGGTCGAGTGGGAGAACCTCCTGTACTTCCTCTACCCCTACTTCTGGGGTTCGGACGAGCTCGGCCGGCAGAAGCTCCCCTTCGACCACCCGGACCCGCTGCATCGCGACTTCCTTCGGGCCGGATACGCCCGGGTGGTGGTGCCAATCCGGCCCGGTTTCGAAGAGGCGTTCACCTCCCTGCTGGAGACCGGGGATCCGGGGAACGCGCAAACCCCGTACCTCACCATCGCCGAGGAGGTCGCGGCGTTCGCGCGGACCAACTACGCCGGCATCCCACCGGCCAACCCCGAACGGCACGCCCGGCCGCTGCTTTACCCGCAACAGCGCAAAACCTGGGCCACGATGGAGACGGTGATCGAGCAGCTCGAAGCGGCTCAGCAGGCCAACGGCGACTATCCCGCCACGCTGGCAGACCTCCCAGGAGCGCCGTTCACCGACGCCTGGGGCAACGACTTCGTGTACACCCTGCCCGGCAGCGGGAACGACTACGACCTGATCTCGCTCGGCGCCGACGGGCAGCCGGGGGGTGACGGCGTCAACGCCGACATCTCCGCCGGTGCAGGTGCGTCCCTGATGGCGTCCTGGTTCGAGTACACGCCGACAAGCGGCATCGACATCGACGTCCAGACCATTGCGCTATTGCTCTGACCGGCGCTAACAGGTTGTGTCGTTACTGATCGTCCCCGGCCAAGCGCCCACCTCGACCCCAGCCAACGCCACCACCCTCGCAGCCTCTCGGGGTGTGATGCAGAGTTGCCCAATCCGGGCACACACGCCGGCCCGGCAAGCCAGGTCCGGGCGTCCCATCGTCAGCCGCAGCGCCCCGCTCCCGAAGCTCGTTCGGTTACTCCGTGGTGCCACTATGCACCCAACCTGCGCGGCTTGATGGTCTCATCACCCGGTATTGGGTAAACGAGGCTCTCTGGTTCTGGACCGAGGGCGGCAGCGTTTGACGGAAGTACAAGCTTCGGTTCCGCACGCCGGCGGCGCTCAAGCTGCAGCGCGAGCTGGGTTTCACCGCCGCCGCCAAGGAGCTCGCCCATGAGCATGTCCATGAGCGGTCCGTAGTGGTCCTAAGGCTGCTGGCTTCCGATACTGACATCAGAGCGCTGCTGCAGTTGGCGGACGCCGGCGTCGTCACGAGGAAGGAACACCAGATGTTGAAATCGGCGAGGGGTGACCCTGGCTGGCGGAGGTATCTGACGGTCGGCCTACAACCAATCGATTTGGTGACCGGTGCTTCCATGGATCTGATCGCCGCCGTGGCGGAGGACGCACGCGCGTGGGGCGACGCGAGGTAGCCCTTTTCGCCGCCTGCCGGGCGCCCCGGTCGGTCCTGGCGACCTGGGGCGCAGCCCTTGTCGACCCCTTTCGGGGCCCGGAGGCGCATCATCGCGAGAGCGGCTCCGGGTGCCCTGAGCGCGGACTGCGACCGCGTTGGGCGTCCCGCTGTCGACGCCGCTCGAAAACGAGGCCGTTCCGACGGTCGAAAACGAGGCCACCGGTTTGTCGGTTCTAGTCTGCCGGGTCTTGGGTTCTGATGCTGGGCAGGGTGTCGATTCCTCGGTTGCGTAGCCGGTAGCTGGCGCCCTTTAGGGT
>NZ_JBFRFZ010000025.1:0-15760 GCF_052115065.1 Terrabacter sp. 2TAF16
GGCAGCGTTAGCGTGGGACACGAGGGCCTCCTGTTTGGCGAAGTGAACCTTGAGCAGTTCCACTCCACCGCGGGAGGCCCTCCCACGTCAGCAGCTCAGAGCGATGAGTCGCATTCCCTCAACCAACGTGCCCGGTCAGTACAGCTAGACCCGCAGTCGCCCCATGGCGCTCCCTCGGGACGCTCCGGGGCGGCTTCCCCAGCACGCAGGCGGCCGCGCGCAGGTGACCGTCTGGGGGAGATGTGGCGCACCCTCACGTCGGCGAGTGGTCGGCTAACCGGTCTCGACGTGGCGCCCGGACAGCAGCGCGGCGCCTTGAGCACACCGTCACGTGTGTACGCAGAACCGGGTCGCGAGGTAGGTCAGTCCGGACGCGAGCAGGACGTCGCGTCTGGGTGAGGAGGGGTCATGGCCGGTCGAGTGCGTTCGCGACGGTGGAGAGAAGGCCGATGTGCTCGTCAACGGAGTCCAGGCCACGGCCCATGGTCACGATGGAAACGTGTGTCCCGCCGGCTCGTTGCCACGCCTCGATCTGATCGGTGAGGTCGCCGATCTCGCCCCAGGGCGCCATCACGTACTCGCCGCCGAAGGTTTCTGTCAGCCTGCCCTGTGCGCGCACCAGATCCTGGACCTTGTGCCAGTCGTCGGTGGCGTGGTCGATACCGCCGCCGGAGAAGATGAATCCGTCGCCCAGCCGGGCGGCCCGCTCGAACGCCGCCTCGCTGGATCCACCCAGCCATATCGGGACCGAACGCGTCGGCTTCGGCACCAGGGCGGCTCGGTCAACCCGGTCGAAGCGGCCGGCGAAGTCGACAACCGGTTCGGTGAACATCCGGCGGAGTAACTCGATCTGCTCTTCCTGCCGGGCGCCTCGGCTTCGGAACTCTTGACCCAAGGCCTGGTACTCCACCGGGCTCCAGCCAACCCCGACCCCCAGGCGCAGCCGGCCGCCAGAGAGCAGATCGACGTCGGCCGCTTGCCGGGCCACCAGCGCCGTCTGACGCTGCGGCAGGATCAGGACCCCAGTCGCGAACTCGATCCGCTTCGTCACCCCGGCGAGATACGCGAACATCACGAACGGGTCGTGAAACGGATCCCGTTCGGTATAGGGACCGGTCAGCGGTGGCGTCCGGCCAGCGTGGACGGCGCCGAGGACATGGTCATAGGCGAGCAAGTGGTCAAAGCCCAGCTCCTCGACCGCCCGGCCAAATGGCAGGACAGCTGTCGGGTCTCCACCAAGCTCGATCTGCGGATACACCACACCGATCTGCACACACGCACCCTCCCCCCACGCTGTCCCTGGACTCAACACCAGAAGCAGTCGACCCTCGCTGACCATGTCACTGCCGACGTACGGGTTGGACGCCACGAACGGGCGTTGCCCCCGTCTCGCCGCCACCGTGTCCCCAACGCAGGCTCGCGGCGGTCTGTCGCCGGGCGTCAACGCGGTCATCGGCGCTTGGACGGACGTCTCGTCCTCTGCGCGGCATGCCCGGGCACGCTATGACTGGAAGACTGGTTCGCGTGGTGACGCCCTTGATTCAACAGGAAACCTGGGCTCGGCTGGTGGTCGGTGTCAGCGTCGCTGCATTCGCTGTAGGCGAGTTCTCTCAGGTGGTGAAATGGCGTCGCGGTGCCTCGCGCACGGACGTCCGAGGTGAAGTGGTGTTCCGAGTGATCTTCTTCGCGGGCATCCTCATGCTGCCGCTCGCCCAGGCCCTCGCGCCCGAAGCCGTCCTCGATGGTGCTGGTGTATTCGTAGTGGGAACAGTGATCGGTTGGCTCGGCCTACTGCTGCGATGGTGGTCGTTCGCCACCTTGGGCACGTACTTCACGACCGTGGTGAAGACCTCTCCCGATCAGGTGGTCGTCGAACGCGGCCCCTATCGGATACTGCGGCACCCCAGCTACACCGGCCTACTAGCGGCGTTCGTCGGCTGTGGCCTGATCCTCGGGAACTAGGTGGGCACCGCTGCGTGCTTCCTGCTGATCCTGGTTGGGCTCATCTACCGACTACTGCGCGAGGAGCACGCGATGATCGACAGTCTTGGAGCCGCGTATCTGGCGTTCGCCAAGGACCGTGCGCGTCTGGTCCCCTTCATCTGGTAACAGGCAGATCCGAGGGGAATGCGACCTCGGAATGTTCCAATGGATTCGACCGCTCCGGGCATATGCGTGAGACGCATACGCCCATGAGGCGGCGGGATGACGCACCCCAATCGGGCTGGGTGAGCGTGTCAGCGGGAGTCCAGGTCGCGACCCTCGGCGACGACCTGGGCAAGGCCAGCTAGAGCTGGGGTGCCCCAACCATGCGAGGTGTGTCGGACGTTGACAGGATCGTCGACGAAGGTTCTGATCACGGGTGCAGCATCAGGGAGCCGCAATGACCGTCCGATCGGAGGTCTTAGCCTTGGCCGCATTTGGACCACTAGCGCCAGAAGTGGAGTGGGACGAGCAGTCAATCGAGGACTTCGCCGCGGCGATCGAGGCGGTTCCCGTGCCGATCTCCGCTGAGGAGCGCGAGGCCCTGCTTCCGTTGTTCGATCGACCATATGAAGACTCGGTGTGGGGCGTCGCCTGGGGAGTGCTTCATTTGCTGGAAACTGCAACTGAGGACGGTTGGGAGCTCCGCCTCCCGAGGGCAGCAAGCTACTGGTACGACCTGCTCGCGGTGCGCTGGGAGAACTACTTAGCCAGTCCGGATCCGCGCTAACGTCAACGAGCTATCGGCGGCAGTTGCGGACGTTCTCGCACCGCATCCATGAACCGCGAGATGGCGTCTCGGTAGGCGGTGCGGCGTCCACCGTTAGTCGTAGCGGACCTTTGCATCCAGTGACCGGCGAGCGTGGTCACGCCAGCGCAGCTTCTACCTTGGCGATGACAGCCGTCTCGTTGGGTGAGGTGTCGTCGGCTGCAGCCGCGGCGTCACGACAGCTTTGTAGGACCATGGCGCGGTAGCCGTCGACGAGCTGGGGAGCCTTTGCCCTCAACAGCGAGACCGCTTCGCCCAGTAGCGCCAAGGTACGGGCTTCGACGTCCGCGGGCGTACCCTTCGGCATCTCGGGGAACCCGCCCTTGCCGACCAGGGCGGCGACCTCTGGGGGTGAGCCCGCGATCGCCTTCGACGCGGCGAAGGACTCCTTGATGCTGTCGAACATGCCCTTCTCCGCGCGTGACACCCACGCGCTTGCCAGCATCGCGGCCGAGCGCAGGGTGTGGTGCTCGGCGTCGGTGAACCCGGTGGCGTCCTGGGTTTCGGCCGGTGGGGTTAGTGTGCTGCTCGCAGCGGCCGTGGGTGGCTCGAAGGGCTGCGTCGAGGGGGTGTCGGTCATCGTCGGCTCCTGTTTGGTGTGGTGGGACGGAGGTCATCCACCCCTGATCCTGCCCGGTGAGCCGGCCGGGTGCCGTTGGTTCACGTCGCGAGTTCCCCGTGCCCTATTGGCGGCGCGGTCTGGAGTCGCGAACGTGGACGGTACGAACGTCGCATCTGGAGTCGTCCGGACGACGGACGACGACACAAGGACACTTTCCGGTGTCCGTGAGGAGTCCCGCCTGTTGGGCGGTCGCAGAGTTCTTTGGTCTTCGGACGAGGCGGCTTGCACAGGGACCTGGGCAGTCCTGAGGGTTCGACGAGGTTTGGTCCATGCGCAACATGCGGCTACTTGTTTCATTGAGCGGCGCAAGCGGAGGCGAGAGCGCGCCCACCAACTGCAGGCTCTAGGCGACTGCCTCGACTGCCGTCATCCGTGGGTGGAGCACCCCGGCACGAGTGACCGACAGCCGAGCCACGGCGCGAGCGCCGTCGAAAGGGCCGCGCATCGGGCCCGCGGGGTGCGAGGCTGGACCCGTGAACCGGGCCCTGCCGATGCTGGCCGTGGCGGCGCTGTTCGTGATGTTGCTCGAGACCGCGCCGCACGAGAGCGTCGTGTTGCCCGGCGTCCTTGGCACGGTGTACATGGCGTGGTCGGAGCTCGGCTACCGCTGGGCCCAGCGCCACGGGCGGCCCGCGGCCGTGGGGTACCTGCTCGTCGCGCTCGCGCTCGGCTTTGCCGTGTTTGACGTGGCAGGCGCCGGCGTCGGCAGCACGCTGCTGCTGCTCGTGGTCGTCGTCCAGGCGGTCGTGCTCCTCCCGCTGGGTTGGGCGGTGGGCGTCGCGCTGCTCGTGCCGTTCGTCCACGTCGGGATGCCAATGGCGGACGGGCTGCGACAGGTGGTGGCCACGGCCCTCGCGTGCGCCTTCGCCTTCGTGCTCGCCGCCCTTCACCTGCGCGAGCAGCAGGCGCGGTCCGAGCTCGCCGTCGCCAACGCGCGGCTGCATGAGCTGGGTGCCCAGACCGAGGAGCTCGCGACGATGCGCGAACGAACGCGGGTCGCGCGCGACATCCACGACGGTCTGGGCCACCACCTCACCGTGGTAGGGATGCAGGTGCAGGCGGCGAGAGCCGTGCTGGCCAGCGACCCGGACAAGGCCGACCGGCTCCTGGGCCAGGCCGAGGAGCAAGCCCGCCAGGCCTTGCGTTCGGTCCGCGAGTCAGTGACCGCCCTGCGCGAGCCGCGCCCGGCCGAGCCGTTGCCCCAGCAGCTGCGGACCCTCGCGGCCGAGGTCGCCGCGGCCGGCCTGCCCACCGAGGTGGACGTCGAGGGCGAGGAACGCCGACTGGAGGGCGACGCCCAGGTGGCGCTTTACCGCGTCGCCCAGGAGGGGCTCACCAACGTGCGCAAGCACGCGAACGCGCACGCGGCCACCATCCGGCTGTCGTACCTTCCGGACGTCGTCCGCCTCGAGGTCAGAGACGACGGACGCGGCGTCGACGGCGCTATCGACCGCAGGAGTGGCGGGTTCGGCCTCATCGGCATTCGCGAGCGCGCGGAGCGACTCGGTGGCTCCCTCACGGTCGAGTCGACCCCGGGCACCGGCCTCGCCGTCCGAGTGGAGCTGCCGGCATGACCCTGAGGAGCCACGGAGCGGTACGCGTCCTGGTCGTTGACGACCAGACGCTGTTCCGCGAGGCGCTGACGACCCTTCTCGAGGTCCGCGAGGAGGTCGCGGTCGTCGGTGCCGCCGAGAACGGCGCGCAGGCGCTCGACCTGGTCGACGCGCTGCATCCCGACGTCGTGCTCATGGACCTGCGGATGCCCGTCCTCGACGGCGTCGCGACGACGACACGGCTCACCGTCGAGCATCCCGACGTGCGGGTGCTCGTCCTGACGACCTTCGACGGCGACGACGAGGTGTTCCCGGCTCTACGCGCCGGTGCCGTCGGCTACCTGCTCAAGGACGCCACCGCGTCGCGACTCGTCGAGGGCGTCCTCGCCGCCGCGCGCGGGGAGTCCGTCCTGCAGCCCTCGGTGGCGGCCAAGGTGCTGGCCCGGATGAACCAGCTGCCCGACGTCCCGGACGCGCCGCGTCCGCAGCCGCTGCTCGACCCGCTCACCGAGCGCGAGCTTGACGTCCTGCGCGCCGTCGCCGACGGGCTGAGCAACCGGGAGACGGCGGCCCGTCTCTTCCTGTCCGAGGGCACGGTCAAGAATCACGTGACGAACGTGCTGGCCAAGCTCGGCGTCCGCGACCGCACCCAAGCCGCGCTCCGGGCTCGCGCACTCGGACTGCTGTGAGGGTCATGCGCGACGGGTGACCCACGTCATGACTTCCGGCACGTCCGGAGACCAGCCATCCCCACCGAGCATCGAGGCATGACAACGCTCTCGACCCTCGATGCGGACCTCGCACCTCGCGACACAGTCCGCCGCTTCCTCCGTTCGCGGTTCGTCCGCTTCCTCACCGCCTACGTCGAGATGACGATCGCCATGGTCGTCGGCATGGGCCTCTTCGGCGCCCTCTGGGACGCGGTCTGGCCCGGCCTCACGAGCAGGCCGGCAGCGATGGCCCTCACGATGGCCTTTGACATGACCTTCGGCATGGCGGCCTGGATGTGGGTGCGCGGCCACGGCCGTCGCCACATCGCCGAGATGTCCGCAGTCATGGTCCTGCCCTTCGTCGTCCTGCTCGTGCCCTACTGGCTCGACTTTCTCTCCGGTGGAGACCTGATGACGTGGGGGCACGTCGGGATGTACGCGCTCATGGCTGCCTACCTCGCGTGGCGCCCACACACGCACGACGCCGACGCCCCGCACCCGGCCGACACGCCGGCCGACGCCCTGCACACCGCTTCCCGAAGCGGCCCGCGCCCCGCGCTGGTGTCCGCGGTCCTGCTCGTCTCGGGTGCGGCCCTGGCCGTTGTCGGCGGCGTCCTACACCCGCACGAAGAGCCACCAAACTCTCACGCAGCCGTCTTCGCCGAGTATGCCCGCAGCACCGACTGGGTGTGGGTGCACTACCTCCAGTTCGCTTCGGCGGCAGTCGTGGTCGCGGGTTTCCTCGCCATGGGCCAGGCCCTGAGCCGGGCCGGCGTCGCCCCGCTGCTCGTGCGCCTCGGTGATGCGGCGGCCGCCGCCACCGCAGCCCTCATCGCGGCCAACATGGCCGTCGACGGCGTCGCGCTCAAGCGGGCCGTCGACGCGTGGGCCACCGCCGGGCCAGCGGACCGGGCGTCCCGGTTCGCTGCGGCCGAGACCGTCCGCTGGCTCGAGTGGGGCGTCAACTCGTTCTTCCTCCTCCTGCTCGGAGTGACCGTCCTCGTGTTCGCTACGGCCCTCCTTCGGCAGGCGCACAGAGGGACGCGCGTGCGACTGGCCGGTATGAGCGGGGCGTTCGCGGGCGGGCTGCTCGTCGTCAACGGGCTCGCGGTCGGCGCCCACGGCTTCGAGCCCTCGACCTTGCCGCTCGTCGCCACCGGGCTCTACGTCGTCATGGCGCTCGGCATCCGGCCGCTGGACCGGCTGGTCCCGCAGAGGGATCCGGTCGCCCGGGCCGTCGACCTCTAACGCCGCCCGGAGTCGCCCGAAGGTCGGGCCGAGGACCACCGTCCCCGGCCCGACCGGGCAGGCTCTGAGCCCGGCTCAGCAGATCCCCGCCCATTGCCTGGTCCAGCGCTGGCCAGCATGGCTTCGAACTGCAGCTGGGTCAGTCCAGTGTCGGTGACTCGGCGGGCACGTTCGGGCGTCGGACGTGCTCGGCCGGTGAGTGCGCAAGGACAGCGTCGATGACGCAGGTTCGATAGAACCCGGCGACGACAGCGATGCGGCGACTCACGGTGGAAGGCTTGTAGGGGCAGGCCTCCTGCATCCCGCGGATGTTGAGCTTGAGGTGGGGCCGTTCCGCGGTCAGCGGGTCCAGGCTGTGACTTCTGCACCAGTTCAGGTGTGCGCGCAGGTCGGACTCGGTGTGAACCCGGGACTGGCTTTTGAATCGGGCCAGGTAGGCGGCCGCCGCGCGTCTGAGCGTGTCGGATTCGGGCGGCAGATCAGTCTGGACCAGAACGTTCTCGTAGGTGTTCATCTGCAAGCGTGACCCCGGTTCGACACTCGGGACAACGTCCGCAACCGCGCCACGAGCGGCATAGAGAGACGTTCTGCGCGCTCGGGTCTGGCGTGGCGAACGTCCTCCTGATGCGCTTGTCGGGCTTGGTGTCCCATCGCATCGAAGGAGGACGTTCAATGTCTCACGGTAGTGGTGTTTCTCGCGGGGATCGGAACTGGAACGCGAGGCTTTCCTGGCTGCGAGAGGCGGTCCCGGTCACGAACGCGATCGTGGGGATCGACCTGGCCGACCGCAAGTAGATGCTCGTCGCGACCGATCACGACTCGAAGGTGCTGGCGCGGCGGACGTTCCGGTGCAAGGCGGCGGCATGGTCGGAGACCCTCCGACGAGCGGACTGAGGGTAGGACGGCTCCCATGGGCCTCACGGGCTGACGCACTCCATCCAACGTTCGCGCCTTTGCGGCACGTCGCGGGACTGCGTTGTGACAGCGGTCGGGCCCGTCCGGCTGGACGGGCCCGATCTTGGGTCTCACCGATGCGGTGAGGGACGGTTCACCACAGGTGTGAGGTGCCGTGTGCGATGTTGTAGTACATGCCGATGTGCGTGTAGAAGTTCATCGCGCCGAAGAGGAGGAACACCACACCGCCGACGACCCAGGCGCGGGCAGCCCACAGCAGCAACGATGCACGGTCGGTCAGTTGCGCGACCGCGAACAGCAGGGCGCCGACCGCGACGATGCCCCACAGGCCGCCAAGGAAGAGTGCCTCGAGCAGTGGCAGGTGACCGAACCGTCCGCTGATCGGCTCCTCGGGCGGGGCGGCCCCGAGCTGGAAGCGCACGAAGGTGATGGCGAGCACGCCCATCGCCAGGCCGAGCGCGCCCACGAAGATCGAGACCGGTCTGAGCGATCGCAGGACCGCTTCGTTGGCCGTGTCGGCATCGGCGTCGTCAGCCGCGAAGAGCGCGCGGTGACGCCAGAGGTAGACCGCTGCAAAGAGCAGCAGCGCTCCGAAGCCGGCCGCGGGCTGGCCGAAGGCGATGTTGGCGTACTCGAAGCCGTCTCCACCGAACGGCCACGTCACGGTGGTGTGCAGCCCGAGAACTAGCAGCAGCAGGCCGGTGACGCCGAAGAAGCCGGCCCAGCCCTCGCTGTCGATGTGCCTGCGGCGGATGAGATGGACCAGGAACCAGGCGAAGCCGATGAGTCCGGCTCCGGCGGTGACGGCCACCAGTTCGTTGTAGACGACCATGTCGTCGCCCTCCTTCTTCGACGGACCGGGTCGTCCGCCTGTCGTGGTGCTGTTGTGTGGTGGTGTGGTGCCGTGGCGCGGCTACGCTGCCGGCGCCAGAACAAGGCGATGGAGGCTGCCGGCAACGCCTGGGGCCCCGGTGGATCAGCCTCGGTGGGCGTGGGTGGTCTCGCGCACTGGGTGCGGGACCCGCTCCTTCTGGGGTGTGTCGCTGTCGGGTCGGGTGGCGTCGATGACGCCGACGACGAACCAGGCGACCACGAAAACGATCGCGATGGCGCCTGGGACGAGGACTTCGCCGGGGGTCATGATGGCTCCTTCCGTGTGAGGTCGTACGTCATGATTATCGCTACAGTGTGTGTAGCGTTATTCGACGCGTCTTTGTTCCCGAACGGAGTGACATGACCCCTGCGCGAGGACGACCCCGTGACCCGCGGGCCGATGACCGGATCGCCGGCGCGGCGCTCGAGCTGCTGCGCGAGCAGGGGCCCGGCGGTGTCCACATCGACGCGGTGGCGATCAGGGCCGGGGTGGCTCGCACCACCGTCTACCGGCGCTACCGCGACCGCGGGGCGCTCCTGGCCGCAGCCCTCGGGCTGCTCGTCGAGGAGCCCTTCCCGGCGCGGGAGGCGCCCCTCGGGGACAAGCTGCGGTGGCTGCTCGAGCAGGCGCTCGACCTCGTCGACAAACAGCTCGGCCGGGGGGCCGTAGCGGCGGTCCTCGCCGACTCCGACCCAGCCTTCAGCGCAGCCCTGCGCGCCCACCTCGTACGGCACCTCGAAGCACTGCAGGGCGAGATCGATGCGGACATCGAGGCCGGACGCGTCCGCGCCGACACCGACGGCGAAGCCCTGGCCGACCTGGCCCTCGGGGCCTACCTCGCTCAGCTCCTCCGCCTGGGCCACCCTCGGAAGGGATGGGGGGACAAGACCGTAGCCTTGCTGGTCCACGGCACGGACCCGGCGCCCGGATGACCGTCGGGTCGCGCCCAGGCGGCCGGGGCGGAGGGTCGGCGGTCAGCAACGCCATCTCGGCAGGATCGAGGCTTCCTTGGTCACCGGCCGACTTTCCTCGACGGATTCAAGGCGGGAGTTCCGCGACCACATCGAACGGGATCTCACTGACCTCGAGCCCTTGAGTCAGCCCCGGTCGCGATGCGTCGTGCCCCGCGGTGTCGGCGCGTCGAGGTCATAGCGAATGCCGACGACGCGGATGCCGAATCAGAGGCAGGCGGCGACGCTGGCGCCGGTCAGCTGCTTGAGCCGGTAGATGCCGCCGACTGATGATCCCCCGCGATCCCCGTCTCCGAGTGGCTGACGCCTCCTGCTGAATGCCGGCTGCCCAACGCCCATCCGGGACGGCAACGCGCGCTACGTTCGGAGAATGCTGGACAGCGCAAGCGGTCCCGACCCCGACGTGGTGGTCGTCATGGGAGTGTCTGGGAGCGGAAAGACGACGGTCGCGAAAGGTCTGGCGACGGTGCTCGGGTGGGAGTTCGCCGAGGGTGACGCCTTTCATCCCGAGGCCAACGTCGAGAAGATGCGCAGCGGTACACCGCTTACGGACGAGGACCGCTGGCCGTGGCTGGAGGCGATCGGGGCGTGGATCTCGGATAAGGAGGGCCGCGGCGAGTCTGCGGTGGTGACCTGTTCGGCATTGCGCCGTGTGTACCGCGATCTGCTGTGCGAGGGCAGGCCACACGTGCGCTTCCTGCACGTCACGGCTGAGTCCGATGTCATCCGCGACCGGATGGAGCACCGTCCGGGCCACTACATGCCACCGTCATTGCTGCCCAGCCAGTTGGCCACGCTCGAGCCGCTCGGAGCGGACGAGCCTGGCGTGACCATCACCAATGAGGGGAGTGCCGCCCAAGTCCTTAACCGCGCGCTCGCCGCCCTCGGCCACCGCAAGGAGCACGCCTGATGACCCTGATCGCTCTTCCCATAACCGTGTCCACCACCTTTCCGGGCGGACTGCCGACCGCCGACGCACCCGCGGTGTACGCCGGGAACGCCCAACTCGTCGCGGCGTGCATCCTCGGCATCCTCGCGGTCGTCGTGCTCATCACGTGGGCCAAGGTCCACCCGTTCCTGTCCTTGATGCTTGGCTCGGCTGTGCTGGGTGCGGTGGCGACCATGCCGCCTGGTGACACGGTCAAGAGCTTCGTGGCTGGGTTCGGCACGACCGCCGGGGCGGTCGGCATCCTTATCGCGCTCGGGGCGATGGTCGGCAAGCTGCTCGAGGACTCAGGCGGCGCAAACCGGATCGTCGGGACGATGGTGGGCCGAGTCGGACCAGGTCGGCTGCCGTGGGTCATGGCGGCCATCGCGGCCATCCTCGGGTTGCCGTTGTTCTTCGAGGTCGGCGTGGTGCTGCTCGTCCCGGTAGTGGTCCTTGTGGCCCAACGCACCGGGTTGTCGCTGATGAAGGTCGGCATCCCTGCGCTAGCGGGACTGTCGGTGCTGCATGGGCTGGTACCGCCACATCCCGGTCCTCTCACCGCGATCGGCCTTCTCGACGCTGACCTCGGCCGGACCCTGATCTTCGGCATCATCATCGCCATCCCGACGGTCGCCGTCGCCGGACCGCTGCTCGCGCGTTACGTCGATCGATGGGTCCCGAAGTCCGCTGACGACCTGGTGCTGCTTGGCTCGACCTCCGGTGGCACAGCGACGCGGACCCGCACCACGGTGCCAGCTGGAGCCCGGACCGAGATCCGCGGGGACGCCGTTGGTGGTCTTCGCGGTGACGATGGTCGCGTCGACCCGGTAGGCCCTCGAACCGCTGAGCCCAGTGCCGGCGCCAAGACCACGAGCAGGTTGGGCACCTTCGACGAACCATTGGCGCCCGGACGCAAGCGCGTCGGCTTCGCGACGGCCATCATCGGCATCACCCTGCCGGTCGTCCTCATGCTGATCGACGCGATCACCAAACTGGCCGTCACCGACGAGAAGGCCGGGGTCCGCACGGTCATGGACTTCATTGGCACCCCCATCGTCGCCCTGCTCATCGCGGTGCTCTACTGCTACATCGCGCTGGGGCTCGGATCGGGCCTGAACAAGACCCAGGTCAGCGAGTCGGTCGGGTCCGCCCTGCCAGCGGTCGCGAGCATCATCCTCATCGTCGCTGCCGGCGGTGGTTTCAAGCAGACGCTCATCGACGCCGGGGTCGGCAATGTCATCAAGGACTGGGCGACGGGCGTCAGCATCTCGGTCTTGCTGCTCGGCTGGCTCGTCGCGGTGCTCATTCGGCTTGGAACTGGGTCGGCTACGGTCGCCACCATCACCGCCGCCGGTATCGTGGCGCCGCTCGCGCCGACCCTGTCAGCCAACCACCTCGCGCTGCTCGTGCTCGCGATCGGCTGCGGCTCGCTGTTCTTCTCCCACGTCAACGACGCGGGGTTCTGGCTCGTCAAGGAGTACTTCGGACTGACCGTGGGCGAGACGATCAAGTCCTGGTCGGTGATGGAGACCGTCATCTCGGTCTTCGGCTTCGCCCTCGTAATGGTGGCCAGCGTCGTCGTCACCTGATCAGCAGTGGTGAGTGGCGAAGGGACCCGATCGGGTGCTTGATGATGGTCAGGAGCGAGTCCGCAAAGCCGACTCTGGTGGACGTGGATGACACGAAGTGCGGGCTGGTCGGACTCCCGGTCTGAACGCGGCAAATCCGGTAAACGTGTCACGCTGATGGTCGGATATCAGCGACGCCCGCCCACCTCGTCGTGCCAGTAGGCGGCGTCTTGACTACCAACTCGAAGGACCGCATCTGGCTCGATCGCGGCCGGCCAGAACTCGAGCAGATAGGTGTCAACGACGCCCTCTTCGAACTCTCCATCACTGCCTGCGTCCCGGCCACGGGCGCTCACGCGCAGGCGGTACCGTCCGGCGGGAATGGGCAAGGGCTCCCAGTTCTCGCCGGCCCACGAGGCCCACCGAGGGTGTGACCCCTCCGGAACCACTACAGACACCTCCACGATGTCCTCCCAGGTTTCAGAGGCAGAACCGGCGGCGTGCTCAAGGAGCTCGATCCGCACCCTCGATCCCCCGGAACGCCGAGCGAGGTTGAGGTAGACGCCGTTGGAGTCGGCCGCGCCGACCAGGCCGTTGAGCTGGCCCGCGAAGAACCGGTCGAAGTTGCCGTCGAAGCCGAACGGCACATCCCAGCCGAGGTCGAACTGGCCGTAGTCCGTCTCGATCACTTGGTCTAGCAGGACCGTTCCCATGGGTGCATTGTCACGGATCGGATCGCCACAGGCGGTCTCACGGGCAGCGGCAATGTCGGGCGTCCCGTCCTCCGAGCGGCAAGGTCGGACGTTGCGCGCGACAGCCCGTCCGCCACGTTCAGCGAGTGGTGACGCTCGGCGCGACCGTCGGCACGAGGATCTCCGCCCCGGTGCGCGGTGCAAGTTGACCTGGGGCGCCGACGTACGCGTACACCCGGCCGGGTGAGGGCCGCAGCACTTGGGTACGGGTGAAATCCCGGACCGTGGCGGCGTCTGGGCCTCGGACGTACATCGCCAGGTCCTCGTTCTCGAGGAACGGACCGTGTACGGTCACTCCCACGGCCGCGCCCGCTGCCGCGGCGCGCTCGAGGGTTTGGGGCAGCGCGCGCCACCAGGCGACCACCGAGTCCTCCGTCCCGGAGGAATCCAGGACGAGCCGGACCTCCACGTGGCCGGGCGGTACGGGCAGCCGCGGGTAGCGGGGTGCTGCCGACAAGCCCTCGGTTGTGATGGTCCACATGTCCGATCTGCAGGCACCCGTGCGGCGCGCCACCACGGTGCCCGTCAGGTCGCGAGCCACCAGTCGGTCCTGTTCGCACGCACCTTTGGTGGCCGCCGGCCAGATCCCCGAGTTGCCCCACACGAGCCTGCTCGACCGCCACCCCGGAGAGCTCACGACGTCGGCCTGCTCGATGAGCAGCGGGCGACCGCTCTTGTTGGCGACGTCCAGAAACGGATACGGCTCCTGCATCGTGAAGGACAGCAGGACCAGCATCGCGAGGTAGCCGGCGACTCCCACTCCGATCACGATGAGGCCACCTCGCAGCACTTGATCGACGGCGGTCTGACTCCGTCCCATCGCATCCCCCTGTCCCTGTCCCTGTCCCTGTCGGTCAAGATAGGACTGCCGGCCGATCAAGTGTGCAGACCAAGGCAGTACCGTGCGGCAATCGTGACCTAGCAGCCGATGGCCGCACGCCGACGTGAGGTCTTGCCACGCGGGGACCAAGGAGCGCTTAACCGCACGACCGGTCAACGGCGTGGCCCGACATGATCCAACCGAACGTCCGCTATCCGGCTGCTTGTTTCATTGACGAAGGATCGGTGCCTGGCAAGGCTCGGTTCAGGCGTCCAGGCTGTCGCTCTCATTTCGGCTGCTCACCACCTTGGTGTGGCTCTCATCTGGCCTGCGCAGCCCGGACGTCGCCAGGGCCGGGAGAGGCTCAAGAGGGGTGTGCCCAAGCTCTAAGCAGCGTTGCCCTCCCAGCTCGACGACCAGTCCGGTTCGAGGCAAGGAGCGCACGATGAAGGAGCAACCAGCGAACCGCGTGGTGATCGGGATGGACCCGCACAAGCGCTCGGTCACGATCGAGGTGATGGGCCCCGATGAGTCGTTCCCCCGATGGGCGCTTCGACACTGACCGGGCCGGCTACGCGGACATGCTCGAGGTGGCGCTCGCGTTCCCTGAGCGGGTGTGGGCCGTCGAGGGCTGCAACGGCATCGGGCGGCATGTCGCGATCCGGCTGCTCGCTGACGGTGAGCAGGTCATCGACGTGCCACCGCGGCTATCCGCGCGGGTACGGATGTTCGCCACCGGTCAGGGCCGCAAGACCGACGCCACGGACGCGCACTCCATCGCCCTGGTCGGGGTCCGGATGGCCGGGCTGCGCCCGGTCGTCGACGACGAGCAGCTGGCCGTGCTGCGGGTGCTGGCCGATCGGCGCCGCGCCTGGGTGAGGACCACACCCGGATGGTCTCGCAGCTGCATCACCTTCTGCTGGAGCTGATCCCGGGCGGCGCGAAGAAGGACCTGTCCGCCGCGCAGGCGAAGAAGCTGCTCGCGACGGTGCGCCCTCGGGACGTCGCGGGCAAGGCCCGGCGCCGGGTCGCGGCCGAGCTGGTCGCCGATCTTGAGCGGATCTATGCGCGGAAGAAGGCGGCGAACAAGGAGCTGTCTCAGCTGCTCGCTGCGACCGGCACGACCCTGACCGGGCTGCACGGCATCGGCCCCTCCGGGCCGGCGCGTCTGCTCGTGGAGGTCGGGGACATCACCCCGGTTCCCGGACAACAACCACTTCGCCTCATGGACCGGGACCGCGCCGATCGACGCCTCGTCCGGGGACCACGTGCGGCATCGCTGTCCCGGGGCGGGAACCGTCAGATCAACCGGGTGCTGAACATCATGGCCACCGTGCAGCTGCGCAACCCCACTGAAGGACACGCCTTCTTCGACCGCACCAAAGCCCGCGGCAAGACCTCCAACGAGGCCATGCGCCTGCTCAAACGCAGACTGTCCGACATCGTGTTCCGCACCATGCTCGCCGACGCCGCACGGCAGATGACGACGGGCCCGGGAGGGCAACAGGGTGACGACTCTGACTCCAGCGCGGCCGGCTCACAACCCCACACCAGCTCTTCGGACAAGCCACTTCCCGGACCCGCCACCACCCACCCTAGAACCGCGCTCCCCGCCGCGTCTTGACACAGAGGGGAGCCAGATCCGGACGATCACTAATCTGGGGGAGGGCGCGACCTCGACACACGTGATACTGAGGCTTGCAGCCGAGGCACTCGGGTGAGTGACTAAGTGAGTGACAACCGCGGTGGAAATGGCGCCACAGACCAGGACGCACGTGGACTCAGAGCAGCACAAGCGACCTGCTCGTCCGCCCGGGCTTTCACGTTGACACAGAAGAGGTCACTGGTTCAAACCCAGTACCGCCCACCAGCACAGAGCAGCCCCCGACGGGCGTCTCGGGTCTGTCAGGCGAACGGTGTAACTGGCGTTTTCATGGTTAGAGGTTCTCCGGCGCCGGCATGCGCGCCTCGAAGGTGACCGCGAACGCGTTCAGGGCCGGCTTCCACCGGGTGACCCATCGTGCCTGCCCGAGTCCTTTGGGGTCCA
>NZ_JBFRFZ010000026.1:0-13053 GCF_052115065.1 Terrabacter sp. 2TAF16
CTGGGGATACGCCCACTGCTACACCTCAGAGGACGAGCGACGGGCGGCCCTGCCAGCATGGCTCCACGAGTACAACCACCACCGACCCCACACCGCCTGCGGGAACAAGCCACCCATCACCCGCTTAACCAACCTGTCGGGTCAGTACAGCTAGGGCCGCATCAGTTCCGTGAACACCGGCTCGTTTCGAATCGGATCCAGGTCGGAGTCGTTCCTCGCCGACTCCCTGAACTCGTCCGACAGCTCGATGGCGTGCTGGAGGTGCTCGAGGGCCTCGCTCGTCCGACCGCACTGACTCTCGCAGCAGGCGAGATTGAAGAACAACATGGGGTACTGCGGGTTGGCACGGACCGACGCTGCTAGACGGGCGGCGACCTCGGCATACTCCCCCGCCTGGTACCGGGGGGCCAGTGGAGCCCACAGTTCCCAACCTCTGGCCGCGTAGGCCTCTCCCGGCGTGCCCTCGATCGCCAGGAGGGTCGTGTCGCCTTCGACGGCTGAGGCCCTGCGCCTGGTGCCGGGAGGAGCGAAAACCAGGGTGCCGGTCGGCGCGTCGACCCGGTCCCCGTCGACCTCGAACACCGCATGGCCCTGCAGCACGAGGAACAGTTCCTGGTCAGCCGTCGGATCGTCTCCGTCGTGTTCGTTGATGAGGACGTCACCCGCCGTGCGGGCGGTCCACACCGTGGCCCCGAAGGCCGAGATGCCCAGGTGATGGCGGACAGGTCGGTAGTGGGCCCCTGCGTCGCTGAACTCATCGATCTCATCCAGGTGGGCGATTGCGTAGCCGGCCATGGCCCAGCTCCTTCACGTGGCGAGCGTTGCCTGGAACGTTACGGGCCCTCCCGGACGGTCGGCGTCCGGAAGGTTGCGGGAACCGCAGGTCACTCTCCCTGCCAGAGCCGCTCATCGGCAGTCGCACGACGGGTATCCGTGCCTCGTGTGAGGCTGCCGACAAGGCTGCTCGGGTTGCCTCGCCCACGGGCTACCGTGGAGCAAGAGGCGTGCGCGGAGCGCGCTGAGGGGCGCCGCTCGAGCGCACGCCTCGTCGCCGAGGAGGTGGGTAGCCCATGGCTGCCCAGCGCGTCGCCGGTCGGGCCGAGAAGAGGGTCCGGGGCACAGGATCACCCCTCGGAGGCGCGATCGCCCTGCTGCGCGCGGGCCCGCGACTGACCGCTGCCCGCGTGCTGTCGGTCCTGGCCCTCGCCCTGATGCTCGTCCAGTCTCTTCTGGGACTGCTCGTGCCTGGCCTGTACCCCGAGCAGGGCTGGGCGGTAGCCGCACTACGCGGCAATGACCTCGTGACGCTGGCAGTCATCGTGCCCGCGCTCGCGCTGAGCTTGTAACTCAGCGCAACCCGCGCCTCGGCCACGTCGGTCGCCGTGTGGCTCGGCCTGCTCTTCCACGGGATCTGCAACTACGCCTACTACGCCTTCGGCGCCGCGTTCAGCGACGTCTTCCTCCTTCACGTCGCCGCCGTCTCGGCCTCGACGTACGCCCTGATCCTGCTCGGGTCGAGCCTCCAGGTCGAAGCCGTGGCCGCTCGGATGCGCACCGGCCCGGCAGCACGGGTGGTCGCGGCCTTCACGACGCTGCTCGGGGCGGGGCTCGTCGCCGCTCGGGGGGACCCTGTCGGTCCGGTTCGCCGTGACCGGCCTGCTGCCTACGACGGTCTCTGGGGGCACAATTCCGACGCACGTTGTCAGGCGCTCATCACGGCAACAGCGGTGTCGGGTCGTCTGACGCTCAAGGCCTCGCAACGCGAAGGACCTGCCAGTCCTCAGATGCCCTCACGGTCCCCACTGAGCCGGTCCGGGATTCCGTCTGAACGGCGACTTCCGGCGTCCTGCCAGAGCACCGGTGTCACGACTGGTCCACCGGTTTCACTGGCTCTCAGGCGGCCACATCACGTGAAGCCCTTACGGCCTGGGCCGGTATCGCAGGGCGACCGCACCCGACCGGAACTCTTGACGATCCACCAGCTCGAGCTGGACGCGCTCGCGCAGACCGGCGAGCAACGTCGGCCCGTGTCCGGCAAGGACCGGCTGCACGACGAACGCGTACTCGTCGATCAGTCCCAGATCTGCCAACGCCAGGGGAAGCGTCACGCCACCCACGAACAGCCCCCCGCCTGGCTCCTGCTTGAGCCGCTGAACCGCGTGCCCCACGTCGCCTCGCACCAGCTCGGCATTCCAGTCGACCCCGCTCAGCGTGCCCGACACGACGTGCTTCTTCGTCCGGTTGATGGTCTCGGCGAAAGGGATCTGCCACTCATCCATCCAGTCAGGCCAGGTGCCCGTGGCCGGCTGGCGCCACGCCGACTCCATCATCTCGTAGGTCACCCGGCCGAACAGCAGGGCATCGGCTCGTTCCAGTTCAGCGGTCCAGTAGCGCATCGACTGCTCGTCCGGGGGTAGCCCCGCCTCGTGATGGCAGCAGCCGTCGAGTGTGACGTTGATCGAGTATCGGAGTGGTCTCATCTCGTTGCTCTCCCTTGAGGCGCGCAGCCCGTCTTCACCGGACCGTACTCAAACTCCCCCGGGCGGGCCACCAACGATGTTCAGGGGCCGCCAGCTCCGCCCCACGATCGGAATCGGCCGTACACAGGGCTGAGGGAGAGTGGGCCACCCGTTGCCGCCCTCCCGCCTGGGTTGACCGATGCCCTACAGCCCGAACGTGTGCCACTCGCCTTCGGAAACCACCTCGACAGAGTCGCCGATGACCTTGATGGCGGTCTGCTCGTCGATGACATAGGCCGGGCCGCCGATCTCAGCGGCCCACTGCTTCGCGTCCGCAAGGGTGTTCGTCGGAAAAGCGTTCAAGTGAGGGAAGATCGCGAACTCCACGAGCCCCAGCGTCCGATCGTCACTGGCCGCCGGCCACTTGACGAAGTCCGAACCGATTCGGGGTGCCATGACCATGCTCCCGGCGCTCACTCCGACCCAGGTCGTGTCGGGCAGGGAGGACAGCTGGTCGACCAGGCCGGATTGCCGCAGCCAGTGACACAGGTACGCGGCATCGCCGCCGTCGACGAGCAGGACGTCGGCCTCACGGATCCATTCGACCCATCGCTCCGTGCCGATGGTGGGTAGGGCGGTGAGCTCGAGGACACCCACGGACTTCCACCCCAGCGAGGTCATGGCGTCTCCCGGGTCCCCGCCCGTGACGAATCTGTGCACCGACCGCGGCCCGCACATGGGGTGCCCCCATTGGGCGGTCGGGATGCAGAGCGCGGCAGACTCGGAGATCGGCTTGCCCAGCATGCCGACGAGCGCATCGCGGATGCTGGTGTTCGTGACGCCGCCCGAGGTGAGAAGCAGCTTCATCGCTGGGGCTCCTTGGCATGGCTCGACTCTGGGGCAACGAACGGGCCGGCGGAGGCGCCCCGGACGTTGACGGGTGTCGACACCGTACACACAGACCGGCGGTCGGCCGGAACCATGCAGGGTGACGCCCGCTTCGCTCACGTCTGCGTGCCGACCGGCTCGGACGCGCGGCCGAGGCTGGCACCCAGCGTGGCGGCATACGTGCCCACCCAGCGGCGGACGTGCTCCCCCTGGTCGGCGACCTCGCTCTCGAGCAGCGCCACGGCGGGCGCGGGCACGTCGGCGCCGAGCTCGACGAGGAGGTCGTGCAGCGCGGTCGCGACGGCGTCGCGGTGGGCGGGCGCGCCGGCGATCGCCACCGGCACCGCCGCGACCCCCACGAGGTCGCCTTGGCTCAGCTGGTCGAGAAAGAGCTTGAGCAGCCCGCTGTAGGTCGCCTTGTACGTCGGGGTCGCCACGACGAGCAGCCCGGCGCGCCTCACGACACCGAACGGGTCCTCGACGGGAGCCGATGCCCGCGCCACCTCGGCCCCGAAGGTGACGCCGACCGCCTCGCCCAGCTCGATGACGACGGGCACCCCCAGGCGTATGCCGTCCGGTGCGGCTCGTCCGTCCGCCTCCACCGTCTCGGCGAGCGAACGCACGACGAGGTCCGCAAGCGCTCGCGTGCGCGAGCCGACCCGCGGGTTGCCGACGAGCTCGACGACCTCGACCGCCGTGCCGACGGCTGCAGCCGCCGCCGTCACGCGCTGGCCCCGACGCCGGTCCTCAAGGGCTCGGTCGACGCGCCGTGAGCGGCCGAGACCCCTGTCCCCCAGTTGGATGCGGACCGTGCTGCACCCAGGCCGAGGTGATCCCGGAGGGTGGCACCCTCGGCGTAGTCGCGCCGCAGGACGCCGCGCTCCTGCAGCAGCGGCACCACCCGGTCGGCGAACTCGTCGAGTCCGCCCGGGGTGATGTGCGGGACGAGGATGAAGCCGTCACTGACCTCGGTCGCGACGGCGTCCTCGAGCGCGCGGGCCACGGTCTCCGGTGAGCCGACGAAGGTCTGGCGACCGGTCAGCTCGATGACGACCTCGCGGATGCTGAGCCCCTTGGCCTCGGCCACGGCTCGGTAGCGGGCCGCCTCGGCCGCGGGGTCACCGACCTGCCGGGCACGGCCGCGGACGATCGAGGACGCCTCGGAGACGATCGGGTCGACGGTCGGCAGCGGGCCGTCGGGGTCGTAGTCGGACAGGTCGCGGTTCCAGACCTGCTCGAGCAGGAGGATCGCCGTCTGCGGGCTCACCTGCTGGCGCCGCACCTCGGCCGCCCGGGCGACGGCCTCGGCATCGGTGTCACCGAGCACGAACGTGGCAGCCGGGAGGATCTTGAGGGCGTCGGGCCGCCGACCGTAGCGCTCGAGCCGGCCCTTGACGTCGCGGTAGAACTCGCGCGCGCCGTCCCCGGTGGAATGGCGGCTGAAGATGGCGTCCGCACTGCGCGCTGCGAGCTCGCGACCGTCGCTCGAGTCGCCGGCCTGCAGGACGACCGGATGGACCTGTGGGCTCCGGGGCACGCTGAAGCGGCCGGCGACGTCGAAGTGCTTGCCGCGGTGCTCGAAGGTCCCCGCGGAGGCATCGGCCAGGAAGTCGGCCCCGTCCGCCCGCACCGCGTCGACCGGCCAGGAGTCCCACAGCTCGCGGGCCGTCGCGATGAACTCCTCGGCGCGCTCGTAACGCTCGGCGTGCGGGAGGAACCCTCCACGCCGGAAGTTCTCACCCGTGAAGGCGTCGGAGCTCGTGACGACGTTCCACGCGGCGCGTCCTCCGGACAGGTGGTCGAGGGTCGCGAACTGGCGCGCGACCTCGTAGGGCTCGTTGAACGTCGTGTTGATCGTGCCGGCGAGACCGAGGTGCTGCGTCACCGCAGCCATCGCGGCGAGGACGGTGAACGTGTCGGGCCGGCCGACGACGTCGAGGTCGTGGATCCGACCGCGTTGCTCGCGCAGCCGCAGCCCCTCCGCGAGGAAGAGGAAGTCGAACCGGCCGCGCTCGGCCGTCTGCGCGAAGTGGGTGAACGACGACAGGTCGATGTGGCTACCCGAGGCAGGGTCGCTCCACACCGTCGTGTTGTTGACCCCCGGGAAGTGGGCGCCGAGGATGACCTGCTTGCGGTGCTGCGTCATGGGAGCTCCCTTCTCACGCCGACGCGGCGGCGTAGCGGTTCACGGCGACGGGCAGGCCGAGGCGCTTGCGCAGCGTGCCGGGGTCGTATGCCGTCCGGAAGGCCCCAGCGCGCTGGAGCGCGGGCACGAGCTCGTCCACGACGGCGACGAGGTCGTCGACGACGACGGCCGGACGCAGCCGGAAGCCGTCGTAGCCGGCGTCGTGCCAACGGAGCAGGAGCGACGCGAGGTCGGCAGCGGTGCCGGTGAAGACGTGGGCGTCCGACCTGAAGGGCGACCCCGCGGCCTCGTCGAGCCGGCGTCGCCGGGTCCGGGCGATCTCTGTCGTGCTCCCCAGGACCACGACGAGGTCGGCGAAGACCGTGAGGGGATGGGTGTCGCGCCCGACCCGCGCCTCTGCTCCTCGGACCTCGCCGAGGATGCTCGCGGCCTGCTCGTCGTCGTGCGGCGTCACGAAGACGACGTCCGCCGACCGGGCCGCCAGCTCGTACGGAGTCGTCTGGTGCGCCAGGGCGGTGACGACGGGCTGCCCCTGTGGCGGTCGCGGGGTGATCGACGGGCCGCGGACGCTGAAGTGCCGGCCCTCGAAGTCGACGTGGTGCAGCCGGTCCCGGTCGACGAAGCGCCCGGTCGTGACGTCGCGGATCTCGGCGTCGTCCTCCCAGCTGTCCCAGAGCCGCCGGACGACCTCGACGTGGTCGGCAGCCTCGTCGAAGCGATCGCGCACGGCAGCGCGGCCCTCGGGGGTGGACGCGAAGTCCCGTCGGATCGCGGGGAGGGTGCGACGACCGACGTTGCCGGTCTCGCCGGGTGTGCCACCCACCTGCACCCGCCAGCCGGCACGACCGTGGCTCACGTGGTCGAGGGTGGCGACGGCCTTGGAGACGTGGAACGGCTCGGTGTGGCTCGTCGTGACGGTCGGGACGAGGCCGACGTGTCGCGTCAGGGGGGCGACCGTGGCTGCGACGAGGAGCGCGTCGAGCCGCCCGCGCACCTGGTCGGTGCGCGTGTCGACGTCGTCGGAGAAGGGGTCCACCGACTGGAGATCGAGACTGTCCTCGATCGTCACGAAGTCGAGCAGGCCCCGCTCCGCCGTGGAGGTGAGGTCGGCCCAGTAGCGGGCGGTGAGGAGGTCGTCCGGCCGCGCGCCCTTCTCGCGCCACGCTGCCGGGTGCCATCCCGCACCGTCGAGGGCGACGGCGAGGTGGATCTGCGCGGCGTTCGGAGTGAGGCCAGTCACCAGTCGACTCCCTTCTGCTGCAGCTCGATGGGACTGAGGCTCCTGCCGGTGAGCGCGTACGTCGTCATCTCGGTGAGGCGCGGGGAGTACACGTGCAGGCTCACCGCCGGGTCCGGGCCCTCGTTGCTCACGTGGTGCACGTAGCGACGTCCGAACGTGCGCTGCTGGCCGGCCCGTAGACGGCCGACGTCCTCACCGACCTGCGGGGTCCGGTCGGGACCGTCCAGATCGGCGACGCGCTCGCTCAGCTGTCCTTGCAGGACGACGAACGAGCCGGCGCACTGCCCGTGGTCGTGCCACTCCGTCCCCTGGCCGGGGAGCCAGGTGAGCAGCCAGGCCTCGTGGTCGGGCTCGGCGGCGATCCGGGCGTAGTAGCGGCTGATCGGGTCGAAGTCGACGAGGCCGGCCCAGAGGGCACGGTCGCCCGCGAGGCGCCGAGCCGTCTCCGCGAGGTTGACGGCGATCCGTGGTGCGAACGTCGATGGCGTCCCGGTGCCGGGCGCAGAGAGCGTGGTGAGGGTGGTGGTCCGGTCGGGGCGGGTGCGCAGAGGCATGGCAAGGCTCCTGAAGGTGTGAGGGTGGGTCGAGACGGACTACGGGGACGCCGCACGCCACAGCCGGGCCCAGTCGGGCCGCCGACGCTGCGCATGCGGTCGTCTGGTCGTCAGTCCCGACAGAGGGCGCTGCTCACCCGGGAGAGGTCGACGTGCCGGCGGCGGTGAGCCCACAGGGCGTGGCCGCGGGATCGGCGTTCGGTGGTGTGCGTCATGGGAACCCTTGTGTCCGTGGGGCCCTCGTCGAGCCCGCGCTTGCGTCGAGCGGGAGGTCGACGCCTGGTCCTCACCCGGGGCACCCCGCCGCGGAGGAGGGTTGCCGCCCAGCAAGCCGGGGCTTGTCGCTGGGACTCATGACCTGCAGAGACGATAACATACTGATTTGGTAGGGATAGCTGGGCGACCACTCCCTGAGATGCCGCCGAGGCCGCGGACCGTCGGGTCCGTGGCCTCGGCGGGGCAAGGGCGGCGTCTAGAGCGGCGATCCTCGCCGGGTTCCTCGTCGTGACGCTGCTGCCCGCTGGTGACGTCAAGGACACCGCGTCAGCACTCGTCGACCCGGTGCTCGTCATCGTCCTGTCACTCATGGTGCTCCCGGCCCCGGTCGGCCTCGTCCGGACCATGCTGCGCGAGCTGCTCGAGATGAGGCCTCCCCCGAGATCGAGCAACCGGCCCGTGAGGCCGTCACCGAGCTGTGCGCCGGGATGGGCCTCGTGGAACCGGTCGTGCGGATGACGAGGACCGGGGGCGTCTCTACGTGGAGGTCGACACGTCGTCTCACCCGGCGAGTGGGACGTCGCCGACATCGACCGGCTGCGGACGGCCCTCACCGAGCGGCTGCACCGCCTGACCGTGGCCACCTGGATCAACGTCGAGCTCTCCTGCGACCCTGCCTGGCAGCAGGGCTGACGGGGTCACCAGATCGGTGCCGATCACCCACGGAGGGGGAATCGGCACGCCCGGCTCCCCCGGCACGATCGGGAGACGACCAGCCCGCCCACGAGGAAGATGAGGCCGCTGTGAACCCGGTGCTCGCGTTCGTCATCGTCATGCTCGTCTGGACCGTCAGCGACCTCGTCGCGAAGAAGACGAAGTCGCTGCTGTCCTCGCTCTTCGTCGCCTCGATCATCTTCTTCATCGGCTTCCTCACCGACATCTTCCCCGAGGACCTCCTCGCGAGCTCGAGCCTGCTCGCGCTCGCCGGTGTCGTCGTCGGCTTCGTCATCGTCCACCTCGGCACCATGATCAGCCTCGACGACTTCAAGAAGCAGTGGAAGACGCTGCTCGTCGGCATCGCCACCGTCATCGGCATCGGACTTGCCCTGCTGCTGGCCGGATTCATCTTCGGGCCCCGGATCTCGGGCTCCGCGGCCGACGGCTATGCGCAGGCTCTCGACTTCGTGATCGCCGGCACCGGCGCCTTGAGCGGCGGCACCATCTCGGTCCTCATCGTCCAGGAGGCGGCCCTCGGCGTCGGCCTGACGAGCATCGCCGTCTTCCCCGTCCTCATCGCCGCGCTCCAGGGGCTCATCGGCTTCCCGCTCACCTCGATCATCCTGCGCCGCGAGGCCGCCCGGCTCAAGGAGGAGTACCGAGCGGGCACGCTGGCGCCGGTGGTGGCCGCGGGGGCCGCCGCCGCCAGCAGCGGGGGCGATGGCGGCGGCAGCAAGGGCGACGCCGGCAGCAGCGGGGGCGACGCCACGCCACCCGCCGAGCCCGTCCCGGAGACGAAGCTGCCCGCCGCCCTCCGCACGACGGCCGGCACCCTCTTCATCGTCGGGGTGGTCGTGCTCATCAGTCTGGGCATCAACAACGTCACCGACGGCATCCTCAACACGTTCGTCGTGGCCCTGCTCTTCGGCATCGGCCTGCGCACGACGGGGATCTTCAAGCCGTCGGTCCTGTCGGGCATCGACGCCTTCGGTCTCATGATGATCGCCATCATGATCCTCGTCTTCGGACCCCTGGCGACGGTGAAGCCCAGCGACGTTTCAGCGCTGGCCGTGCCGCTGCTCATCGCCTTCGCCTTCGGGATCGTCGGGATCGCGGGCTTCTCGGCTCTCGTCGGCAAGCTGCTCGGCTACAGCGTGTCGATGTCCGTCGCGATCGGGCTCACCTCGCTCTACGGCTTCCCGGGCACGATGATCCTGTCCCAGGAGGCCGCCAAGGGAGCCGGAGAGACCCCCGAGGAGGTGGCCGCGATCGAGAACGAGATCCTGCCCAAGATGATCGTCGCCGGCTTCTCGACCGTGACGATCACGTCGGTCATCATCACGAGCATCATCGCCGGCCGGATCGGTGGCGGCTGAGCCGTCGCGCTCCTGCTCCGGTCCCGGTCAGGGGGCCATCGCGGCATACCCGGTGGCGTCGTGGATCGCCAGCCCGGCGTACGTCGCAGAGGCGCTCGCGCCGGCGTTCACCTGGGCCAGCTGCGCCTCCATCGCGGTGCGGGTCCAGCCGTAGAACGTCTGCTTCGTGTCGACGGCCGTCGCGCCGAGGTAGTTCGTCTCCTGGCCGAGGCGCACGGGCTTGCCGAGCGCGGCGCCGGCGGCGAGCGCGGGGGTCGCGACGTCGAGCGTCCCGTCCGTGCCGGCCGCGGTGTTGCGGTAGGACATCACCGTGACGCCGGCCGTGCGCTTCATGATCTCGCGGTCGAGGGTCGAGGCCGCCCCCGTGGAGGCGACGGCGTGGATCGTGTTGAACCAGAAGGGGATGTCGGCCTCGATGGGGTACGTGCCGGCGTTGGCCTTGAGCTTGTCGAGCAGCGCGAGGTACGTGCTGACGACGGTGGCCTGGTCGGTGCCCCAGGCGGAGGTCGAGTAGGGCTCGACGTCGACGTGGATGCCCGTGAAGAGGCCCGAGCTCTTGGCCGGCTTGAGCCAGTAGGTGACGACCCACGTCGGGTTGTCGACCCAGCCGGGGTCGCCCCCGAGCGCATCCACCCGGATGCCGGCAGCGCGGGCCCGGTCGCTCAGCGCCTTGATGTTCGGCAGCTGGCTCGAGGTGGCGAGGTTCGGCGGGACGGCGACGAAGAGCTGGTCGATGCCGGCGCTCACGGCGAGGTCGACGGTGGCCGCGGGGGTGCTCGTGTCCCACACCCACATGGCCCGAGTGTCCTTCGCCGCGGACGCGACGGCGGTCACCGTCCCGGCCCGGGGCGCTGCCGCGGCACCCGGAGCCAGGGCGACCAGCGCGGCAGCCGAGCCCGCCAGCGCGAGAGCCGCGGCGACGAGGCGGGTGGCGCGGGCACGAGGGGTGCTGAACATGTGAGAGCTCCGTGACGAAGGGCGGGGACCAGCCCTCCGAATTGTCCGGATTGCTCAAGACTCGCGCAGGCGTTTCGCAAGATTGCCGCAAGTTTCGCAAAACACCCTCTGGCCCCCCCACGCCGAACCCACCCGAACCGTCAGGCAGGGTCCGGCTGGGCGCGCTCGACGAGGATCGCCAGGCGCCGGAGCGCCTCCCGGTTGCGGCGGTCGAGCAGCACGTCGCGCACCGGCTTCGGGACGAGCAGCCCGGGCCCCTTCGTCGCGTCCTCCTCCATCGTCACCTCGGTGTCGGCCCCGCTCGCGCGGCAGGTGATCCGAACGACGCCCTCACCGGACGGCCACGCACGCACCGTCAGCTCGAGCAGGTCTGGCCGCTCACAGCGCCGCACGGTCGTCGTGTCGTCGATGAGGAGCGGCCAGGCGCCGACGGAGTGGTGGATGTGCGTCTCCGGTGCCGGCCAGCCGGGAGTCACGTCGCGCACGCGGGAGGCGCCGACGACCCACTGGCTGTAGCTCCACCCGTCGGCGAGGACGTCGAAGACCGCCTCCGGTGTGCCGTGGACGGTCCGTGTCGTGGTGCTCATGTGCGCCTCCAGGGCAGTTGGATCTTGTAGTGCCACAGGGCAGCCCGTGCGGCATTCGCGCCACAGGCACCGTGGACGCCGCCGCCGGGATGGGCCGAGGCGGACGCGAGGTAGAGGCCCTGGACCGGCGTCTCGGCACGACCGGAGCCGGCGACGGGCCGGAAGACGAGCTGCTGCTGGAGTCCCGCAGTGCCGCCGTTGATGGCTCCCCCGACGAGGTTGGCGTCCCGGGCCTCGAGCTCGCGCGGACCGAGGACTCGTCTCGCCGTGATGCGGTCACGGAACCCGGGTGCCCGATCCTCGATGCGCTGCTCGATGCGTTCGGCCATCGCCTCGAGGTCACCCTCGTCCCACGTGCCGCGCACCTCGCGGACCGTCGGCCGGCCGGCTGCCGCGTCACCCCGAACCCGTTGGGGCACATGGGTGTACGCCCAGAGAGCCTCTCCCCCGGTCGGCACTCTCGAGGCATCGGCGACGCCCATCTGGCCGACGAGGAGGAAGGGCTTGTCGGGCACGAGCCCGGCAGCCACCTGTCCCCCGGTGAGCGTCATCTCGTCCATCGAGTCCGCGACGTGGACCGTGCCGGGAGCCGCAGCAGGTGTGCCCTGCCACGGGACCGGTCGGTCGAGCGCCCAGTCGACCTTGACGGTGGAGGGGTCCCATTCGAATCGCGCCATCCGGTGGCGCAGTCGTGGCGGCAGGACACCCCACGGCACGAGTCCCCCGTAGAGGGCGGGCGCCGACACGTCGGCGAGGACGGCGCGGCGTACGTGGATCTCGCGTGACGCGGTCCGCACCGCGACCGCGCGACCGCCCTGAACGCGTACGCCCTCGGCTCGCTCGCCGAGGCAGAGCTCGCCTCCCTGCGACTCGAGCCGACCCACCATGGCCGCCGCCAGGCGGCCGGCCCCGCCGCGTGGGACGGGGAAGCCGACGGACTGGCCCAGCAACGCGAGGAGCAGGCCCATGGCCGCCGAACCCGGCGACTCGAGACCGATGTCGGCGTGTCCGGCGTTGCCGGCCACGAGCATCCGTGCCGCCTCCCCGCGGAAGAGCCGCTCCGTCAGGCTGCGGGCCGGCATCGTCATCTCGCGCAGCAGCTCCAGGCCGCCCGGTCGGAGCACCTGACGGGCCAGGCCGGCACCACCGCGCACGGGTGGGAAGGGGCTGAGGAGTCCACGCAGCACGTCGTCGCCAACGCGGTC
The DNA here is from genome assembly GCF_052115065.1 of Terrabacter sp. 2TAF16. Taxonomy (NCBI): domain Bacteria; kingdom Bacillati; phylum Actinomycetota; class Actinomycetes; order Micrococcales; family Intrasporangiaceae; genus Terrabacter; species Terrabacter sp. 2TAF16. The sequence goes on from NZ_JBFRFZ010000026.1 coordinate 12,346, forward strand.
CCACGTCTCGCAGAGGGCCAGCCACGCCTCGCCGTCGCCGGGTGCGTCCTCGTCGAGCGCCGAGGCGGTGGCCGCCCGGTCCCGGTGCAGCACCCCCCACCGGCCGTCACCGAAGGAGTGGCCGAGGACGGACGGGGCGTGCGACCACTCGAGCCCGTGCTCCTCGAGACTGAGCCCGCGGATCGTCGGCGACGCAGCGGCCAGGGGGTAGAAGGAGCTGAAGGTGTCGTGCACGTGCCGGGGCGCGACGGCGTCGTCGCTGGCCACCGCTCCCCCCGGCCGGTCCTGCTCCTCGAGCACGACGACCGACCATCCGGCGTCGACGAGGAGGTTGGCCGCCACGAGCCCGTTTGGTCCGCTGCCGATGACCACTGCATCCGTCGTCGTCACGCTGCCCCTTCGTCCGCCTCCTGCTCGTCGTACCCCGTGCAGGGCTGTACGAACCCATGAGCGGCGTCCCGGATGCGTGGGCAGGTGGGTAAGACAGAGCTGGACGTCCCGGGGCCGAACCCTCGTCTGCAGCACCCACCCTCTCGAAGGAGTGCCCATGTCCACTGACGCCATCGTCCTGCTCAAGCAGGACCACAAAGACGTGCGCGAGCAGTTCCGCGCCTTCCGCAAGCCCGGCCAGACCGCGGTCCAGAAGCAGAAGGTCGTCGACACGATCCTCGAGCTGCTGACCGTGCACACCTACATCGAGAACGAGGT
>NZ_JBFRFZ010000027.1:0-12628 GCF_052115065.1 Terrabacter sp. 2TAF16
CACTACGCCGCGAACCTGATGGCCGTGACGCCGAAGTCGCAGTGGGGGTGGGTCAAGGCGCTACTGCACTCGGTGTATGACCAGCCCGACTCCGAGGCCGTGAACGCCCAGTTCGACCGGGTCCTCGAGGGACTGTACGAGAAGCTCCCGGCCGTCGCGGAGCACCTTGAGCTGGCCCGCGCCGACATCCTCGCCTTCACCGTCTTCCCGAGGGAGATCTGGCGCCAGATCTGGTCGAACAACCCGAACGAGCGGCTCAACCGTGAGATCCGCCGCCGCACCGACGTCGTCGGCATCTTCCCGAACCGTGAGGCCGTGATCCGCCTCGTCGGCGCGGTCCTCGCGGAGCAACACGACGAGTGGGCCGAACAACGCCGCTACCTCGGCCTGGAAGCGCTGAAGAACGCCCGAGCCGTCCTGACCGACCGCACCACCGACGACGATCCCGAGGAGATGACCAACGACCTGATCGCCGCCGCGATCACCGCCTAACCGAACGACCCCGACGGATCACCGTCGTACACCACCGATACGGACTTGACCAAAGGACCCAACGCTTTGTGCGGTCGAAGTGCCCGGTGACCGGACGCTGCGGACGCCACCCGAAATAGCGGTCGGGGGCGCCTCGACGCTGGGGTCTGCCCAGTCGATCGAGTGCAGTGCGCACGGAGGGTTGGCCGAGCCCGGAACCCACCGTGAGAGGTCAACCGTGGCATCCCGGCTCCCGGCCGCCGCTGCTGCGCGAAGATGATGGACATGAGCCCTACTCGGCATGACGAGGTTGAGCGCAAATATGACGTCGACCCGACGATGGTGTTGCCGAACCTGGCCGAGGCCGAGGGCGTGGGCTCGGTCCGTCCGCCGGAGGAGTTCCGGTTGGACGCGGTGTACTTCGACACGGCGGGTCTGGATCTGGCCCGCCGAGGAGTGACCCTGCGACGACGCAGCGGCGGCGCCGACGCCGGCTGGCACCTCAAGCTGCCCGTCAGCGGGGACACCCGCACCGAGCTGCAGGTTCCACTCGGGCAGGCAGAGGAGACGGTGCCCGCCTCGTTGCTCACGCACGTGCGGGCCATCGTGCGGGACCGTCTGCTTGGCGCCGTCGCATCGGTGAGCACGACCCGTCGTGAGTATGTGTTGTCTGGCCCTGACGGCGCCGTCCTTGCCCGGGTCTGCGACGACCGTGTGCGGGCGCAGAGACTGGACGACCGGAGCCCGGAGCAGTCGTGGCGGGAATGGGAGGTCGAGCTCGACGGGGCGTCCCCGACATTGCTGGACGCCGTGGAGGCGCACCTCGTGGCTGCGGGAGCCTCACCGGCGCGCGTGTCCTCGAAGTTCGCCCGCACCGTCGGTGAGCTCGCATCGGCTCTCCCGGCTCCGCCCTCGAAGGACGACCTGGCCGGAGGCACGGTAGGGCAGCTTTTCGTCGCGCTTCTGACGGAACAGACGGCCAAGCTGCAACTGCGGGACGCTGGCGTGCGGGCCGGGCAGGCCGGGTCGATCCATCGCATGCGGATTACCGCGCGCCGGCTCCGGTCCGCGCTGACCAGTTTCGCCCCGATGCTCGAGCGTGCCGCGACCGATCCGGTCCGAGCGGAGCTGCGCTGGCTCGGTGAGTCCCTCGGGCAAGCCCGCGACGCGCAGGTCCTGCGTGAGCACCTGACGGGGGTGCTCGGACAGGAGCCCCCAGAGCTGGTCGTCGGCTCCGTCGCCGCGCGGATCGACGACGAGTTGAGCGCGGCATACAAGGCCGGACGCGAACGTGCCCTAGAGGCCCTCGAGAGCGAACGGTACCTTCGGATGCTCGACGCCCTCGACGAGCTGGTCAGGGCTGCGCCGCTGAGCTCGGACGCCGACACGGCCGCGGAGGAGGGCGTACGCCGGCTGCTGCGCCGCGACGTCAAACGGCTGGATCGGGAGGTTCGTGCGATCACGTCTGCGCAGGATCCCGAGGCCCGCGACGTCGCGTTTCACGAGGCGCGGAAGAAGGCCAAGCGGCTGCGCTACGCCGCTGAGGCCGCCACACCTGTCGTCGGCAAGCGAGCCCGCTCCCTGGCAGCCTCCGCCAAGAAGGTCCAGGAGGCCCTCGGGGTCCGTCAGGACTCGGTCGTCGCCCGTCAACGGCTACGTGAGTACGGGATGCAGGCTCACCTCGACGGCGACAACGCCTTCACCTTCGGCCGCCTTCATGCCCTGGAGCAGGCCCGCGCCGACCGAGCCACCGCTGACTTCGCGACCGCCTGGTCGACGTTCCACAAGAGGCAGATACCCCGCTGGGTGGGCTGAGGACATCGGCCGGTTCGAGTTCCAGGCTGGGGAATGCTGCCCGCCTCCAGCGGCCGGACTGGCGTGCCTCTCCTGGCCCAGATGCTCGGTGATCTGTCTCCCGCGGGACGCCGGCGATGCTCGCGCTCGTCTCGTTGACCAGCCGAGTGTCGGCGTCAGGGAACTGGGGGAGACGTCTACGTCACCACGGCTCCCGGGGTGACGGATCGGCTCAGGCAGACTGCACCTCTCCGCGTACAAGGGCTTGCGTCACTTGGACCGAGGGCCACGCGGCGCGTGTAGTAACCCGACGGTGCGACCATTCAGCTTCGACCGTTCCGGAAGTAGACCGTCCTCTTTGCTGGGTACCTTGAAGGCAAAGCTCGTGAGAGGACCAGAAGGATGAAGATCATCAGACAGGTCACGGTCTTTGATGCGGCCGACATTGACGCCGAAAGCGCATTCTGGGCTGGCCTGGTGGGCGGGCACGTATTCGGAGACAAGCAGTTCCACTGCGTCATCGACGAGGCCGGCAACTGGCGAATCGGCGTTCAGCACGCCCCAAACCACGTCCCACCGCAATGGCCCGACGGATCCCCCCAGCAGATGCACCTCGACCTGCACGTGGAGGAGCCGATCCAGGCTCATGAGCGAGCCATGGCGCTCGGAGCAAGCCTGCTCATGAAGGCTCCTGACCTCACGAGCGAAGAGGGACACCAGGTCTACGCCGACCCCGCGGGTCACCCGTTCTGCATCGGATGGGGTCACCCCTCGCAAGAGGTGATCGCGGCCTTCGTCGCCCAGAAACACGAGTGATCGAAGCTGAGCGGAGCTGCCGCTCACGGGAGGTCGCCTCGCGGCGAGAAGACGCACGCTGCCCGTGCCCGTGCCCGTGCCCGTGCCCGTGCCGACGAGTGCAGCCATCTGGTGAGGTCCGTGATCTACCGGATCTGCCGGACTCGTCGGACGGCCGCCAACACCCGTGCCACGATGACGTTGTGACGTCCGCGGGCGAAGCGACACCGCCGGCCGCGCGGCAACCAGAATCCGCGGGACCGGATGCGGCGCGCCCCAGCGGCATCCACGGCCACCATCCCAGCAGCGGCAGGACGTTTCCGCTGGCGCTTGGCGCGCTGGGCATCGTCTTCGGCGACATCGGCACGAGCCCGCTCTATGCGATGCAGACGGTCTTCAGCATCGAGCACAACACGGTGCGGGCCACCCGAAGTGATGTTCTCGGCGTGATCTCCATGGTCCTGTGGTCGATCACCCTCGTCGTGTCGATGAAGTACGTGTCACTCGCCATGCGGGCCGACAACGACGGGGAGGGTGGCATCCTCGCGCTCGTCGCGCTCCTGCGCCGCCACCTGCAAGGAACTCGTCGGCTCGCAGCGGTCATGGCGATGGGCCTGCTCGGCGCCGCCCTGTTCTACGGGGACGCGGTGATCACTCCCGCCATCTCGGTCCTCTCGGCGATCGAGGGACTCGAGGTCGCCAACCCCACCCTTGTAGACCTCGTGCTGCCGATTGCCCTCGTCGTGCTCTCCGGGCTGTTCGTCATCCAGCGTTGGGGCACGGGCGTCGTGGGCAAGGCCTTCGGTCCGGTGATGGTCCTCTGGTTCACGGTGCTTGCCATGCTCGGCCTGCCTCACATCGTCGCGAACCCCCTGATCCTCCAGGCCATCTCGCCGACGTACGCGTTCATGTTCGTCGCTCAGCACCCGTTCATCGCGTTCGTCGCGATGGGTGGGGTGGTGCTGACCATCACGGGCGCCGAGGCGCTCTATGCCGACATGGGTCACTTCGGCGCCCGCTCGATCCGCCTCTCCTGGTACGTCGTCGTCTTCCCCGCGCTCGCCGTCAACTACCTGGGGCAGGGTGCGATGATCCTCGCCGACCCGTCCGCGGTGTCGAACCCCTTCTTCCTGTTGGCCCCGTCGTGGGCCGCCCTGCCCCTCGTGCTGCTCGCCACGGTGGCCACCGTCATCGCCTCGCAGGCAGTCATCTCGGGAGCCTTCTCGGTGTCCCGGCAGGCCGTGCGACTGGGGATGTTGCCCCGGCTCGCCGTGCGGCACACCTCCCGTGAGGAGGGCGGCCAGATCTACGTGCCCGTCATCAATTGGATCCTCTTCGTCGGCGTGCTCGTGCTGACCGCGGCGTTCCGCAGCTCGAGCCGGCTCGCGGCGGCCTACGGGCTCGCGGTCACGGGCACCCTGCTCCTGACGAGCGCACTCTTCCTGCTGCTCGCGAGGTACGTGTGGCAGGTCCAGACGTGGAAGCTCGTCGTGTACATCTTGCTCGTCGTCGCCGTCGAGCTGACCTTCCTCGGCGCCAACCTCACGAAGATCGTCAACGGCGGCTGGCTACCGCTCGTCATCGCAGCCCTGGTGGTCGCCATCATGACGACCTTCAGGCGCGGGACCGATGCGCTGCATGCCGAGGAACGAGACCTCGAGGGCCCGCTCCAGCTCTTCCTCAAGGTAGTTCGCGACCACCCCGAGCTCGTCCGGCGCGTTCCCGGGGTGGCCGTCTTCCCGCACCCCAATGCGACGACGACGCCGCTCGCTCTGCGGGCCAACGCCGACTTCAACCACGTCGTCCACGAACAGGTCATCCTCGTACAGATCGTCAACGAGAACGTGCCCCACATCCGCCACGTGGACCGCGTCGAGGTCGACGACCTGGGCGACGCCACCGACGGGTTCGTGCACGTCAAGGTGCACGTGGGCTTCACCGACAGCCAAGACATCCCCACGGGACTGGCACTGGCCGTCGGAACATCGCGTGCGCTCGACGTCGACCTCGATCAGGCCCACTACTTCCTCTCGGTGCTGACCGTCCAGGCGACGGGCCACCGTGGGCTACGCACGTGGCGCAAGCGCCTCTACGCGTGGATGTACCACAACGCCGCGAACCGGACGGAGGTCTTCCACCTGCCGCCCGAGCGCACCATCGTCATGGGCGCCCACATCGAGCTCTAGCCGGAAGGTGGTTCGGGACACGGCGTGGTGGATGACCCCGCGTTGTCCCTCACCATGGCCGAGCCGGAGCCGCACTCGCACGCTCGAAGAATGACGTCTGTTCTACGTCGCCCTCACACGGGCCCGCTGGGGTGTCGTCCTGATCGCCCCGGCAGCACCTCTCCAACGTGCCGACACCAGCTAGCAGGCCGAACACGCGTATCAGTGTGTGCCCCGCGCGCGGCGAACTGACGCAGACGGGTAGTCCTAGCGACCGCCCCGTCGCGAAGGTCGCGGTTTACCCGGTTAGGGAGACCGCGTCAGCAGCGGCGCCTCTCAGACAGTCTGAGTCGTGGGCTGGGGTTGTACGTCTGTCTTTTCTACGAGCTGCTCGACGACTTCCTCAGCCAGGTTCTCGTGGCGGGCGGCTTGGGCTTCTTCGTGCTGCTTCACCTCGACACGAGCGGCCTGCCACGCGGACCAGTGGCCCGAGACGAGAGCCCACAACGACAGAGCTGACACGTACACCACGGAGTTGACCCAGTGCGTCACCAGCGACACCGGGATCATCACGAGCCAGAAGATGGTGAACCAGCCGTTGACCCGGCGCATGAAGACCGGGTCGCCCTGAACGCTGGCCCAGAGGGACTTGATGACCGTCACCGGATACCTCCACTTCGCAAGGGCTGCGCGGCCGCAGCGAGCAGAGATTAGGGCCAGATGCTGAGAGTCCGCTACATGTCCGACTGGGACATCCGTCGCGTCTTGTTCGACCTGCTGAGGTGCGGCCCGGCACGCGGCCGATGTGACGCAGCCGCCTCGGCATTCACGGACCTTCTAGACGGGACCCGCTCCCGGGTCGAGCCGGCGATGTCACGTCCCCCGGTTGAACCGTGGCTTGGCGCTGTGCGTCGTGATGGGTGGGGCCGACCCTGAAAAGGTTGGCGCCCGATGGGAGGGGTGGTCCGGGTGCCAAACAGGCGATGGATGATCGCAGTACTTGTCGCTGTCGCTGTCGTGGTGGTCGTTCTCGTGATCGTCTACAGCGGTGGCGGTGGCGGTGGCGGTGGTGGTGGGGAGAGCGGCTACTGAGCCGCCGCACGAACTCGCTCACGGCGTCAGCCCAGGATCGATACGGTCCTCGGTGGCTATGGAGCCCGACGTGTGGGCGATCGCGTCGGTATGACGCCGGCCTCCGGCGCACCGCCCACTGTGTCTGTCCGGTGGCCCCTGGGTTCAGGATTGGGTGACCAGGGCAGCGTCTCTAGCGCGGATGGCTGGTTGGGGCAGTGGGTGAAGTCGGACATGCCAGGTCTCGTGAGGGCGGGTCCGCACCCAAGATCGTCATCCAACCCTCGGGAGGGTGTTGCTCGCGGCGGCCCGGCGGAGGCTCAGGCGTCGACGATGACTGGGATGATCAGGGGGCTGCGGCGGGTTTGTCGGTAGGCCCAGTTGGACATTGCCTGGCGGACGAGTTCCTCAATCTGCTCGATGTCCTCGATGTTTTCCTTGGTGGCGGTGGTGAGTGCCTTCTGGATGGCGGGTGTGGCCTTGGCGAAGTCGCCTGGGGCGTGTTCGAATCCGTGGGCGAGGTAGTCGGGCTCCTCGGTGAGTTTGCCGGTGTCGGGGTCGACGATGCAGACGACGGTGATGACTCCTTCCTCGGCCAAGGTGCGGCGCACGTGGAGCGACTCCTCGGTAGCTCCACCGACGGTCATGGCGTCGACGTAGACGAGCCCGGCAGGGACGGAGCCGGTGATCTTCGCCTGGCCATCGACGAGGTCGATGACGGCACCGTCGTGGGCGATGAGGGCGCGTTTGGGGTCGACGCCTGTCCGGATGGCGATGTCGGCGTTGGCCCGCAGGTGACGCCACTCACCGTGCACGGGCAGCACGCTGGAGGGTTGGACGATGTTGTAGCAGTAGGCGAGCTCGCCGGCGCTGGCGTGGCCGGAGACGTGCACCTTGGCGTTGCCCTTGTGCACGACGTTCGCGCCCCAGCGGGTCAGTTCGTTGATCACGCGGTAGATCGCGTTCTCGTTGCCGGGGATGAGCGAGCTGGCGAGCAGCACGGTGTCGCCCTCGGTGACGCGGATGGGGTGGTCGCGGTTGGCCATCCGGGACAGGGCGGCGAGCGGCTCACCCTGCGATCCCGTGCAGATCAGGGCGATTTGGTTCGCCGGGCGGCGCTCGAGCTGCTTGAGGTCGATGACCAAGCCCTGCGGGATGTCCAGGTAGCCGAGGTCCGCGGCGATGCCCATGTTGCGCACCATCGACCGGCCGACGAAGGCCACCTTCCGTCCGTGGTCGCGGGCCGCATCGAGCACCTGCTGGATGCGGTGCACGTGGCTGGCGAAACTCGACACGATGACCCGACCTGGCGTCGTCCGAAACACGGTCTCGATCGCGGGGGAGAGCTCGCCCTCTGACACCGTGAAGCCGGGGACCTCCGCGTTCGTCGAGTCGACGAGAAAGAGGTCGACGCCTTCCTGGCCGAGGCGTGCGAACGCACGCAGGTCGGTCACCCGACCGTCGAGCGGGAACTGGTCCATCTTGAAGTCGCCCGTGTGCAGGACGAGGCCCGCCGCGGTGCGGATCGCGACGGCGAGCCCGTCGGGGATGGAATGGTTGACGGCGATGAACTCGCAGTCGAAGGGACCGAAGGTGCGCCGGTCGTCCTCGCTGACCTTGACGGTGACGGGGGTGATGCCGTGCTCCTTGAGCTTCGCCTCGAGGAAGGCGAGCGTGAGACGCGAGCCGACGACCGGAATGTCCGCCCGCTCTCGCAGCAGGTAGGGCACGCCGCCGATGTGATCCTCATGGCCGTGCGTGAGCACGATCGCGTCCACCTTGTCGAGACGCTCCCGGAGCCAGGAGAAGTCCGGCAAGATCACGTCGACACCTGGCTGGTGCTCCTCAGGGAACAGGACGCCGCAGTCGACGATGAGCAGCCGCCCGGCGTGCTCGAAGACCGTCATGTTGCGGCCGATCTCGCCCAAGCCCCCCAGGGGAACGATCCGAAGGCCGTCGCGCGGCAGCCCGGGAAGATCCTGGGACCGCCGAGAGGCGCGTCCCCGCCCGCGGGTCTGAGGTCTGCGACCGCCGCCGGCGCTCATAGCCCACGCCTCGAACGGTCGAAAACCGGCGAGTCAGCCGAACTGGACGGGGCCGGGTTCGGGCTTGTCCGGTCGGTTCTGGGACTCCGCTGCGCTGGCATGGTGATCCTTGTCGTGCTGAGCATGGGACTGAGTCTCTCAGCACCTGCCCCACCGTCGCCGCCTGGGCGTACGCGGCGTTGTCATTTGACGTTGTTTCTCCCGCCGGGTCGTCGGCTGGAGAGTAGCCGCGCCGCCGGGTGGCCATGCCTGAAACACCTCTGTGCGAACGCCCCCTATGGACGGATCCGGTCACTCCGACGCGTCCTGCAGGCGGCGAAGCCGTTCAAATTGATCTTCGGCGGGTTGCGCACCAGCAGATCGTCCTGCAAACGGACGAGGGCAGTTGGGTCAAGTAGCGAGTGCCCCGCGCTACCACGGCTGGCTGTCGAGGGACCCAGTGCGTCGACGCCGAACTCGTCTACGAATGTGCGGAAGTACCGGTGACAGTGCTGATTGAGTCTCTCCGAACCTTTGGTTCTCAGTCCTCTGCCGCAGGCAGACGATGATTTGCGGAGCGGGCGATCGCCGCTGCTTCTCCGCGGTTGGCCACCCCGAGCTTGGCCAGGATGTGGCTGACGTGCAGCGCCGCCGTCTTCTCGCTGATGAACAAGGTTCGGGCTATGGCGCGATTCGTCGCTCCCTTCGTGAGCAGGCCCAGAACGTCCTGTTCACGCGGGGTGAGACGGTCTCTCGGGCCGGGGGCTTCGTCCGCGTCAGGAAGGGGCACTCGATGTCGTCGCGCCTTCGCAGCGGCTGTGGCAGCGAACCAGCGGGCACCCATCGAGTTCGCCGAGCGCCAGAGCGCGATGAGGTGCGCCTTACCGGCGTCACGTTCGCCGTGGGCCAGCTCCTCGCGGGCCCGCTCGAGCTGCGGGCGAAGGGCGAAGAAAGCGCCGAAGACGGAAGCGAGGTCCACTGCCCGTGACCACGCATCGACAGCTGGGCGCCCGTCGAGACGGCGCGCATATGCTTCAGCCACGGCGAGGTGCACACCGTAAAGCGATCGGGCCCAGTCTTCGGTGAGCCCGCGCCGGGCCGCAGCAACCGCCTCCTGTGCGGCTGCCTGCAGCCCTTCAGGCGGTGCGTGCCCGACCAGGGCCGCAGTCCCAAGCGCCTGTAGGGCACACCGGGCTCGCATCGCAGCCTCGACGGGAGACTCCGTCTCTGCCCGGGCCAAGAGGATCTGGGCGCTTTCGATCCCACGCCCCACGTCTTCCAACTGATCATAGAGCTCGACTCGTCGCAGGGTGTCCCAGCAGGCGTACGTTTGCGGTGCGTAGTCCGCTTCGATCGTGCGCTGCTCGATCTCCAGTGCCGAGTGCAGGTCTCCTTGGGCGATCAGCAGGTCCACCTGTGCCCAGCGACGTCGGTGTTCGGGGTAGCCCATTCGGCTGAGGTCGCTGAGGCGTTGTTCTGCCTCGGCGAGGCGTCCCCGCCAAATGAGCGCTTTCAGGTCTTGCTCTCCGTTGAACGTGGCGATCCGCGTGAGACCCTCTGCTTGGGCGCCTGCCTCGCCTTGCTTGGCCACGATCGCGCCCCGCACGAGCTGGCCACTGCAGATCAGGTCCCACGCCACCTCCGCTGTTGCATCGAGGGCGTCACCGGGCGCGCCTGCCCGGCCGGCAAGCAAAACCACAGCCTGATGAGCGTTCAGCGCTTCCGGGAGCCTTCCCAACTGGTGGAGAGCGTCGGCCGCCTCCCGACGAGCTCTGTACTCTGCCGTCGGCGATTTCACACGCTGAGCTACGTCCGCCGCCGTGGCTGCCGCGGTAAGGGCGAACTCGTACTCGTGGCGACGCCTGTGGTTGTACGCCTTCGCCCGCCACGCCTCGGCCAGCTCGTGGCTTGGTCGGGCCGATAGCAGGGCGATGGCCCGGTCGCTCGCCGTCACCGGGTCGACCAGCCCGGCGACGCCGGGCCCATGCGCCGCCAGAATACGAAGGACCCGGCCTTCCACCATCGGGTCGGTCCCTTGACCGAGACACATCACAGCATGCCGCAGCAACCGCTCGACACGCTCGTACTGATTGGAGTCGAAGAGCGACTCCGCTGCCCACGCGGCTGCCTCCGCATCGGAGAAACCTACGAGCGCGTCGGCGTTCGGCACTCGAGACCACAGCTCAAGCGCCGACTCGAAGTGGTCTGCCGCCTCCGGGGCCCCGTGCTGCTGGGCGGCATGGCCCGCTCTCACGTGTGCCACCAAGGCGGTCGCTTCCTCGTCGGCGGCAGTCGCGTGCACGGCCAGAGCCGCGTTTGCCTGCCACCGCGCGGCCGCCGAGCCCGCCTCGGCACGTTCCCGCAGGATGCCGACGTAGGCACGGTGCAGCGCGACGCGTTCGCTGGGCAGCAGGTCTTCCTCCACCGCATCGCGCAGCAGCGCGTGCCGGAACTCGAACTGCTCACCGTGCCGCGTGAACACCCCAGCCGCGAGGGCTTCGTGGACGAGCGCCTCGAAGACCGCCGAGTCCAAGCCCGACCCGTCGTGCAGCAGATCGATGTCGATCACGGCCGGGCCCACGGACGCCAGACGCACCAGCGCCGCACACGAAGGCGAGAGCCTCATGACGTGCCGAACCAGCAGGTCGTGCAGCGAAGCCGGAACCGCCTCGCGGGCCGCCTTCATGATCTCTTCCGCATAAAGGGGAACACCCCCCGACCGCTTGAAGAGGTCCGCCAACCCGACCTGGCCGAGAGGCCGACCGAGTCGCCGCTCGGCCAACAGGGCCACCCCGGACTCATCGAGAGGGGCCAGGTCGAGGCGTACCGCACCAGGCGAGCGCCCAAGCTCATAGAGCGCTGACCGGCCGGGGTGATCCTCGACAAGGTCGTCGGCGCGCGCGGTGACCACGAGGAGCACGGCTGACCGGCTGGTGCGGACCAGCGCCAGTGCGTAGTCGCGGGTTGAGGGGTCGGACCAGTGCAGGTCCTCGATGGCCATGACCAGCCCCCGATCTGCGGCGAGCGCCGAGGTGCTACCCAGGAGACGTTCGAGCGTCTGTCCGCGAATCACGACATCGTCGGAAATCCATCTTGCTGCCTTCGGAGCCGAGCCGGTCTCCGTGGCCCGCGCGGCGACCACTTGGCGAAGCGCCTCAGTCACCGGGGCGAAGGGCGCACCGCTCCCCAGATCAAGGCAGTGCCCCTCGCCGGTCGACAGACCCAGACCCGCCGCCGCGGCCAAGATGGCCCGCACCATCGTCGTCTTGCCGACACCCGCGTCCCCGACGATGAGCAGGGCGCGTGCCTGCGGCAGCCCCGCCGGAAGGGCGCTGACCGCGAGGTGATGGAGGAGCGCCTCGGCCGCGGCGAGTTCCGACTCACGTCCGACCGGCGACTCGGTCCCAGTTGCGATCATTCGCATCCCTCCGGCGACCGCGCTGCTGCGTGGTCTCCAGCGTAGGGCGCACGACGGCGCCCGGCCCGCGATAAAGCACTGAGTCCAGCAATCCATGCTGCACATCAGGATCACGTGATCTCACCTAGGAGTCAGGTGTCGGGTGTCCGCCCTCGCTCAGGTCCTGGGTCTGTCGCTCCGCGGCCGCGGAAGAGCCATCCCGTACGTGGCATTCCATCCGGTAGCGACTGGCGTCGACCCTGAGTGGGCAGCGCGTGACATCACCACATGTCGGGGTGTGGCCGCAACGTCGGGTGGGCAGGCGGGCATTGAGGCTAGGTAGTCGCGGACTCGAGGACTGGTAGCACGCCCGATGTGGAGGCGATTGCACGGCCGGATCGTGGAGGTCGTCGGCACATCGTCGGCAGCACAAGTCCAGGAGATGTCATGAACCTTCACACCACCGCGATCGCCAGTCGGTCCTGCGTCCGCAACCGTCCGGCTCGCCGCGTCGCCGCCACGCTCGGTGCGTCAGCAGCACTGTCTCTGACCCTCATCGGCCCGGCCTTCTCGTCGCAGCCGCACGACCCCCCGCCATCGCCCGGGTCCGCCCGGTGCGAGAACTACCTGGGCGCGGGCACGCTCGGGTCCTGCACCGAGTCCTCCACTGCCCGTGGCGCCGGTGCCGCCTCGAGCAACTCGGCCGAACTAAAGATCCCGGCTCCGGCCGACGTGCCGAAGTTCGTTGTCAACTCTGGCCAACGAGACTGTCCGAGTAACGGTGTAACTGGCCCAACGCGCTGACTGGTTCAGCGGGAAGGGTCGGATGATGACCGACACACTGGTGGGCGTGAGCCCGCTTGAGAGAGCAGCGAAGAAGTCGCTCACACCTGCTGAGGTGGAGCGCGCGG
>NZ_JBFRFZ010000028.1:0-12597 GCF_052115065.1 Terrabacter sp. 2TAF16
ACCTGGCCGAGCGGGGCCTCGCCGCGCCGGGCGACGGCGATCACGTCGTCGCGGAACTCCTTGGGGTGGGCTGCAGGCATGGTGTACATCCTTCCAGCGGCGGCCTCTGTCGCCACAGGTCAGGTGTCAACCAGAGCGTCAGCAGTCCCCACTGTTGGGTGCGATGGCTCGACAGGGCCCTGCTCGGAGATGTTGCGGACCTTGTGCGGACTAGATGCGGACGGGACCCTAGGTGGAACGGGGCCCGTGACCCGCCCGGGCGTTGATGCCGAACGAGGCGATGGTGGGTATGCCTCAGGGAGATCGTCGGCGCCCGACCTAGGGCGACGACCCGACACACGGAGGCCCCTCATGAAAAGACTGCTCATCGTCACCGCCGGCGCGGTCGGCTTCCTGCTCGGCTCGCGGGCCGGGCGGGAGCCCTACGAACAGTTCATGCGCGCGATCGGCCAGCTGAAGGACGACCCCCGCGTGCAGGAGAAAGCACACCAAGGTGCACAGCTGGTGCGCGAGCAGGCGCCGGTCGTCGCGGACAAGGTGGCCGATGCCACTAGGACGGCGACCTCAAAGGTCACCGCGGTCGTGTCCGGATCATCGGACTCCGGCTCAGACGACAGCTCCGCCCACGCGTCACGTGATGCCGGGGACGACGCCATCGAGGAGGCCGTGCAGTTCCAGAAGGACCACGGGCCCAAGGGTCCGCTGCCCTGAGAGCCCGCCACCTGATCGCGGCGCCGGACTCGGGGGCCGACTCTGCCAGCGACATGACGCCCATGACGCCGGCCAGGTCCGGGACATCGTCCAGACCCAGCCTCCTGCGACCAGTGGGATACGCCTTCATGCCGCAGACCGCGCGCGTCGTCGTCCCCTCCCTAGGGGGCGGTGCGGACTCCTCGCTGTACTTCATCAAGTCCAGTTCGGAGCTCGCACCCGATGCGCACCCTCACATGTCCGCTAGGACGCCGGCGTGATGAAGACGACTGAGGTCCCGACCCCGTGGAAGGACCCTGTGGGAGTCGCACGCACGAAGTCGAAATGGCAGGTCACGAGATCTCCGTGGACGTGCGGCTTGGATGTGTCGAGCTGCTGCACGACGAAGGGGTCGCCACCGGTGGGCGTGAACGTCGCTGTCGCCTGAAGGGACTGAATGACGAACGTTTGCGTGCTGCCGACAACGTGCCCGGGAGTGAAGTCCCCGTTCCCGTTGAAGGCTGCCTCAAGCGTCTGACCGTTGTCGCAGGTCAACGGGATCGTGGTGGTCTTGGGATCCGCTGATGCTGCGGGCGCAAAAGCGATCATCGCGACTGCTCCGGCGATGGCTGTGGCAGATAAGCGCTTGATCATGACGTGCCTTCCTCCGAGTACGAGATTGCAGACGGGCTGACAGGCCCTCAGGACTCTGCGCGTTTCAAAGCCCAAGGTCCCGGCCTACTCCTCATCGGGTCGCTGCGCAGCACAACGGCCGAGAGTGGGTCGCTTCCCCTCATATGTCCCTCGTGCCGCGTTGAGGGCGTGACGCCCGACCCTCCCGCGTGGCGCCGCGGGTCTGCACAGGTCGTGGCGGGGGTCCTTACCGTGTCGCCATGCCCACAGTGAGTGACTCAGAGACCATTTACGGGGTTCCAGAGCTCGCGCCATTTCCGGATGTGGCGCTACGGCGGCGGCCACGCGCAGTTGCTTCTGCGCAGCGTCAAGGCCGACTCCAACGCCTCACGAATCGAAGTGCTGTTCAAGGCCGTGAAGACTATCGATTTGACGAGTAGCTGCGACGGACTCTGCCTACGCCGTGAGGGCGACCGCTTCCTGGCGCCGAGCACCGTGATTGGGGCTGGGCGGGCTACAGGTGATCTCGACGCGAGGGCCACGTTCAGGTCATGCTCGATATCGCGGGGGGCGAGCGCCAGCGCGCTGCCCACGTCAACGAGCCGGGACTCGTCGAGGCGAACCGTCGGCGTCGGGCCGCTCGTCGGTGCGTCCATCCCAGCGGTCGGCGGCATACAGCCCGGCCCGCTCCTCTACCGTGAGATCGGCGACCGTGAGCTTTGCCCCCGGACGTCAAGGCGGCGGGGACTCCTCGACCGAACACAGAGTGGTGGTCACCAGCTCAACTCGACACCTTTCTTGCGGACCACACGTAGGTGCCGCCCTGCGCAGCAATGCGTCCGCCGTGCCGATCGATGATGCGACGCACGGCGTGCTGCAAGGCGGTCAGGCGTTCTTCCCCCAGCCGTTGATGGTCGCTGAACGTGCCCAACATCCCAGTCCAGTCCATGCCCTCGAACTCGCGGACCCACCGGTAGGTGCGCGTCTCTCCCGGCGACAACGATGGGAGGCCGCGGAAGGGGTCCGCGTCCTGGAGCCCGCTGGGATCCTGACCGAGGACGGACAGGTCAGGCGCATACGTCTCGTAGGCGGTTCGAACCTCTGCCAGCAGGGCGTCGTCGAGCACGTGGTAGTTCCAGAACAAGGCGATGACTCCGCCGGGTAGAAGAAGCGACGCTGCCTTGCTCCCGCCGATGAGCGGATCGATCCACTGCCACGCATGACCGCAGGTGACCAGATCGAACGTTTGACGACGGCTGTCCCAGTTCTCGAACGAGACGACATCAACCTCCAACCCCCGCGCACGCGCCACCTCGGCCATCCGTTGGTCCGGCTCCACACCCACGACGCGGAAGCCGCGGGCGGCGATAGCCGCCGCCACCTTGCCGGTGCCACACCCGACATCCAGTGTGTTTGAGGGGCGGCCGACGAGGAGATCGTCGATGAGCGCGTCAGGATAGCCGGAGCGAAACCTGTCATAGGCCTCCGCTGCCGAGCCGAACGACTCTGCGCGTCCTCGGTCCTGGTGCATCCCCTCCAATGGCACACCACGATGTTGCCATGCCACGCACCGCCCGAGCCGGCACCGACGGTGAGTCACCTCCGCATCTGCCGGGCGATGCGCGTGGTCCCACGCATGCGGGCGCGCCGCCCTGTTCGGTACCTGAACTCGACGAGGCGCACGAAGTCTTCCGAGCTGACGACCCGACTGCTGTCGGCCACAGCAAGGCCCCGACCGCCGGCTCCACGTCGGGCGAGACAACGAGCGCGAACTGGCCATCCGCTACGAGCGGCTCATCCTGAGATGGGGCGCTTCGACTACCTCGCAATGCTGCACGTGCACGCAGCCGTGGCGCCGGAGGCGGCGACGGCTGGCCCACCGAGCGGTTCCACTCGCGGCTGCCGCCGCGGCGACCGCCAGGGTCAGAGCCGTGAGGGCCAGGTCTCCCTTGTTGTGGTCGCGTAGACGCATAGCTTCCATGTGCCCGCTATCACGTCCCTGCAAACGCCCTCGGGTGGGTTGACCGGGCGCGTTCTCTTGGGGCCGACGCGATTCTTCGCACGTTGGCCTTCACGGTCCGGGCCCCGAGGCGATGCACGGGTGCAGGCCCGCGGCTACACCAAAGGACGTAGACCCCACTACTGCCGCGAGCGGACGTGCTCAGCGCAGCGCTTTCGCAGAGTAGGGCTGTCACCTACACAACTCGGGCAAGGGGAACCTGATGAAGCCATTTCTGAGGACGCGCCAACACTCCGGCTCGCCCATGATCGGAAGACAACTCGTCGCCGGTGTCACGGCCGCCAGCCTCATGGGCCTCCTGGTTCCCGTCGGCGCCGCGAGCGGGGCACCGACGTTTCTTTACGTCCGCTCCACAAGCTGCTCTGACTCAGGGACGGGCACCGCCACTCTGCCGTACTGCACGATCGTCAAGGCAGCCAAGGTCGCTGTCGCCGGCCAGACCGTCGTCGTCGCTGCCGGCACCTACTTCGGGGAGGTCTCCCTTTGGCACTCAGGCGTGTCGGGCCTGCCGATCATCTTCCGGCCCGCCACCGGCGCCACCGTCGTCATTTCGGGTCCGCGCCACGGGTTCACGATCTCCAACCAGAGTTGGATCACCGTGTCCGGGTTCCGGATCCAGAACACGACCAGCTCTGGCGTCTATGTGTCCAATGCCAAGGGGCTCAGCATCACCGGGAACACGGTGCAGACCTCAGGACGGCGGATCTCCGGGGCGGCGGCGTACGGGATGTACCTCAATGCCATGACGTCGTCGTCGGTCAAGGGCAACTTGGTCACCAACAACGCCGGGTCGGGCATCCTCATGGCCGGCGGCTCTACCGGGAACCAGGTCGTGGGCAACGAGCTCTCCTTCAACGCGTACGGCTACGTGCGCAACGCGGTGGGCATCGACCTGCGCGGGCCGGGCAACATTGTCAAGGCCAATCGAGTGCACCACAACGAGGATTCGGGCATCCAGGTCTTCCCGGGCGGCGACCGCAACCAGATCATCAACAACATCGTGTACGCAAACATGGGCTTCACGACCGCCGCGCAGACCAACTGCGCCCACCCCAGCACCGGAAACACATCCGGCTGCATCACCGGTGACCATGGCATCGACAGCCTTGGGGTCACTGGCGGCTCGATCGTCGGGAACACGGTGTACGGCAACGCGACCTCGGGCATCAACCTCGAGGGACTTGCTGCAAGCACAACCAGCGGCGTCACGATCGCCAACAACATCGCGACCGACAACGGAATCCGGTGCCCGAATGGCGTCGGCGGGACCGTCAAGTGCCCCAGAACGGGGGGCAACATCCGGGTGGACGCCACCTCGAGGCTGGGCACGAGCGTCAACTTCGACCTCGTGAACCTCAGCGCCCCCGGCACCATGATGGTCTGGGGCACGACCTCCTACAACACCCTGGCGAGCTTCCGCACCGCGAGCGGCCAGGAGGCGCGGGGCCTGCAGGCCGACCCGCGCTTCACCAGGGCGGCCACGGGCACTTTTACCCTCGCGGCTCGGTCACCGGCCATCGACTCGGCCAACTCGGGCGCGCCGGGCCAGACCACATCCGACGCGCCCGCCCGCCCACGAGTGGACGACCCCGCTACTCCGAACATCGGCATCGGCCCTCGAACCTTCGACGACCGGGGGGCTTTTGAGTACCAGCCCGCAACGTGAAGCGGTGGCCGTCACCGACGTAACGCACCAAACCTGAGGCACCGCGCCAGCCGCAGGGTGTCCCGGTCGATCGCGTGCGACTGCGCAACGCAGAAGGTCACCGACGCGGAGGCCCGGACAGGGCGGGTCATCCTGCGCGCATCGAGGCCGAAAGTCCGGTTAGTTTCGGCTGATCCGTGCGGCTGACCACCTATCGTCGGCGACGAATGAACCGCCGAGTGCCACCTGCGGATTGAGGTACTCCTCTGTGGCTGGGCGGCAGAGTCTGGTGACAAGAAGGGCGTTGCTAGGCCTCTCGGTACTGGGCGCTCAAGCCACCACAGGGACCTCGAGGCCGGAACTACGAACGCGTTTGGGGCGAGCAGGTGGCGGTTCCGGGCATCACCCGCGGCCCTCGAATAGCCCACGGAGGTCCACCACGGTCCGCCACGGACAGTCGCCACACCGAGCACGGCGACCGCCTGGAGCCCGGGCCGCGTCATGCTCTCAGCCTTCGAGCGTCTACGAGGGTGACGACGGCGATCCCCCTCCCCCTTGAACCGTCGTCGGGGGCCCCGGGCCGGCCTGACGGCTTCCGGGGCCCCGCCAGCCATCACCAACCATGTGCCTCGACGGAAGGGACGCAGCACGCCGAGTCTCGCCGAGCCTGGCAGCGCCGGACCGGCGGGTCCGTCGGGGCGGGCGGATGCGCCAAAGACACGCTCACTCCAGCCCGGGCAAAGATGTCCGACCATCAGCGTGGCGTGTACAGCGCCACGAACGCCCAGCAGGCGCAGCATGGTCCTGCCCACGCCCGTTGGCCCCCTTCCCCACGCATGGGTCGGGTGGAAGGCACAGTTGGGTACGTAGAGCGCGTGAGCGCCACCGAACGCGCAGGGAGCCGCTCCGGTCACAGCGCTGAGGACGTCGCGGACCTGATACCCATGGTCCGCCGGATCGTTCACGCCCGCGTCGGCTCTCACCCGGCCGCGGAGGACCTGGTCCAGGAGACGCTCACCCGCGTCCTGGCGGCCAGCCCCACCATCGAACCGGGCATGCTCGAGCCGTACGCGATCGTGACAGCCCGCAACGTCGTGGCGTCAATGTGGCGCGACGTGGACCGCAAGCATCGAAACCAGCATCGCGTCGTCGACCTGAGCACCCCCGATCCTCCGGAGACGCAGGTCCTGCTCGACGAGGAGCAGTCCGCGATGGCCACCGCTCTTGCCCGCCTGACCGAGCGCGAGCGCCGCACCCTGCTGGACCACGAGGTCAAGGGCACGGACACGCGCACTCTCGCTGCGCGCGAGGGCAGCACGGCCGGGGCTGTGGCAGCCCAGCTGAACCGCACGCGTGCTCGACTTCGTGTCGAGTACCTCTTGGCTGCGGCGCAGATCGAGCCTCCGACCGAGCAGTGCCGGGCGGTCCTCTTGGCGCTGAGCAGCGGCGACCAGCGACGCCAGCGGGAGGTTCACGCGGCCCAGCACCTGCTCGAGTGCGAGCCCTGCGCCGGGTTGAGCCAGCCGCTGCTCGAGCGGGGCCAGCCACGCGACGACCGTCTGACCATCCCGGTCACCACCGATCCCGACATCGTCACGGCCCGTGGGGCCGCGCGCGAGCTCGCGTCGCGCCTGGCCTTCGGGCCCACCGACCTCACGGTCATCGCCACCGCCGTGTCGGAGGTATGCCGCAACATCGTCCGTTTCGCCGGCACCGGCGAGGTCGTGGTCAACCTGCTCGAGGTCCCGCGCCGCGGCATCCAGATCGTCGCCCGCGACGGCGGACCCGGGATCCCCGATGTCGAACGCGCGCTCGACGACGGGTTCAGCACGTACGGCGGACTCGGCCTGGGCCTCCCGGGCGTCCGTCGCCTCATGGACGAGTTCGCCATTGCGAGCGAGCCCGGCCACGGCACCACAGTGACCATGACGAAATGGGAGAAGGCAGACCATGAATGACCGCACCACCGACCACCAGCCGGTGCACGCCGCACCCGAGCACGACTCCGCCAGGTCCGGACCGAGCGGTCACCTGCTGTCGCAGCTCGTGGCACATCTTCGGGAGCACCGGACCCGGCTCCAGGAGGAGTGGTCACAGCGCATCCAGCAGGCCCACCTGCTGACGGCGATGACTCCCCAGGAGATGGCCGCCGAGACCACGTCCGTCTACGACAACTACGTCGAGGTGCTCGAGACGGGGAATGTCGAGGCGCTGCAGCACTACGCGAGGGACCTTTCCGAGCGGATCATTCCGCGCGGGGTCGAGACCCACGAGGTCGTCGGGATCGTGCTGCTGCTACGCGACGTCCTGGCGCGTTCGCTCTTCGAGAAGTACCAGCGTGACTTCTCGATGCTCAACGAGGTGCTCGACGCTTACGAACCGGCGGCGAACCGCATCGCCAACACCGTCGCCGTCAGCTTCGTCGATGAGCGGGAACGCGTCATCCGCCAGCAGCAGGACGCCATCCGTGAGCTGTCGACCCCGGTGCTACCGGTGCGCGAGAGGCTCCTCATCCTGCCCATCATCGGGGTACTGGACAGCGAGCGCGCGAAACAGCTCACCGAGCAGCTGCTCTCCGGGATCCGCAAGCACCGCGCCAAGGTGGTCGTCATCGACATCACCGGCTCCCCGGACGTCGACGAGGCGGTCGCCAACCACCTCGTGCAGACGGTCGACGCGTCACGCCTGATGGGTGCGAGCGTCATCATTACCGGGCTCTCCCCCAAGATCGCGCAAACCCTCGTGACGATCGGGGTCGACCTGAGCAAGATGAACACCATCGGCGACCTGCAAGGTGGGCTCGAAGAGGCCGAGAGGCTCCTCGGATACGCCGTGACTCGGAAGGAGGTCGACTCGACCTCGTGAACGGCGGACCAGCGCTCGTGTCCATCATGCGGCAGGGATCGACCCTGATCGCGTCGATCCACACTGCCCTGGACGACTCCGAGCTGGTCCGCTTCGAGCACGACCTCGTCAAACAGATCGGGGAGCACCGCTCGCGCGGAGTCATCATCGACGTCGCAGCTCTCGACGTCATCGACTCGTTCGCCGCGCTGACGTTGCGCCGGATCGCTGACATGGCACGACTGCGCGGCGCGCTGACCGTGCTTGTCGGGATCCAGCCGGAGGTAGCCTTCGCGATGGTCCGGCTCGGCATGGGCACGGGTCAGATCCCTACTGCCCTCGATCTCGAGGAAGGGGTGCAGCTCCTCGCGGAGGTTGCCGCGACCCGGAACCTCGGCTCTTCTCGGTCCCAGCCCCAGAAACGCACGTGAGCCCCCATCGAGCGGAGCGGCTCGTCGTCGACGACCTCACCCAGGACTACCGCGCGACGCTGCGGCGCTTCCTGCCCCGCCGCGACGAGGCCGCCCGGGAATCGGCATACGAGCTGGGGCGGCACGCCTTCACGGGCGGTATCAGCCTGCTGGTCATGACGCGCATCCATCAGAACGTCGCCACCGAGGTCCTGCGCGAGACCGCTCCGGACGATCGAGTGGACGTAGCCGAGCGGTCGGGCGAGCTGCTGCTGGAGGTGCTGGCCGCATACGACATGAGCCACCGCAGCGTCCTGGAGCCTCGACACGACGACCGGACGCCTTGACGGCGATCGCATGACGCGGGATCCACCGCCGATATCCGGACTGATCGGACCAGTTCGTGCTCGAACTTTGTGCAGGGCATCTCCCATAGGTCCTGTCAGCTCGCATCATGTGATGCGTGAGGCGTGCTCTTCAGAGGTGACCGACGGCCCACGAGGCCGCCCGTACGCCGATGAAGGAGTCACACCCATGAAGCTCACCTACAAGCTCTGCGCCGCCGGAGTCACCCTCGCCACCACCGCGGCCTTGGGCCTCGCGCCGGTTGCCAGCGCATCCGCGGCGCCCGCAGCCGCCGCAGCCGCCGCAGCCGCGCCCGCGGCCGCCACACCGAGGACGACGGCGTCGTCGCCGATCAACCAGGTCCTCGCCGGCGTGGGCACGTTCACCGGCTCGTTCGCCCCGACCTCGTTCAGCAACCAGAACGGCCAGCTGGCCGTGACCGGAGTCGTCACCGGCACCCTGACCACCTTGGCCGGGGCCACGACCCCGGTGACCCAGACGGTGACCACGACGGTGGCGAGCGCGACCGCTGCCGGCACGTGCAAGATCCTCAACCTCGTGCTCGGACCGCTGCACCTCGACGTGCTCGGCCTCGTCGTCGACCTCAACCAGGTGGTCCTCAACATCACGGCCCAGTCAGGCGCCGGCAACCTGCTCGGCAACCTCCTGTGTGCAGTGGCTGGACTCCTCGACGGCAACGGCATCAATGGGCTGGCCAACCTGCTCAACCGCCTCCTCGGTCTCTGACGCGGTTCAGCTCGCCCCGCTGCACCCCCGGGTCTGATCTCGCTCGGGAAGGAGGGGCTCCGGTCCGGCGAGGGCCCGGAGCCCCTCCGGCGTCCCGGACGCGGTCTGTCACGACAAGCAGAGTGACGCAGCGCGCTTAGTGGATCAGGCCTGAACGACGACACGGTCGGGGCCGTGTCTGCCGGAAACCCGGCACCATTGAAAGGCACCCATGCTCGCCCTCTCCCTCACCTCGCCGCTGGTCGGCTTGGCGCTGATGCTGGTCATGCAACGCATCGAGGAGCACATCGTCCCTTCAGAGCGTCGCTGAGCCCAGGATCCAGGTCCCCTCGACGAGACTCCACACGCGGCCCGTCGTACACGCCAAGTACGGCATCGTCACCTTCGCCGCGCTCATCCTGTGGGCCCGCAGACCGCTCAGCCGTCGACGCCGGTCGAGCCGTGCGGCTGCCCCACGGGTTTCGACTCGGGTGAGCCCCGCTCTCGCAGGTAGATGCTCAGCACGACCATGCTCGCGACGGCCAGGAACTCGGACTGCCAGTTCTGAAACGTGCGGTTCCAAAAGTCAGGGGCAGCCGCGTACGCAGCCCAGTCGAGAGGGGCCTTGAGATCCTGGATCTGGTCCGCGTTGTATGCCGAGCGTCCGGCGATGAACTGCGCCAACCATGACAGCAAGAAGATGGCCGCCATCGTCAGTCCGAGTGACCGCGAGAACAGCCGCAGGCGCCACCCGCCGGCCTTCACCCAGGTTGGCGAGTCCCGTTGGGCGTACCGGCCGACTTTCTGGTCCTTGTCCGACTCTCGACCCAGCGTGTCCAGCGGCTTCGATTCGGGAGAGCCCTTCTGGGCCAGCCAGACGGTGAGCAGGATGAAGAGGAGGAACTGCAGGTACTCCGACTGCCAGTTCTCGGCCACGTCGACGGCGAACTGCGAGGACGTCACGTACCGGAGAAGCGTCATCAACGGAAGGCCGGCGTCGGCCGCCTGCCGGTTGTAGGAAGCCAGTCCCGTCAGCGCTTGCCCGACAAGCGCCGCGACCAAGAGGGCCGTGAACGCCAAGGTCAAGCCCTGCTCACGTACCCGCTTCATCGCTGCGCCAGCCCGACGAAGATGCAAGCAGCCAGCACAGCCCCGATGAACAGAAGGATGCCGATGAATGCAGCGCGCACGATCAAGCTCCCTTGAGCTCACACGAGAAGGGACGATCTTGTTCCTGGGGGGTGCAACCAGCAGCAGTCACACGCCAGCCGGAACCGAACCGCGCCAAGAACAGGGTGTCGTGCTCGAGCCGCACCATGGCGTCCTGGCCATACACGTCCACGGAAATCACCCTCCCGGCGCTCGGCAAGTTGGCGTCCTTGATCCCCTGGGCACACGGACCCGAGGAGTCTTCGAGTTCTTGACGGGTCTGTGGAGCCAGCAGCGCACAGGCTGCCTCTGGCTGCGCGTCGACGGACGCGGTGAAGCTGGTGGCGGCCCGGGCAGCAGCCGTCGCTGCGGGCGAGCTGTCGCCGGAACAGGCTGCCAACACCCAACAGGCGCACACCGCCAACACGGTAGGCACGCGAAGACGAGTCATGGCGCGACCCTACGGTCTTGACGCGTCCACGTGAGGCACCGGCGCCTGGTTGCCAGAGATCTCCCAGCCGCGCAACCACACGCCTCCGCGCGACAGGAACCCAACAGCCGTCCGTCACCACCGAGGTGGTCAGCGTTCGCTCTTTCAGCCACGCATCGGGCGGGACCGCCGCGCCAGATCCGAGATGGGATGCACCGTCTCCCCTCACACGCCGCGCCCTGATCACTCGGGCGCACCGGACGGCTGTAGGTCAGAGACGTAGGGCAGCAGCGAGCGCCTCCGGGTCAGCGACCGTCACCGTCGCCGCGGGGTGCCGAAGAACTCCGGCGGGTTCGATGGCATGGACTGGCTCGACGAACGCTATGCACAGTCCCTGACGCGAGTTCGTCGCGAAGGTGACGCCGCGGTCGGCGAGCGACAGATGGGGCGGACCAGCCGTCCGGTGAAAGGCATACCCCCTGCTGACCTCGGTGCCGGCGACGTTGGCGAGCGCCGTTCGCAGTCGCCAGGGCCCGAACCTCACAAGCAGCTCATGCGCGGTGACGACGACCTGGGCGGTGGCCGGAGTGATCCCGAACGCGAGCGCGGGCAGTCGGTAGCGACCTTCGAATGCGAACTCGAATTCGCGCGTCACGTCGTGCGCCTCAAGCTGGACGGCTGGTCGAGGAGCCCTGCGACGCCGCGTTGCTGCTCGCCGAGGTAGGCATCGAGCACGAGGAGCCCCGCGGTGGCCGCGGGGGTGGCCCATCGCAGCCAGCTCATGCGGTGTGTGAGTCGGTGGGCCTTGTCCGCCACCGCAGGATCCCCCTGAGCGTGCTCGAGCGCATCGTCGAGCTCGGCACTGGATCGGTAAGCCTCGGCGCTGACCATGATCGCCGTCCCTGTCAGCGCCGTCTTGAGGACGACGGCCGCCGCCGTAGGAGGGTGACCGACGACGCGGCGCCTGTTATCGGCCAAGATCGCGAGGCCGCTCAGGAGGTGCAGGCCGATAGCCACACCCTGAACTGGACCCCAACGGCGCCACCCCTCGTCGGCGATCTCGGCTCGGTCGCGGGCGTCATCACTCTTGCGGCTGGCTGGGTGCAGCGCGACGGCACCCGCCAAGGAGCCGCCGAACCATGCTGCGTTGGTGAGCACGTGCGTGGCACGAACGAAGGTGCTGTATGCCGTCATGCGAAGTCCTGGTGCATCTGGCGCACGCGGCGCGGTGTTCGGTGGGGACTTGGCCGTACCCGTTTCCCACCCCGAGACACCTTGGCTCCGCCGCTGTACGGCGTTACGCGCGCACGTCGTCGACACCGGTCCGGCTTCTGGGCTGACTGATCTCGCGACCAAGGCCGAGCCGTTGGCCTACGGCGGTGCGCCTGGAGGCTGCGCCCCGCAGCGTCCGAGGGACTCGAGCAAGGAATCGCTCGGACGACGCCGCCTGCCCACGTGTGGTTCGGGCAGTGTGCGATGGGTACGAGACGGCTGGACGGCACAGTTTGCTGGTCGTCCCCGCCCCGCTGCTCGAAGGAGCGCCTGTGTCAACCGATGCCATCGTCCTGCTCAAGCAGGACCACAAAGACGTGCGCGAGCAGTTCCGCGCCTTCCGCAAGCCCGGCCAGACCGCGGTCCAGAAGCAGAAGGTCGTCGACACGATCCTCGAGCTGCTGACCGTGCACACCTACATCGAGAACGAGGT
>NZ_JBFRFZ010000029.1:0-11580 GCF_052115065.1 Terrabacter sp. 2TAF16
GGACCCCAAAGGACTCGGGCAGGCACGATGGGTCACCCGGTGGAAGCCGGCCCTGAACGCGTTCGCGGTCACCTTCGAGGCGCGCATGCCGGCGCCGGAGAACCTCTAACCATGAAAACGCCAGTTACACCGTTCGCCTGACAGACCCCGCCTGGGGCGTCTGATCACCGCTGCACTACTGGGACAAACCGACGTTGGCTTTGTTGAGTGCGGCGATCATCTCGGTGCGCCAGTCGCGGGCGGAAGGCATCACCTTTGTGAGCGCGGACGAGACGTGGATGTGCCCTTCCTGCAGCGAGTACGTCGCGTTGACCCCGGCCGCGTTGAGGCGGTCGGCGTACCGCTGGCCGTCATCGCAGAGCGGGTCGTACTCGGCGGACATGATGTACGCCGGCGGCAGACCGGATAGGTCGCTGGCCAGAAGCGGCGAGGCGTAGGGGTGGGTGGCGTCCTCGGGGGCTGGCAGGTAGTACGGCAGCAGTTGTTCGATGGTGGTCAGGTCGAGGCCGTATCCGGTGGCGTTCCTGTGCATCGATGGGCTGGCGAGGGTGAGGTCGAGGGCAGGGACCTCGAGCAGTTGTAGGGCCAGCTTGGGGCCGTTTTCGTCTCGCAGTTTGAGGCACAGGGCGGCCGCGAGGTTGGCGCCAGCGGATCCGCCACCGACGCTGACCCGATCGACCTGGATCCCGAGCTCGTCGGCGTGATCGAACATCCACATGAGCGCCGCGTGGCAGTCGTTGAGCCCGGTGGGGAACTGGTGTTCCGGGGCTTTGCGGTACTCGACGGTCACCACGACGCAGTCCGCGCCGGCGCAGCGTTCCTGGCAGGTGATGTCGATGTACGGGGTGTGGATGGTGCCCGCGATCCAGCCTCCGCCGTGGATGTAGAGGTGAGCCGGGTGCGGCCCGTCGCCCTCGGGGTAAAAGATCTTGAGGTCGATGTTCCCGCCGTTGACGGGGATGGTCACGGTGCGACGGGACCGCACCGGCGGACCGGGCTCGGTGAACTGCTCGACCATCACAGCGGCGCCTGCGGCGTCCTGGGCGCGGAAGGCGGGGAAGTCATCGATCTGCTCGGGGACGGGCGGCAGGTTGGCGACGAGCGGCTCGAGGAACGGGTCGAGAGGCATGGCGGTGTGTCCTTTAGTTTGGGCCGGCAGCACGCGAACTGTCGCACGCTGCGCTACGGAGTTGAACGTTGGTTACAGGCAGGCGCGGAGGGCCCGGCAGAGCGCTTCGGCGCGGTCGTCAGGTACACCGCCGGGGCGGAGGGTTTGGTACCCGAAGGAGAGCTGCTGCTCGAGGTTGGCGAACCCCAGCTGACCACCGGCGCCGTCGTGGCCGAAACTTCCCGCGCCGGTCATGCGCCGGCGGAGGGAGTCGGTCATGAAGCCAGTTCCCCACCGGTTGCCCTCGTCGACGCCGACGTACGGTGCGCCGACCGAGAGTGGGAGCCGGGCGTCACGGACGGTGCCAGGCTGCAGCAGCCGCACCCCGTCCACGTCGCTGACGGTTGCGGCGTAGAGCTTGGCGAGGTCGTGGGCGGTGGTGACGAGGTTCCCGGCGGGGATCTCAGGCTCCAGCCAGTCAGCCCGGTTCACGGCGCTGAACAGATCCAGCCCGTCGAAGGCGCCCAGACCCATCACCCGGTCGAGCATTGCTGCGTCGACGGTGTCGATGGCGGGCGTCGCGTCGGGCGCGGCGGGTAGGGGCTCTCCGATCAGCGCCAGGTCGGGGTCGTCCAGGTGCGCTCCGAAGGTCATGTGCAGGCCGAGTGGCTCGGTGATCTTCTCGCGTAGCCACTGGCTCGGTCGCGATCCAGTGGCCCGGCGCAGCACCTCCCCGGCGAGCCATCCCACCGTCATGGCGTGGTAGGCGTATGCGGTGCCCGGGGCCCACAGCGGCGCCTGCTTCTCGAGCGCCTGGGTGACGGGCGTCCAGTCTTGGACCTGTTGCGCGGTGAGCGGCTCGGTAGGCGCGATCAACCCGGCCTGGTGGGCGAGGACCTGCCGGACGGTGATGGCGTCCTTGCCGTTTGCGGCGAACTCCGGCCAGTAGTGCGCGACCGGGTAGTCGAGCTCGAGCTGGCCTGCTTCGGCCGCCATGAGTAGGCAGACGGTGGTGACTCCCTTGCTGACGGAGAACAGCACGCTACGAGTGTCGTGGGTGAACGGGGCACTGTCAGAGCCGTCGGGGTGCTCGGTGCCTCCCGTGCGGTTGGTGGTACCGGCCCAGAGGTCAATGAGTAGCTTCCCGCCGACGTAGACCGCGCAGGCAGCGCCGGTGTCGCCGCGCTCATCGAAGTTGGCGACGAACGCGTCGGCGACGCGCCCGAAACCTTCGGCGACGTCTCCCTCGTACTTGGTGACGGTCATGACGACTCCTGCGTGGATCGGTATTGAGGCGCTCGGCTCGGCGCAAACTGGTCTTGGACGGACGACACGGCGCCGCGGTCGGCGCGCAGACCATCGCCGTCAGCGTGAGGCTCCCCCGCGGGATCGGGAGGTGCCACCTCTGGGATGCTGCGTCCCCCAGTGGCGGAAGGGGCCGGGAGGGTCGTGTCGGGCACCTCGCTTCGCCATTCGGGGTAGCGGTGGCACGCCACTGACCGCCCGTCCGGCAGCAGGCGCAGCGGGGGCCGTTGTCGGCTGCAGATGTCGCGGGCGACGGGACAGCGCGACACGAAGGCACAGCTGCCGGCTCCGCCCGAAACGTCTGCGGGCAGGGCGGGCTGGGCCAGCTTGGCCTCGTGGACGAGCTGGCGCTGCTGTTGCCGTGCGCGTTGAATCGTGGGGTCGGCCACGGGCGCGGAGAGCAGCAGCTCGTGCGTGTAAGGGTGGGCTGGCTGCGCGGTGACGAGGCGGGTGGGCCCGACCTCCATGACCTGGCCCCGGTAGAGGACGGTGACGTCGTGGCAGACGTGCCGCACGACGGACATGTCGTGGGAGATGAACAGGTAGCTCACTCCGTGCTCCTCCTGCAGGTCGCTGAGCAGGTTGAGGATCTGTGCCTGCACGGACAGGTCCAGGGCGCTGACGGACTCGTCGCAGATGACGAGCCGGGGTGAGGTCATCAGGGCCCGCGCGATCGAGATGCGTTGGCGCTGTCCTCCGGAGAACTGGCCCGGCAGCCGGTCGGCCGCATCGGGGCTCAGGCCGACATCCTCGAGCATCTGGGCGGTGCGTGTCCGGATCTCGCTCTTGGACCGCACGCCTTGGGCGCGCATGGGTTCGGCCAGGCTGCGCCCGATGGTCCAGGACGGGTTCAGAGAGCTGTTCGGGTCTTGGAACACTGCCTGCAGGGTCCGGCCGAGGGACCGGCGTGGTGCTCCGGACAGGGTGGTGATGTCCTTCCCGTCGAGCTGGACGGTGCCGGACTGGACCGGCACCAGCCCGAGGACGGCGTTGGCGAGGGTCGACTTGCCGGAGCCGGACTCGCCGATGA
Source organism: Terrabacter sp. 2TAF16 (assembly GCF_052115065.1). Lineage (NCBI taxonomy): Bacteria > Bacillati > Actinomycetota > Actinomycetes > Micrococcales > Intrasporangiaceae > Terrabacter > Terrabacter sp. 2TAF16. Next base: position 3,444 of record NZ_JBFRFZ010000029.1, read on the forward strand.
GGCCCATGGTGCGGCCTTGGGGCACGGTGAGGCTGACATCGTCCAAGGCCCAGAACGTGTTCTCGGCGCGGCGGCGGCGGAACCCGACCCGAAGGTTGGCCACCTGTAGGACGGGCATGGTCGTGTCGTCGACGGCGGTGACGTCGGTGGAGTCCATGGTGCTCATCGCGGCATCGCTCCTTCGCTGACAAGCTCTTCGATGCGGATGCAGCGGGTGTCCGACTGGCCCGATACGGCCAGGAGGGGGATGGGGGCCCGCGTGCACTGGTCACGTGCGAAGGTGCACCGGCTCGCGAACCGGCATCCGGTTGGCCAGGATCCGGGTGGCGGGACCCTGCCCGGCAGGGTCGGCAGGCGCGAGCTTTCGGCAGCCAGGCTCGGCTCGGCGGCGAGCAGCGCCGCCGTATAAGGGAACCGGGGGTGGGTGAAGAGGGTCTGCACGTCGGCGCGTTCGACGACCTCACCGGCGTACATGACAACCGCCCGGTCGGCGATCCCGGCGATCACGCCCCAGTCGTGGGTGATCAGCAGAACGGCCATCTGTGTGCTCTGCTGCAGCTCGCGCAGCAACCGCAGGATCTCGCCCTGCACGGTCACGTCCAGTGCGGTGGTCGGTTCGTCGGCGACCAGCAGCTGCGGCCGGCCGGCCAGGGCGATGGCGATGTTTACGCGTTGAGCCATGCCGCCGGAGATCTCGTGCGGGTAGGTGCGCAGCACTCGCTCCGGATCCGGGATCTTCACCTGCTCGAGCAGCTCGATCGCTCGAGTCCGCCGCTGGGTGTGCGACGTGTCATCGTGGACGGCGATGACCTCCATCAGCTGACTGCCGATGGTGTGGGTCGGGTCCAGGCTTCCCAGCGCGTCTTGAGCGACGTACCCGATGCCCGAGCCGCGAATGGCACGGTAGGCGGCCGGGCCGCCGGCTACCAGGTCAGTGCCTTGGAAGATCACCTCCCCCGCGGACGCGGTGAGGCCCTCCGGCAGCAGACCCAGCACGGCCAGTGCGGTGACGCTCTTGCCGCAGCCGGACTCTCCGACGACGCCGACGACCTCCCCGAGGTGGATGACGAAGGTCGCGTCGTCGACCAGCGTGGTCGGCTGCGGCCCAGCAGTGGTGACGGCGAGGTGCCGCACTTCGAGCAACGCCGAGCTCCGCGCCTCGAGGGTTACCTCTCCGGGACGAAGTGTGGGCGTCCTCTCGTGCGCCGTGGCTTCTTTGGACGCAGGCTGTGCGTCGCGCCGGGCGGCGGCTGCTCTGCGTGAGCGGCGGCCTGGCCGAGCGGAGTTGGTGGCTTCCCCGGAGGTGAGGTCCCTGATGGTGTCTCCGAGCAGCCCGAGGGCCAGGACGGTCACGGCAAGGATCACGCCCGGAGGAATCAACAGCCACGATGTCTCGGTGATGACGGTCGAGGCCTCGCCGATCATCCCACCCCACGTGGGACTGTCGGAGCTGAGCAGACCCAGGAACGCGAGGGCGGCCTGCACGCCCAGGGTGACCCCGGCGAAGACCGTCGCCTGCGCGAGGATGGGGCCCAGGACGCGGCGCAGGATGTGGGTCGCCATGATGCGGGCGTTGCGGACTCCGGCCACCTTGGCGGCGGTCACGAACAGCTCCTCCCGGACCACGAGCGTCGCCCCTCGGACGACCCGCACCAGACCAGGCGCGGCCAGGACCGCGAGGGTGACCATCGCCGCCGACGGGCTCGAGGAGAACACGCCGAGCACGACCAGCACGAGGATGATCGGGGGAACCGCCAACATCAGCTCGGTCACACGCCCCACGATGGCGTCGAACCTACCGCCTCTGTACCCGGCGATGATCCCGACCGGGATGCCGAGGACGAGGAACACGACAAGCGCGATGAGGGAGTTCTGCAGCGACGGGATGATGCCGTACAGCAACCGGCTCAGCACGTCCCGCCCAAGGGTGTCGGTGCCGAGCAGGTGGGTGGTTGATGGTCCTTGAAGGACCTCTGACAGGCTCTGCTGGTCCGGTGGGAACGGTGCGATGCTCGAGGCGAGCAGCCCCGCGAGGACCAACAGGGCCAGGTATGTCACTGCGGTGAACCCGCGAGGCTGGCGAAGCAGTGAACGCGCCCAGCGGGCTCGCGCCGTGGTCGCGCCCGGCATCTCGGCCGTCCCCGATGGTCCGAGGGCTGCGATTGGCTCGCTGAGGACTGAGTTCTCGGTCATGTCAGACGCACCCTGGGGTTGAAGTAGCCGTACGCCAGGTCCACGGCGAGGTTCACCACGATGACGATGAGGGTGAAGTACACGACGACTCCTTGGATGAGGGGGAAGTCATGGGCAGCGGTGGCCTGCACGGCGGTGCTGCCCAGACCTGGGATGGCGAAGATGAACTCCACTGCGACCGTGCCGCTCAGGGCACCGACGAACACCAGCCCGACGACGGTGAGGATCGGGATCGCGGCGTTGCGCAGTGCGTGACGGAAGAGGATCGAACGGTCGGAGATGCCGGCCGCTCGCAGGGTCCGCACGAAGGGGCGATCCATCGCCGTGGCGACGGCGTCGCGGGTCTGTTTGGCGATGATCGCGACGGCCGGAACCGCAAGGGTGATAACGGGCAGGACGAGGGAGCTGGCCCACCCGATCGGGTCTTCGAGCGGATCCACGTAGCCGTTCGGGGGGAACAGCTGCAGTTCGACGGCGAACACCACGACGAGGATGAGCCCGAGCCAGAAGTCCGGCACGGCCAACCCGATCACCGACACGGTGTCGACCAGTCGGCCTATGCGCCCACGGCGGGCGCCGCGCACACCGAGGGCGATCCCGACCACAGCGGCCAAGAGCGTGGCACCGATGATCAGCGAGAGGGAGGCACCGATCCTGGAGTTCAGCTCGTCGACCACCGGGGTGCGGCTGATCAGTGAAGTGCCGAGGTCGCCGTGCAGGGCGTTGGTCAGCCAGTGCCAGTACTGCTCCCACAGTGGAAGGTCCAGGCCGAGCTGGTGACGGGCCTCCTGCAGCTGTTCCTCTGTGGCGTTCTGCCCCAGCAACGAGCGGGCAGCATCACCGGGGAGGAGACCGACAGCGATGAAGGATACGGCGGCAGCGGCCAGGACGAGTGGCACGGACCACAGGAGCCGCCGTGCGACGAGTCTGAGCATCAGGTGATCTCCGTCCGGTCCGCGCTCAGCCGGCCGGCCTGATCTCGGTCAGCCATGGCACGCCCGAGTTCCCAGAGGTGGCGTCGAGGCCGGTGATGCCCTTGGTCGTGTAGTAGCTCAGCGGTGCCCCGACCACAGGGACCGACCAGGCCTGCTCGACCAGGCGGGCGTTGATCTGCTTCTGCAGCGCCGCGCCCTGCTCCTCGTTGGCTGCGTAGTACTGGGCGTACAGCTTGTCGAGCTCGGCGTCCTTGTAGTGGAAGGGGTTGAAGGGCCCGGCGGGGTTGATGAACCCGGCGTACAGGCTTGCCATGTTCGCCAGGCCGTAACCCATGACCGCGGTGGGGTACTTGGTCGACAGCATCCCGATGACGTAGTCATTGACGCCCGGTTTCGTCGTGATCTTCAGCGTCACCCCGGCAGCGGACAGCTGTCCGGAGATCGCCTGCATCAGCTTGTTCAGACCGGCCACCGTCGTGTCGATCGACTCGAGTGTGATCCCGTTCGGGTACCCGGCCTCGGCGAGAAGCTGCTTTGCCTTGGCAACGTCGTAGGGGTAGCGCTCGTTCAGCGCCGTGTCGTACGCGGCTTGCCCGGTGAGCGAGTACTGGCTCAACGCGAGGGCCTCGTCGCCGTAGAGCGCCTTCGCGATGGCCTTGCGGTCGACGGCGTAGTTCAGCGCCTGCCGGACCCGCACATCGCCAACTGGCTTGCTGATGGTGCCACTGCGATCGAGCAGGTTGAGCCCGGACATGGCCTGCGGCGGGGCGATGACGTTGAGCCCGGCGCTCTTGGCGGCTGAGAGCGTGGTCGGGTCACCGAGCGCGGCCTGGACCTGACCCGAGCGCATCGACTGGATCATCGAGGACGGGTTGGCGATGACCCGCAGCGTCACCTTCTTCCAGTGCTGCCGGTCCTTGTTCCAGTAGTTCGGGTTGGGCACGAACGTGTAGTGGTCGCCGCTGACGGTCTGGGCGGCGTCGAGCATGTACGGGCCGGCCCCGGCCGTGCTCTTGTCCAGAGTGCTGGGGTTGGCCACCGCTTTGGGGCTGGCGATGTTGCCGAGCCCGAAGGCCTGGGCGAAGTTGAACGTCAGGCTGGGGTCGCTGCTCTTGAGCGTGATCCGGACGGTCATCGGACCGGTGGCGTCGATGGTGGTGACGTTGGCGAGCAGTGGGGCCAGCGAGCCGGTCTTCTGTGCCCGCAGGTAGTCGAGGTAGGTCTTGACGGCCTTGGCGTCCAGGGTTTCCCCGTCGCTGAACTTCACCCCGTTTCGCAGCGTCAGCTCGTAGACCTTGTTGCTGCTGCCTGCGACGTAGCCGAACTTGACGGCGAGCCCCGGCGCGAAGGTGCCGTCCGGCTGCATGACGACCAGCGGGTCGTAGGCCCACTGGTAGGTCGCGCCGTAGGCCGGGTCGCCCACGGCGGGGTTCAGCGAGGGCGGGCCGGCCTGGGTGCCGAACGTCAGCTCGCTGGGGGCAGCGGAGGCACTTGCGGTGTTCGTCCCGGCGCGGGAGCACGCCGAGAGCGCCACTACCGGCAGGACGGCAGCGACGACAGCGGCTCGGGTCAGGGCGCGGCGGCTGGGTCGGAAAGCAGGGTTCGAGGACATCTAAGACTCCGTTGGCTCAGTGCTAACTGCGTTTAGCGACTGTCCAGAGGTTAGGCGCGTCAGTTGGGAACTGTCAAGGGCTAACCCGATATAGCACTGGGACTAACCCGGTCTAGCACAGGCGCCACGCCTCCACTAGGGTGGGAGGGCAGCCACCCGGAGCGAAAGGACGAGCCACGTGACCGCGCAGAGCCACTCAGCCGACTCCTCTCCTGATGACCCCGACCACTCGCAGCGTGACCGCATAGGGAAGGCCCTTCCCGAAGCAGCGCCTGGTCCCGAGAAGAGGCCGGCCATGTCCGCGAAGTCGAAGAGGAAGTCCACCAGACCAAGCCGCGGCCAGGCCGGCGCCGGGTCCCGTCGGGTCACCCTGGCGCAGGTCGCCGAGGCCGCTGGCGTGTCGCGTTCTGCGGCGTCCTTCGTCATGACCGGGCGCACCGATCAGCGCATCTCCGAGGAGACACAGGCACGGGTGCGCTCGGCCGCCGCAACCCTGGGCTACCGCCCGGACGTGACCTCCCAGATCCTGCGCACCGGGCAGTCCGGCACCATCGCGCTCGTGTCCGAGTTCGTGGCCAGCACCCCCTACGCCAACCGCATCATCGGCGCGGCCCTCGACCAGGCCCGCAAGCACGACACGGTGATGTTCATCGCCGAGACGCTCGGCGAGAAGGACACCGAGGAGCGCCTGCTGCACAACCTCCTCGACCGCCGGGTTGACGGGTTCGTCTACGCGTCCATGTTCACTCAGAACGTGACCATCCCCGACGTACTCCGGGGAGTCCCGCTTGTGCTGCTGAACTGCTGCGCATCCGACGATCGCGTCCCCATGGTCATCCCGGACGAGGTGGGGGCCGGGCGGACAGCGGCCCAGGCGCTGTTGCGCCATGGCCACCGCGACCGCATTCACTACATCGGCGGACCAACATCGGACTTCCGGGGAGGCCCCGAATGGGGTGGACGCGTGGGCACCGCCGTTCTCGACCGACTCGCCGGGGTGAAAGAAGAACTGGCCCACGCCAACCTGCGGCTTGCCGGCATCAGCGAGACCGACAACTGGGAACCGCGTAACGGGCGCGAGGCGGTAGCCAACCTGCTCGCCCACGGTACGAGGCCCACAGCGCTCATCTGTGCCAACGACCGCCTCGCCTTCGGCGCTTACCAGGCCCTCGCCGCTGCAGGACTGCGCATCCCAGAAGACGTGTCTATCGTGTCGTTCGACCACTCAGACCTTGCCGGCTGGCTCCAGCCATCACTCAACTCCATCGCCCTACCCCACGAGGAAATGGGCGCTCTAGCCGTCGACCTGCTGATGTCCGAGAAGCCGCGCACCGGCAAACACGCCATCCGCATGACCCTTCACAAGGGCAACTCCATCAGCACGCCTCACCCATCCTGAGGCACTGACCGCGCAAGGGACGTCCCGATACGACTTCCTCTGCAGGACCGCGCCCAACGCGGCAGAAGAGCGCGGTGGTGAATCGGGCTCCGCCGATGATGCGGCAGTTGTGCCTGGATAAGTACCTGTCTGAACTGCGGGACAGCACTGATGATCTCAGCCGTGCCTCTTTAGTCCGGACTCTGACCGGCAATCCGTCGAAGGGCCTCAGCCACTCGCCGGAGTTCCTTCATGGGCAGATCCGAAGGCCACAGCGAGATCTGCCGGGGAGCCCCTTCCGCGTCGGGATCCATGAGCACCAGCTGCCCCTCGAGTGTGAGACCGCATTCGGCGGCGCCAACGTCGAGCCGTGGCTAAAACTCTTCGAGACGTCCACGGTGATGAGCCCGACTGGCCACGCGGGGTCGACATCATGGACGACCGGTCGAGAGCCGAATAGGGTCCGCTTCCGACCCCCGCTTCGCCGACGTGGGACGAGGCCGGGTGATCCCATCGCCTTCAGGACTGTCCCGTTCCGGTTCTGATGGAGGCTCTCATTCCACGGAAGGATGAGAGTCATGGCAGCACCGAGGAAGTACCCGGAGGAGCTTCGGGAGCGAGCGATCAGGATGGCCGTTGACCTGCGGCGTGATCCGGCCACCAAGCAAGGCGCACTGCAACGGGTCGGTGAGCAGCTCGGCATCAACCCGGACACGTTGCGCAACTGGGTCCAGCAGGCCGAGATCGACGAGGGCCACCGACCGGGCGTGAGCACCGCTGATGCGAAGCGGATCGCCGAACTCGAGCGGGAGGTCAAGGAGCTGCGCCGGGCGAACGAGATCCTGCGGACGGCGTCCGCGTTTTTCGCCGCAGCGGAGCTCGACCGCAAGCTGAAGTAAGCACCACAGTGCCGACCGGGGTGCTCGTCGAGTACATCGACGAGCACCGCGACCGGTTCGGGGTCGAGCCGATCTGCACAGCCTTGACGGCAGCAGGCACGCAGATCGCCCCGAGCACGTACTACGCGGCCAAGAAGCGCGCGCCGTCGGCGCGGGCGATCAGCGATGCGGTGACGCTGGCGCGGATCGTGACGATCCACGCCGAGAACTACGGCGTGTACGGCATCCGGAAGGTCCACGCAGAGCTGCGCCGGCAAGGTCATCTGGTGGCTCGCTGCACGACGCACCGGTTGATGAGATCCGTTGGGCTGCAGGGCGTGAGCCGCGCGAAGGGGCCACGCACGACGATCCCGGGCAGCGGACCGGACACCCGACCGGACCTGGTGCAGCGGGCGTTCACCGCGACCGCCCCGGACCAGCTGTGGGTCGCGGACATCACCTACTGCCGCACCTTCGCCGGGTGGGTGTACGCCGCGTTCGTCATCGACGTCTACTCCCGCCGTGTCGTCGGCTGGCAGCTGTCCAAGAACCTGCGCACCGACCTGGCCCTGGACGCCCTGGAGATGGGGTTGTGGGACCGGGCGCGCGCCGGCCGGGACACCCCCGGCCTGATTCACCACTCCGACAAAGGAGTCCAGTACCTCGCCATCCGCTACACCCAGCGCCTCGCCGACGCCGGCGCGGTCGCCTCCGTCGGCTCAACCGGTGACTCCTACGACAACGCCCTGGCCGAAGCGTTCAACTCGCTGTTCAAGGCAGAGCTGATCCGCAACCGGGGTCCGTGGCGATCAATCGATGACCTCGAGATCGCGGTCGCGGAGTACATCGACTGGTTCAACCACCGACGCCTCCACGGCGAGATCGGACTCATCCCACCCGTCGAGCTCGAGAACCAGCACTACCGACAGAACCTCGTGACGGCTACCGTCGAAACGTCAGTTCCGAGCCTCCACTAAACCCGTAACGGGACAGTCAGGGGGCCATCGGTGGTGGCGTCCCCAGTTGGCCGATGGGAATGCTTGTTCTGCCCGTGGGGCACCCCCAGCGGGCAACCGAGTCTGCAACCGCACTCGGCTCCGCTCGGAGGACGGGCACATCTACGTCGCACCCCGCACGAAGC
>NZ_JBFRFZ010000030.1:0-11412 GCF_052115065.1 Terrabacter sp. 2TAF16
GCGTGGTGCGCACGATCCGGGCGCGTCCGGTCGACAGGGTCGATGCTGATCGGGCCGCGATGCTTCCGCTGCCACCGGTCCCGCCCGCGGTGGGCTGGGTCAACCGGGTCCGCCTTGGCCGCGACTACTACGTCCGCGTCGACAGCAACTGGAAGTCCATCTCGGGCGCGCGTTGTCCGAAATCGGCTCTGCAAGGCCCATCAGGATCTGCTGGATCCGGCTCAAGTCGTGCTGGAAGCGACGGCTGGTAAGAGAACGGTTGAGGCGTAGCGTCGAAGAACGCGTGATCGGTGACCGTGCCGAAGGCTCTGATCAGGCGTACCACCGGTTGTCGCTTGGCATTGATTTCAGGGGGCGAATTCATCTCCACCCGACTCGGACTGGAGTGGATCCGGACCGGGGGTTGCGAAAACCTGTGCGGCAATGAGGCGTCGGACCAGTGTCGCAGCGAGGGCCGGAGGAACAGCATTGCCGATGATCACAGCGAGCTCAGTACGGGTGACCGCCGAGTCAAACGTGAAGTAGTCCGGAAAACCTTGAATGCGTGCCGCCTCGTGGGGTGTCAATGTCCGACACAGGGAGGGGTGCATGAAACGACCCTGCCCCAGACTCCCGTATCCACTGGTGATCGTCTGTGCAGGCTCATGCCACTTCAGACGGCCATACATTGAAACGTACGAGTGCTCGCCCTGGTGACAACGCGGACGGAGAGAGTTGGGCAGGTCGTACTTGCGATTCTCAATCAGCCATCGCATCCGCGCCAGGTTCTCATCGCTCGCGCGGGAGGGGAGGTCCGTCCAAGCCGTCGAATCATGCTGCTCAAGATCACCGATTGCCCATCGGAGAGTCCGCGCTCTCCCGGTGCCCGCCCGTAGCAGCGTCGCTACGTCGAACTCATCGCTCACGTGCTCCGCCCGCACACCAACAAGTACATGTCGGCGCCGCTTCTGAGGCACGCCGAGGTGCACGAGCTCAACAACGGAGTTCGTGACAGCGTATCCAGAAGCTGTCAGAGCCGCTGTAGCCCGGTCAACAACACCTTCAGAATCATGGACTACCGCGGGTACGTTTTCGATGATGACGACGCGGGGGCGCAGCACCTCGGCCGCGCGGGCCATTCGAAGATAGAAGCGATTCTTCGGGTCAGCCCGACGCGTGTGGTTGTTGAGGCTACTGTGCCCTTGGCACGGGGGCCCACCAACCAGAAGATCGAGATCACCCACCGAGCGGGCCACACCACGCTCAGGAGACGACAACTCCGCACCCAAATCGCCATCAAAGAGTGCCTCAACTGCAGCTACCTGGGTCTTCGCGGAGGGGAAGTTCGCCTTGAACACCCTTATGGCCGCGTCCTCGAAGTCAACTGCGAGGCGCACGTCAACGGCAAGGCCGTTCCCGTTTGCCGCTTCGGCGGCCCCAAGCGTCAGGCCGCCGCACCCTGCGAAGAGGTCGACCACTGAGAGCGTCCTAGTTCCACTTTCGAACGCTGGCCGTTGCCTGCGACGGAGTGGGTGCACCGTCGACAACGAAATCACTCCTGACGATTGCTGACCGGGCCGTTCCCCAAGGAGAGCCTACTCGAGCGCACCGACGCCCGGTACAACACCCGGCACCCCCGCTCTCCCAGTACGCGAGGAGACGCGATCCGCCGCCGCCACCACATCTCTCCTGATCTCGCACTCCCATACCCGAACAACGGTCCAGCCGGCTGCCTCTGCGAGCTCGATAGCCCGGAGGTCCCGAGCACGGTTGGCCTCGATCTTGCCTTTCCACAGCTCGACGTTCGGCCCCGTCGTTGGGGTCCGGGCGTGGCTCTCATGCCCGTGCCAGAAGCACCCATCCACCCACACTGCAAGTCGATGTCGGGGAAGAACCAGGTCCGGGTTACATCCACGAGCCAGCGACACGTGGAGTCGGAACCGCAGACCCCGCCCGTGCAGCTCGCGCCGGAGCGCCAGTTCCGGCGCCGTGTTCTTCGAGGCACGACCACGGAGGTGCCGCCCCTTCTCCGTGCTTGTCCACTCGTCCATTCGTCCCCACTCGACCTTGTGCGTCAATTCCCGACCGTTTCCATCTTGTGGCATCCGCGTGCACGTCGCGACGCGCGTGGACCAGAAGCAAAGGCTGCGGGCGGCACGGTAGGGTCCCTGCTCTAGGCTATGAAGGCTCAACGCAGGGGGAATGACGGCAATGGCGCTTGAGACCAACAGCCACGTGAGCCGCCTGCGGCGATTCCAACCATTCCAGCCCGACAGTGCTGAACTCATCTACGAGCAGACCGACCCGACCGAGCAATCCTTCCGGGTCTCGACCCTTGACTACCTAGAGCAACTGATCGAGTTGCCCGCGACCAGGTTGATCGTGCTGACCGGAGACGCTGGCCACGGCAAGACAAGTCTGTGCGCCCGGCTCCTCGAACTGTTGGGTCGAACGCCTGCAGAGGCCGCAGAGGCGATTCGCGCGCAGGGCGACGCATCGGCTCCAGCAGCTCTGACGGGGCACGGACGCCCCCTCTCGCTCCTGGTCGACCTCAGTGCCTTTGAGACACAACCGGCTTCGGCCCTCCTGGTCGACCTACTTGAGCCCCCCTCGGACGGCGTCGCGATCGTCTGCGCCAACGAAGGGCATCTCCGAAGCTCTGTCGCCGCGGATGAGTCCGAGCGAGCAAGGGTCATCACGCGGACGCTAGAGGCCGGAATCGAAAAGGGCGCCGTGGCGGACCCCACCTTCTCCGTCTATGTGATCAACCTGAACTATCAATCCGTCGCCCCAGACGCAAAGGATGGGCTGGTCGACTGGGCAGTCAGCACGTGGGGTGCCGATCGGCGCCGCTGGCGCGCTTGCCAGAAGTGCGATGCACAGTCAGTGTGCCCAATACTTGCCAACCACAACGCCCTGGCTGACGGCCGAGGAGGGGACCGGCGGAAAGCCTTCCGCGATCTCTTCGGAACGGCGGAGAGGACGGGAGCCGTCGTCACGACGCGCCAAGCCCTTGCCCTGACTGCCCACGCCATCAGCGGCGGACTTGTCTGTGACGACGTGCACAAGCGTTACGGTCGCGATGCCTCCGATCATTCGTGGCAATTCCCATACCTGTACCACCAGGCTCTGTTCGGGGACCTGCTCACTCCACAGAAGCGCCGACAAGTGGCCGCGTTTCGGGCACTCAGGCGACTCGACCCCGGAAAGACCGCGCTCAGGTGGGTTGACGACACCCTAGATCCTGAGACAGCCAATGCCCCGTTCCTCCCACCGATTCCCTCCGGCGACGAGGGCAGCCCAAAGTCGCGAAGCGCCGCGCAGCGCGAATCGGAACTACTCCGGTCCGCGATCGCCTTCCTGCGCCGCCTCGACTACTTCGAAGGAACATCGAGCAACCGTCTCGGCCGACTGGGCCTCGCGGCCGGCGACCAGTTCCTCGAGGTCAACGAGGGCACGCGCGAAGATCTGGTGAAGGTGCGCGACTCCCTGCTCCGGGGGCTCGAAGCGGTCCAAGGCGTTCATCGTCCCGGGGACACTACGAATTTCCTAGTGTTAGACCCGGCGTTCTTCTCACACCGCAGCCGAGCCGCCGTAATCGCCAAGCGGATCCCCGGCCGCGGTGTGGAGATCGTCTCGCAGAACCAGCAGTGGATCGCCGCTGGTAACGGACAGCCGCAGATGCCTCTGGCGGTGGAATGGTCCAGCCGGTCCGTCTACGTCCGTCTGCCTGGAGCCGACGGCGTGGTCCTTCCAGTACAACTTGATCTCATGAGGTTCGAGCTCCTCGTCCGCTGGGCGGCCGGCCTGAGCAGTCGTGGCCAGCATGAGGCCGAAATCCGGAGTCTAACGAGTGCGTTGGCCGCCCTGGCGCCCAGCGCCAACACTGACGAAGACATCGGCGTCCTCGTCGGGGGGAAGAGCCGCACGCTGACGATCGACGTCGGCGACCGCATCAGATCTGGGGGTGAGTGATGGCTTCGGGGCATGACCGAGGCGGAGCTGCTCTCGTTCAGGAGCTCTTCGGCGTCAATGTGCAGGAGCAAGGTCGCGGGTTCTACGTGTCGCTCGAGCTGTTGGCGATCGCTCGCGGCGTTCTGCTGCTCGACCCGAATGAGCTACTGGCTCCGACCAGGAGCCCCATCAACTATCTACGTACATCGCACGACCTCGCTCGCCGAATCGCGGTAGGCGAAGATCTACCGAAGGACACCCTCGCGTCCGCTGTCCAAGGCGACGCTGCCTACGAAACGCTCACCGCTCTGCTGTCGTCGCTTCTTGTCGAAGTTCCGGGTCGCAGGCGATCTCCTCGATGGTTTTCGTCGCACTTCTACCCCTTCGTCGGCGAGCTTGTGCACTACGACGCCGTCGAGAGGCGGGGGTGTCCCTCGATTGAGCGCTACGTCTTCCGCGACGGCGGCGGCTGGGCTTACCACGTCCTGAGATCCGACCCCGATGACATTCGAAGATCAGAGACTCGGGAAGGTCTTGCAGTCCTCGTAGGAGACAGTGGCGGCCCGCTCGGACGCGTTGCGGCCGCGCTTCAGACCCACGATTTGGCCAGTCCGACCGAGTTCACCGACCAGTCTGAAGCAGACAGCGAGCCGCGGGACGCGCAGAGCCCGTGGCCCGAGCTGCTACGCAGTGGAGTGCACTTCATTGTCACGCGCACCCAGGTCCCACGCGCCAAGCGCATCGAGAGCCTCATGCACTGGGTGCCGTACTGCTTGGCGCGTCACCAACTTCAGCTTGCCCGACGGTCCCTGAACAAAGCCGATGCCCTGATCATGGTCGACGCGACCCGCGAGGCCAACACCCTCCGCAGACGATCGCAAGAGAGTCTTGAGAAATTCCGCTGGGATATCGCCACGGCCTTGACGGAACGAGCCGCCCAGCATCACAGCGTTGCACTCGACGAGGGCGACATCGAACAGGCTGAACGTTGGGCCAAGTTCTCCCAACCGAACGCAAACATCACCAAGTCGCCTCGAGCCTTTTTTTCAGAGACGCTCGCGGCCGTTGGTGCGCTGAACTCGACCAGTGGCCGTCGGCACTTCACCTTCAAGCCGCCCATGCTTGAGGCACTCGTGGCCGCACTTCTCGCGCCGGGCGAAGAGGTTGAGTTCTACCGCTTCTGCCACCGTCTCTACGTGGAACTCGGTCTCGTCATCGACGATCGGACCGCGCGGACTGCTGCCCTGACGACCGATATCGATGCTGGGGTGTTCGCAATCAACGCCGAGGCCTTCAAGGCAAGACTTGCCTCAGCTGGCCTGCTGACTCACTACTCCGACGCCACCAGCATCATCCATGGGGAGCCGAAATGAATCCAGGGGTTGCGGAAGTCGTCGGCGAGGTCGTTGCGACCGTCGCGCGGGAATCCCTTCTGACGACTGGGACCGGTCCACGGCCCGCACTGCGAGTCACGGGCTTCGCGCAGGACGAGGTCGTCGCCGCCCTGAGCACACTCCAACGTCTCACACGCGAGAAGGGCGAGTCCGGCCTAGTCGTCAAAGTGGGAACAAAAGCCCCGGTTGAGGGCGTGCCGACGGAGTACCTTCTCGGCGAAGGTCAGACGCTCACACATTGGAGGAACCAGAACGTCCCGGCGATCCTCCTGTTCGACTGGGACGCTCAACGTGACGAAGAGGGCCTCGCGGCCATCAATCGTCTAGATGACACAAGCCTCCTGAATGAGGACTCGGCAACTGAGGGCGGCCGATTTGATCTCGTCAACCGAGCTGCCTGGGCCTACGCGGGAGGGTCGGGCGCGCCCCCAAGCCACCTGGCCTCGGTACTTGGCGGAGTGCGAGAAGCGATAGGCGCGAACGGCCGACTGTCTCTCCGCCGCTGGACTTCGTACGTCATCGCCTCGTGCCTCGCAGTCCAGCTGGCACCTTTGCGTACGCCTGACGTTGTGGAGCGTGCTGCTGCTGAGAGTCTCAGTGAGCTCGACTTGTTTCCCGACGCCGACCTCTTCGAGGGTGACTCCGCGGCGCGTTCTCGGCTCGCGAGGAACGTCAACGTCAGCTCGGGAAACCAGCCCGGCGGCTCGGCGATTTCAGACGACGACCTGCTTGAGCGGATCGCCAAGGCCGACTTGTCCACTGCGGTTCTCGAACGATTCGGGCTCTCAGACCTGCAGGCACGGGAGCGGATGCGCGCCGTGGTCCATGGCGGAGGGGCCAGCGCGCGTTCAGAACTCGATCTGAGCCTCTGGCTTGAACTGTTCGAGCGGCGAGCGGAGCGGCAGGGTCTCGGCCAGAAGGTCCGCGCCTCAATCGCGGCCCAGGAGGACCACCGACTGCCAGAGTTCGACGATCTCGATGTGGAAGCAGGTCTGGACCACAGCGAGCAGAACGCGGCTGAGCGGCTCCTGAGGGCAGAGCCGCCCGAGGGCCTCCGCCCGCTGATAGAGATCCTCCCCGCCACGCTCCGTAGGCGCGTCGAGAAAGTCGCGTTCCCGGACTCTCAGATCGAGCCTGACCCACTGCGCGCGTTGCTCCACGCGCTAAGCGTGCTCGACGACGGCACAGACGCGGCCGCTCTGCTTCGTTTCGAAGGGCCTGAGGAGGTTGGAGAGTGGTCAAGATGGCTCTTCGCGTTCCTATACGGCCGGACTCTCGGCGCCGTCCGTGAGCGGGTGGAGGACGGGCGGCTAACATTGGCTGTCGATGAATTGCTCCTCGACGCCCGCTCGCGGCCCCGCATAAGCGAGGAGGGTGAGTTCGACTTCTCCCAGGCTTGGGCACCGCTGCGTCTAGTTGTAGAGGTATCGGATGTCGGGGTGCGGCGATTCCGATGGGATCCGCTGGGGACCCCGGGGCTCACGGCCTTCGCTGCGTTGGCGGCCGGCTACTCCGTGACGCCGGGTGAGCAATTCGACGGCGACCTCGATGCATTCTTCGAGCGGCTCAACGACCCTCGGGAATGGACGCGCACGGTCGAGACGGTCTACTCGGGACCGGTGTCGGCGTGCCTGGGTACTTTGCGGAGCACTCACCTTGCCAGCTGGACCGCCGGCATCGACGCGGACTCGCTGGATCAGTACCTCGCCGAGTGGGAGCCTGTTCTCAACGACGCTCGGCAGATGCTCGTCCCCGCGAACGCGCCGGACGTGGACCTGGCAGCGGTTGTGCTCACCGACGTCCTCCAGCTGGATCACAGTCGGCTGCTCATGTTGGCGACACACCCGTTGCGTCTGCGCTGGCTCGCACGGCACCTTCGACGAATGTCAAAACTGCTGGTGCAGTGCCTGACAAGTGGGCTTGACCTGAATCAAGAGAACAACGAGCTCTTCTTCGAGTGGTTGCAGCGCGTATCGCCACATCGAACGCCGCCATTGATCGTGGGGCCCGAAGAGGTCGTCGCTATCGCAGTTCGTGAGTCGGGCGGCCACGAGGAATACGTGCCGTTGCGCCAGAACGGGCGGGAGTCTCGTGACTGGCTCGCGGCCGTCGACGACGCCGCCGTCGAAGAACTGGTCAAGGTCATCGCATCGTACGTCGAGACGTACCCACACAAGATGGATGGGCTGTCTCTGCTGTTGCTCGACCGTGACGGAACCCCCCGCCTACCGCTCCGGCTCGCTCGCAGGATCAGGTCGCGGATCCCCCGAATCCGCTTCGAGTTACTGGTTCTCACTGACCCCGCAGGCCATCATGACATCATTCGTGCGTTCGACACCGAGTTCGTCGATGACGAAGTCGGAGACGAGCGTCTCCTGCCCGATGTGCAGTTAGTTCTGCAGGATTGGGTGCCTGACAGCGAGCCCGACCTCCAGCCATTCCGGGACCGTGTGGACCTGGCATTGGCGCCGGCGCTCTTCGGGACGCGCACCACACTCAACCAGAAAACGAAAGATGCTTCTGCGGGCATCTCAGGGTCTTATGATCCATGGCTTCACCGTGCAACCCACGACATCGAAGAGAGCAGCCAAAACGTCGTCCGGGCGATGCTGCCCAGTCAACGCGACCCCCTGCTGGAGACCTGGTCGACGCTCTGCGTCCGCCACGACGCCAATTCCGCCGTTGCACCTCAAGCGATCACGAACACCGATTACTTCGAAATGCAGGTCAGGTTCGACCGGCATCAAAGTCTCTTCCGGAATCTTCATCAGGTGGCCCACTGGGTCGTGACGCTAGACGCATTCATCGGTCGTGACCAGATAGACGCACTTGACGACAAGCCAGACGTCATTCTTGTGCGCCCCGGAGTGGGCAAGAACGAGGCGTACACCCTCATCGTCAGCTCAGCAACGGGACGACGCTTCGTCGTTCAGCGTCTCGAACGCAAGTTGACGGAGATCCGTGTGGCCGATGACCTCACTGCTCGCGCCACAGCGGAGCGGATCTACGAGGTTGGGCGCAATGTCGTACCGGGCGCGGTGCTTCGCGCACTCGGTTTGGGCAGGGCTACGAACGAGATCGTTGGACTGGTTGCCAGCAGATTCGCCGTTGCACGACAGATGCCCGTCCGAACAGATCGACCGGGCTTGGAAGTGTGGATCAGCTTCGACGAGCAACAGGGCTGGTTCGGCCGCAGCCAGCGAACGAGAGCCGACCTTGGCCGCTTCCTCCTCACACTGGATGACGATGACGAAGTCCGATTGGACATCCTCGTAGTCGAGTCGAAGTTTCGTCAGTCGTTCGACGTCGGCGCGGCCGAGCAGCAGCTGGACCGCACAACCGAGCTCTGCCAAGCCGCGTTCCGATCCGGTGATGATCCACCGGACGATCGCGACTTCTGGTTGCAGGAGCTAGCAGCAGCAGTCGAGCAGACCAGTGCAATTCGCCAATCTGCAGCCGAACTGCCCGCGCGCCGCTGCATCGACCTCGATCAAGACTCGCCAGTGGCAAGGATCCTAGGCGCTCTTCGCAGCGGACAGGTCATGCTGGACTCAGTTGAGGGCGTCGCTGTCGCCGTGGCAGCTTCCAACCCGGATCAGGCTCCACCTGCATCGGCGCTCGGGGGGCACACGCTCATTCGATTGAATCAACCGGAGCTGCAGAGCATCGTCGCCGACCTGGTAGCGAGGGTCGATCCAGCCCGCGGAGCAGCCGGCCCTAACGACCACACGCAACCCGCTATCTCAAGGAGACCTTCCGCGGACACCCGCGACCTCACCGCCCGTGAGCCGGGACAGGAAGACCAAGTCAATCCGAGTTCTGCAGACCAAGGCGCGATCGAAGCCGACATACCGCGCCGCCGTAGCGAGGGGCTCGGAGAGTCAGAACTGCGGAGGCGCTATGAGCGCGTGTTAGACGTTCTTCGCGAGCACAACGTGACCGTCGCGCCCGCGAGCAGCGAGCCGTGGTTGGAGGGTCCAGGTTTCTATGTTCTGCGCGTTGCGCCCAAGACTGGGGTCACGGTCGATCGGGTCGTCAACCGGGTCAACGAAATTGCTCTGGCTCTTCAGCTACCGGCCGGGGCCCAGATCCGGACATCACTCGATCGCGGCACCATCGTGTTCGAGGTCCCCAAGACTGCAGCCGAGAGATATCCCGTCTTGGCGAGGCACCTGTGGGACATCTGTCCGCCAGAGACTGGGCGGCTCATGGTCCCTATCGGGGCCGACATCGCAGGAAAACCAGTCCAGTTGGACTTCTCATCACCCGACTCCCCTCATCTGCTGGTAGCGGGGACCACCGGCAGCGGGAAGTCGGTCGCACTCGAAACGATCCTGCACGGCCTGGCTAGATACCCTGTCGAATCGTTGCGACTACGCTTGGTCGATCCCAAGGGAACCGAGCTTCTTGAATTCGAGGAAGATCCGCATACCGAGGGTCTGATCGGGGGTGACGCTGAGGACGCACTGGACATCCTCGACGACGCCGTCGCTGAGATGCAGCGCCGTTATGAACTGATGAGACCCCTGCGCGCCCGCAATCTCGTCCAGTACAACGGGGCAGTGGGAAGTGAGCATCGGAAGCCTTGGATCGTTATCGTTCTGGATGAGTACGCCGACCTAACAAGCGACCCAGACGACAAAGCTCGGATCGAGGCGCTGCTTCGCCGCCTGACGCAGAAGGCTAGGGCAGCGGGGATCCACGTCATCGCCGCGACACAAAGACCAAGCGCAGACGTCATCTCAACGACGATCCGATCAAACCTTCCAGCGCAGCTGGCGTTGCGAGTGAAGACCGCCACCGACAGCCGCATCATTCTCGACGAGGGGGGTGCCGAGGCGCTTGCGGGCCAAGGTGATGCACTTCTCAGGACTGCTCGAGGGCTGCAGAGACTCCAGGTGGCATGGTCAGGATAGGTGCCAACATCGAGCTTCACCGGGCGCCGGACGTCGTCGTCGTGGCCGACGCGGGGACGCTGTCCGCGGCGTACCTGCTCGCCTTCGGGGGACGCCGGATTCGAGTTCTGTCCTCTCATCACAAGCACGGACCGGGCGAGGTGCTTACGGGTGATGCTTCAGCGCGATTCGCACGATGGACTGCCACGATGACTGCGCCTTCGGCTTCGAGTCGGGCCGGGTTGACGCTATTGGCCTTCTCGCGTGCACGGGTCGCGGTGGCGCTGAGGTCGATGCCCGACCGCACCAAAGCCTGCTCTAGCTGTACTGACCGGGCACGTTGGTTGAGGGAATGCGACTCATCGCTCTGAGCTGCTGACGTGGGAGGGCCTCCCGCGGTGGAGTGGAACTGCTCAAGGTTCACTTCGCCAAACAGGAGGCCCTCGTGTCCCACGCTAACGCTGCCCCGGTCCAGCTCGCCGCCCTGACCGGCGTCGCGCCCTCGACGGCACACCGCGTGTTGACCCGTTGCCGCCTGAACCGGCTCTCGCATGTCGACCGGGCCACCGGTGAGCCGGTGCGCCGCTACGAGCACGAGCACCCGGGGGCGATGCTGCACGTGGACGTCAAGAAGCTGGGCAACATCCCCGACGGCGGCGGCTGGCGTTACGTCGGGCGCACCCAGGGAAAGCGCAACCGCGCCGCAACGCCGGGCAAACCCAGGAACGACCACCGCAACCCGAAAATGGGCCACGCATTCGTGCACACCGTCATCGACGACCACTCCCGAGTGGCCTACGCCGAGGTCCACGACGACGAGACCGCCACCACCGCTGTCGCGGTCCTACGCCGCGCGGTGAACTGGTTCGCCCTCCGCGGGATCAGGACCGAGCGGGTGCTGTCCGACAACGGCTCCGCCTACCGCTCCCACCTGTGGCGCGACACCTGCGCCGAACTGGCCATCAAGCATTCACGCACCCGGCCCTACCGGCCCCAGACCAACGGCAAGATCGAACGCTTCCACCGCACCCTCGCCGACGGCTGGGGATACGCCCACTGCTACACCTCAGAGGACGAGCGACGGGCGGCCCTGCCAGCATGGCTCCACGAGTACAACCACCACCGACCCCACACCGCCTGCGGGAACAAGCCACCCATCACCCGCTTAACCAACCTGTCGGGTCAGTACA
>NZ_JBFRFZ010000031.1:0-7736 GCF_052115065.1 Terrabacter sp. 2TAF16
GCTTCGTGCGGGGTGCGACGTAGATGTGCCCGTCCTCCGAGCGGAGCCGAGTGCGGTTGCAGACTCGGTTGCCCGCTGGGGGTGCCCCACGGGCAGAACAAGCATTCCCATCGGCCAACTGGGGACGCCACCACCGATGGCCCCCTGACATCCGGACCTCAGCGGGAGGCGTTTACCGGATTTTGCCGCGCGGAGGACGGGACGTCCGACATCGCCGCGGACGGTGCCCCATCAACCCGTCGGCCGGAAGTACGGGCCGGGCGGGTCAGAGGGGCGGCCCGTCAGCGGCTCGCTGGCGGGTGAACCCTTTGTAGCGGGTGCCCTGGTGGATCAGGTGCCCCCGGTCGCCCTCGGCCAGCTGGCCGAACTCGACGCCGCTCACCGGCAGCTCGCGCCGTTCGCCCGAGGGCTCCTCGAAGGTGACGAAGTAAGCGGTGCTCGAGCTCGGGCTGGTGGAAGCCATGGCCATGGTGCCCGAACCGTCCGTCGGAGCGCCGACCGAACGGGGCCGGCGGTGCACGTCGGTGCGGCGCGACACGACCATCGCGTCGACGCTGCGCAGCGGGGAGGCCTCATTGGCGCGCCACTGCGAGAGTCCCTTGACGGCGACCGTGACGAAGCCCGCGATGACGAGCGTGAAGATCAGTCCAAAGAAAAGGAGGAAGACCGTCGGCGGACCGGACATGTCCGGGGTGAGGGGGCCGAACTCGTCGGTGACCATCGCAGACCTCTGTGTCTCGAGCGGGTGAGGACGGCAGTATGACTTCCCGACAGCCGGTGCGGTTGCACCGACATGCGCGCTTGATCGGACGCGGGTACGGGAGAGGCCCTCTGTAGGGCGCGCAGGCCGACTATGCCGGCATCCCCACAGCCGCGGATGGTGCACGTCAGCAAACGAGGGTCGTCGCCGAAATGATTGGGCACGCCAGTGCCGGGGGCCGCTAGCCTCCACTCGGCGGCCGCCCAGCCGGTAAGGCGATTCACGGGTCGTCCCGCAAGGGTTCGAGAAGGGCTGGAAGTAGACCCCGGAGTCGCGCCGCCCTTTGAAAGACGCGTCCTGTCATGCCGCGACGCGACAGATGTCGTGGAGTTCACTCGCGCGCGCCAGTTGACGAAACTCAGCGGTCAAGGATGTGGAGCTTTGCGTCCACGAGGCTTCTGACCTAGTCATCTGGCAGCGGCTCGTCGATCGGGAAGTGGAGCGAGCTCTTTGTGCGCTCGTATTCCGTGAGGTGCTCGGCGAGCACCGTGAGCACTTCGCCACTGTGTGGCAGGTAGGCGAGATGGTTCTTGAATGCCGCGAAGCCTGCGACCACCTTCCCGTCGACCCGGAAGGCCGGCATGCCGTACGAGATGCCTTCCTCGGCGTCCGGGACGACGGCCAGGATCGACCGGCGTAGCGCTTCCAGGGTGGTCCGTTTCGGCTCCTCCAGCCCTGCCAGGTAGGCATCGACCTCGTCGACTGTCATGGCAGACAGTCTCCTCTCGTCTTCCGGATTTGCCGCGCTGTGCGCGTGAGCGACGCGGGCGTGAGGCAGTCGCAAACCACTCAGGCACCTAGCGGCGTTACGGCGCGTTCCGAAGTACCTTGCTCAACATGGATCGTGACGAGCAGATCTTCGCCGAAGGAGTCTCTCCGAGCGGGGACACGTGGCGGCTGGGTTGGCAGCCCGACGACCACAGCGGCATCACGTGGCTGCGGATCACCACCCCTGACGGCCACACTCACAAGGGCGGCTACGGCAGCCCATCCATCTCCTCGCACACGCCGGTGTCCATCTACACAGGTAGCGCCGACCAGGTGCCCAACGGGGCCATCATCCGTGTGCCCACCGGTGCGACTGGCCTGGAAGTCACGACTTCCGACGGGCGCACTCAAACGGTCAACCTCGTCCAGCACCCGGCCCATGAGGGGGCGCTGGTCGGAGCCTTCCTCTACCCGCATGGGACCGATATTGGATCGGTCCGCGTCATCGACCAGGGTGGCCGGCATGACGTGCCGATCAGTCAGCACCATCTGTAGTCCGGACTGAGAACATCCGGAACTGCCGCGCTGCGGGCGACCCGGACTGTCTTAGGCGGGTCGGGTGGCCGACGCGGAGACCGTCACCACGGATTGGGTGCCGCCCGGCGCCTTGTCCGCAGACGTGACGCGGCGTGCCGTCACGTCAGCGACCGTGTCCGGCTCGGCGTCGGGGTCAGGGCCCGGGCCGCCACTTGCTCGCCAACCGCCGAGATCCACGGCCCCGTTGTCCTTGAAGTGCCACGTCGGGTCGAAGCGTGCGTGGAAGCGTTTCCCAACCTCGGCAGGCGTCTGCGTGGTGGCATACACGAGGGTGACCGACGAGGCGTTTCGGATAGCACTGTTGCCGCCGCCCCTCGAGCTCGTGCGTGCCAGCTCGACAGCGCCTGGAGGCACGGTCATGACATCCAGCTTGGCCAGCCGGTCGATGACCCGCTGGTCCGCCGCGTCCGTGTTCGCGCACCCAGCCAGCGCAGCCGCGGCAACGACCGCAGCCGCTACCCCCGCCAAGCGGCCCGTCAGCGCTGCCGCCCTGTCCCCCTGACTGCTCACGAAGTGCAGTGTCCCCGCACGATCGCCGGAACGCACGGATATGCCGCAAGTCGCGCATATTCCCAGGCTCTTCACCCGGCGGCTAGTAGGTTGAACAGCGCGTCGGCCGCCGCACGCGCATCAGCTGCCGCCTCGTCGCCGACGAGGTGAATGACGCCGGGGCTCGATGTCAGCTTGTGGAGCTCGCGCAAGTAGCCCGAGTCATCGTCTCTGAGTCCAGAGTGGCGGCTTCCGACCCGACCAGCCCACCCTGACAAGAGTGCCTGCACGTGTTGCAGATCAGCCCACGCGTCCCAGTCGTCATCTGAAGCGTCGTCATCGGGCATCGGCAGGCGTAGATGGACGACGCGCAGGTAGCGTGCTTCCACGTCGCGCGGGATTCGGCGCCTCACGGGGTCACTGTCGCACAGACGTACGGATTTGCCGCGCTCCGAGCGATCGTGCCGAGTAGCGGACCTTTAGAGCGCGCTGCGGCAACGGGTGGCCACGTGCAGTCCCCTAGCGTGTCCGTCATGAAGAAGGAGCGCCGACCCGGCGGCCGCCACGCTGGCGAACCCCACCGCCGTCTCGCCTTCGAAGAACCCGGCAGCGGGCCGTGGAGAACAGATGTCATTGCCTTCGTCGGCCTACCGCTGTTACTGCTCGCGTTCTCGTGGATTGCCGTAGCAACGTTCCGAGCCGGGGGCGTTGACCGCTGGAACGGACTCTCGGTTCTCTGCGGGGCAGCAGTACTCGTCAGACCTGCGGTGCTTCGATGGCGTCGGCTTCACACCGGGGCGTCGGCCCGCGTTCTTGGCCGCCTCTACATCGTTCTCGGCGTCGTAGCCCTAGTCGGAGTCGTCGTCGGCCTCACGTAAAACACCGCGGATGCTCGTCAGGGAACATCCGCTTCTGCCGCTCGTCGAGGGCGGCACGCCCCATCGTGAGGCCCTGTCGATTCCCCAGAGCCGATACGTTGCCGCCATGGACCTGGCCTTCGCTCTGCCAGCGAAGCGGTTGACCGCGACCTTCTCGCTAGCCCCCGCCTGTGTGCAGCCATCGTCGACCGCATCACCTACGGCGGACACATCATGGAAACGGGCACCGACTCCTACCGCCTCGCCCACAGCAGGGCCCAACGTTGCCTCCGCTGTCGTGGGCTCCGGCGGCTGAGGTGACGGCACAGACTGGGTACCCGCACCGTTTCTGGTCCGAGCAGATTCGCCCTCCCTCGCGTCAGAGCGCCGGGGGATTTGGTCCCGCCGGAGCGGACCGCGACGGTTACGGCGGCATCGGACATTACTGGTCATGCAGAGCATGATCGGCACGACCGCTGAAGAGGTCCTGGTGGACCGAGCCGCCCGGAACGACCGGGACGCGTTCGGGGCTCTTTACGACCGTCACAGCCAGCGGGTCTTTGCGCACAGCG
Source organism: Terrabacter sp. 2TAF16 (assembly GCF_052115065.1). Taxonomy (NCBI): domain Bacteria; kingdom Bacillati; phylum Actinomycetota; class Actinomycetes; order Micrococcales; family Intrasporangiaceae; genus Terrabacter; species Terrabacter sp. 2TAF16. The sequence continues at coordinate 3,984 of NZ_JBFRFZ010000031.1, forward strand.
CCCGCCAGCTCGGCGGCGTGGAGGACGCCGATGACCTCACCGCGATCGTGTTCCTCGAGGCGTGGCGCCTGCGGGCCCGGATCCGGGTCGTCAACGGCTCTGCCTTACCGTGGCTCTTGATGACCGCCACGAACGTGGCCAGGAACTACCGACGCTCCGCTCGTCGATATCGGGCGGTCCTGAACAGGATCCCCGCCCCGCAGGCCAGCCCCGACCACGCGGAGGCCGTTGCGGCCGCTGCGACGTTCGAAGCTACCGGCCAAGCCCTGGCGCAGGCACTGGCCGGCCTGCGGCCGATGGACCGGCAGGTCGTTTCGCTCTGCTTCATCGGTGAGTTGACGTACGCCGAAGCCGCCCAGGTCCTTGGCATCAGTCACGCCGCCGTCCGTTCGCGCCTCATGAGATCCCGAGAGCGCGTCAAGTCAGCCCTGCTCGAGGCAGGCATCACCAGCGCAGAGGAAGGACTAGAACAGTGAGCACGAAGAGGCCGGACGGGCCGCGCATGGGCGAACACCGCGCCGCCCAGATCCGTGAGGCACTCATGGCCGAGATTCGGAACGAGGCCGGCCACGACAACACGGCAACCGCACCGTTCCGCAACCACCGCCGGACCTGGTCCGTCGTGGGCGTCACCGCCGCCAGCGTCGTCGTGGTGGGCGGCACTGCCGCCGCGTGGGTCGCGGTATCCCGACCCGACGACGCGTACTCGGCCTACTGCTCTGCCAGCGTCACGACCGACCCCGACATCTGGAAGCAGCACGGCGCCACCACCGCCACCAACGCCGACACCGGGGTGCGCTCACCGCTGGATGCCATCGACGCGTGTGCTGCGATGTGGCGAACAGGAACCATGACCAGTGACGGCGCCTCCACGGGCCAGGCCGGGGCAGCCGACGTGCCGGAGCTCACAGCCTGTGTCGTGGAGGCCCAGCTAGTGGTGTACCCCGGCCCCGCAACGGTGTGCGCCGAGCTGAAGGTGCCCGCCGCCACCAAGTAGGTCCACCTTGGGGTGTCGCAGCTCGGGAGCGACACCCCAAGGCGTACCTGAGCGTGCGGGGTCTAGTTGAACTGCATCGAGGAAGCTCGATCGTTCATCGCGTCACCGACGTAGGAGCTATTGACGATGAACCCGTACGAGGACCCGGAGTAGGTGTTCTCCCACAGCTTGGTCGCGCAGTTCCCGTAGGACTTGAACGAGCTGATCCGGTCGTTCCACCCCGACGGCATGACGCCGATCGACCAGTCGACGTCGGCGTTGGTGTCGCAGTCCCCGGAAGCGTAGAAGTAGTAGCTCGCGTCGGTGTAGTTGTTGTCGGCCCAGGAGATGTTCAGGACGAAGTTCGCCGCCGGGCTCTGGGCGATACTGGCCCGCTGCCGGTCCGAGATCACCTTGGTACCTGCCGGGACCTGCACGCGCCCACCGCTGATGAACGAGATGACCTCCGGGCCGCTGTTGAAGCAGGATATGGCTCCTGTGCCGACGTCCATCGCGCAGAACGAGCCGGCCGGAGCCGCCTGCGCAGCAGGAGCCCCCACGGCAGGCACTGCTACGACCGCGGCGACGACCACCACTTTCCAGATCCGATTCATAACATCAGTCCTCTCTGCCGCAAGCACCTTGCTGTGGCAAACGGTTATGTCCGCTCACCACGGATGCGTCGCAAAGCGTGACCGCACAGCCCGGAGAACCCCGGCCCCGACCCGGAGATGCGGCTGAATCTCATCAACACTTTCTTGCCAAACGTCGATGAGGTGCGTCCGACACTCAGTGACAAGCGCGTCCGTCACTCGCCGGCGCGGCCATCGCAAGCAGCACCACCGAAGTCAGATATAGAACGCAGTGTTCCTGAGAGAACTGCCGCAGTCGATGCACGCTCATGCCGCTCGTCGGACGACGTCCGACCATCAGCGTGAGGCGTTTAGCGTCAAGGGCTGGGCGGGTGCCGGTGTCTCGTCGTCGGCCCCTGCATAGCTAATCGAGGTCGTGCTCGGCAGCGTGTGATCGGGTTGTGTCGGCGACGGGACGGGGCGGCCTGCGATGGTCGGCGAGATACCCCAGGGGTTCTCGATGCCGCAGAAGGCTCACCCCGCCCCAGCTCTTGGGTGTCAGCGCCTCGTGCTGGTGGCTTGGTACTGGATCTCGTTACGCAGCAACGGTGCTCGCGGCCTCCTTCCACGTGGTGGTGCCGTGGGCGGCGATGACGGGGTCCCACGAGCGTTGTTGGGTGACGACGGCGTACAGCTGGCGCAGGATCGCTGCGGCGACCGCGGCCTGGGCCTGGGTCGGGGTCAACCGGTTCTGCTCGCGAGTGGTGAGGTGGCGGTAGCGGGCCGCGTACACCCGGTTCGTCTGCAGGCACCCCCACACCGCCCGCCACGCCGCGACCCGCAGCTGCGGCCGTCCGGCGCCGGTGAGCCTGGCGCGGCCGGTGAACGTGCCGGACTTGCCTTCCCGCGGTGCGAGGCCGGCGTTTTGACCACAGCCCGGGCGGAGGCGAACCTTCTCAGGTCCCCGGTCTGCGCGAGGATCGCGGCGGCGCCGACCGGTGACAGCCCGTCGATGCTGGTCACCAGCGTCGTGAGGCCGAGCTCGTCCAGGACGGACACCATCCGCGTCTCGACGTCGGCCAGCTTGGCGCGGGTCTCGTCCCAGTCGGTCAGGGTCCACTCGAGCCGCTCGAACACCGCCGCCCGGTGCGCGACCACCCCTGCACGGTCATCGAGGGCGGCGAAGACGCGTCGCACGATCCGCAGGCACGGCCGGACCCCACCCCGACGGGTCACCTCCGCGCGGACAGCCCGCTCGAAACGGGCCAACCCGAGCCGACGGGTGCGGTCCAGGTCCCCGCCGTCACGGCGAACGACGACGGTCAGGGCAGCGACCCAGGTGGCCGAGCGGAACGGGTGCTTCGCGCTCTCGAGCGCGGCCGGCCACACGCACTCGAGCAGGTCACGGACCGTCTGCACGGCCGCGACGTGCTTCTCGAGGAGCTCCTCCCGGCGGGTGCCGAGGTGCCGCAGCCGGGTCCAGGTCGCGTGCTCCTCGTCGACCGGCTCGGGCAGGTAGCAGCGCAGCTGCCCGGTGAGCCGGGCGATGAGGACGGCGTCCTTGTCGTCGGTCTTGTCCGTGGTCAGGTCCTCGCTCTTGCGGGCCCAGGACGAGGCAGCCGGCTGGACGCACACGAACGACATCCCACGCTGCGCGGCGAGCTGCGCCAGGACCATCCACCGGTGCCCGGTCGGCTCACACGCCACCGTCACCCCCGTGAAGCCCTTCCGCGGGCCCGGTCGGCGGCCCAGTCCAGGGCGGTCCCGAGGTCCCACGCCTTGCACCGGAACGTCCTCCGCGCCAGCACCCTCGAGTCGTGGTCGGTCACCACTAGCATCTGCTTGCGGTCGGCCAGGTCGATCCCCACGATCGCGTTCGTGACCGGGACCGCGGCCCGGAGCCGGGAAAGCCGAGCGTTCCGGTTCCGATCGCCGCGCGAGACACCACTACCGTGAGACATGAACGTCCTCCTTCGATGCGATGGGACACCAAGCCCGACAAGCGCATCAGGAGGACGTTCGCCACGCCAGACCCGACCGCGCAGAACGCCTTTCTATGCCGCGGATCGCGTGATGCCCCGGACACGCTCGGGCCCGTCCGCCCGACCCTGACCGGGCATGACGCTCCCCACGAGGGCCCATCCCGTTTCGCTGGCTGCCCCGGGCGCCCACTGTCCGGCCGTCCCGGCCGTACAGTCACGGACG
>NZ_JBFRFZ010000032.1:0-5833 GCF_052115065.1 Terrabacter sp. 2TAF16
AACAAATGAGACCACGACGAGAAACGCCAGTCCGAACCCTGAGGCTCGAACCGGCGTTTCTGCAGGTGACTGGCGGTGGCGGTGGGATTTGAACCCACGGTGGAGTTACCCCCACACACGCTTTCGAGCTCTGGGACCCACCGTTCGCCGGGGTTCTTTTGGGTGGCCGCGTGCTCAGGGGTTCCAGGGACGTACCGCCCCGACGCACGCTGAACGAGCGCGAATGAGACTGCAAATGAGACCACGGCCTGAGACATCGGAGCGCCCGCTGCGTCGAGAGACTGCGGTCGAAGTTTCACCCACATGCCGAGAGTCGGACGGTTGCCCTCCTGCCGAGAGCCGGACGGTGCCACCCCTGCCGATGGTCGTGCGTTGGCGATTTCGACGCGTTGGTCCGAGGCCCGTTGGAACGCCGGCGGAGGGGCGCTGCCGACGCCTGGGGGGAGTCGCGTCGGCAGCGCCGGCCTGTCGGCTCAGCGGAGCGATGCCTGACAGGCGGGAGTCCCGGCTGCCGCGCGGGGTGAGACGCCATGGCGCGGTGCGCGACTCGTGCGGGTAACGACGCGGATTCCCGACGCGTTACGGGGCGGTCAGCCTGTGACGTCGCCTCGGCAGAGAAGCGTCCACGGGGCGCCTGCCGACTGCTTGAACTGCGTGGGGTTGGGTATGGCTTGCCCCGAAATGTGGTGCTTCGGTAAAACTGGGCGCGGCGGCTTCGCGGCCGTGTCAGATGGCACCTTCTTGGCTGGACAGGGCGGACAAGATGACTGATGACGAAACGCTTCCGTGGGCGTCGTTGGACGACCGCGGGCGGCAGCAACTGACCCTCGCGCAGGTGGCGGGCAGGTTGGACCACCGGCTGCACCTACCCGGCATCGGTATCCCCGAGCTGAAAGCCGGCTGTCAGCTCGCGGTGGATCACCACCTCGCGGCCGTCACCTGCCGGACGGAGCACGTCGGCGTCGCGGCCGCTCACCTGGCCGGGACCGGCGTGCCCGTGGTCACCGCGATCGGTTTCTCCGATCCACGCAGCGCGCCGGTCAACGAGGCCGCCTACGTCGAGGAAGCCCAGATCCTCGCCGACTCGGGCGCCACCGAGTTGGGCGTGATTGCCTCGGCGGCCCGGCTGGCCGCAGGCGCGGAGCCATCGTTCTTGGGTCTGGTCGAGCGCCTGCTGAAGATGCAGGACAACCACGGGTTCCGGTTACGGGTCCATCTGGACACTGCTGGCCTGGCCGACGAGCAGATCCTGACGACCTGCCGGCAGCTGGCCGCGGCCGGCGTGCGGATGGTGGGGTGCGGCACGTGGCAGGGCCACCGGGCCGGGTTCCGCCAGGTGGTCCTGATGCGGGAGGCACTCGGAGCAGGCGTGTTGCTGAAGTGGGCCGCCCTGGTCACCTCGCTGCACATGATGCTGCTGGGGATCGCCGAGGGCGTGGACCGGTTCAACGCCGAGGTCACCCCGGTGCTCCCGCGAAGCCGCGAGACAGGCGAGCCTGGCCCCGCTGCTGGTGCCCCTCGCCGGGCTGGACTACTGACGTGCAGCAAGCGGCGAGTGGCCGCCTGCGGGCCCACCGGGCAGCCCGGGAAATGCAGGTGTAAGCACTTCCAGGACGTAGAAAAGGGCGCGTCGCCGAGCTGCAGCCTCTACGGCTTCCACGGCTCGGGTTCTCACGCTGGTTCGAGGACGAACCACACCGTCATGCCAACTGCGTCGAGCTCCGAGCCCCACCTGCTCGACAGGGCGCTGACGATCTGCAGCCCTCGGCCGTGAACCGCGAGCGGTTCCAACGGGACACGGCTGAGGTCGACTACGAGCCTCGAACCGCCGTCGCGGACCGTCGCGGTCAGCACGCCTCGGTCGAGAACGACCCTCAGCTGGCAGCCGGCTTCGGTGTGGATCACGGCATTGGTGACGAGCTCGCTCAGGCACAAGATCGCGGTGTCAATGGTGTCTTGGTCGATGCCCCAGGTCGCGAGGACGCTCCTCGCAAAGTGGCGCGCGGGCGCCACTGCCCTTGGGTCAGCCGCGACGGAGTACGTGGCGGCCAGGGCGGCGTCCGGCACCGGCTCGTCCGCCAGGGACCGGCTGGCGTAGGTGGTGGCGCGCTGGACACGGCGCAGCCCCGCACCCAGCCGCTCCCCGATCTCCTTGAGGTTCGCCAACTGTCGGTGGTCGAACCGCTGAAGCGTGTCGTAGAACAGCGCGTACCCGCCGTGCACCTGGTCGGCCATGGTGATCGGGACGCAAGCCAGTGCGCACGTGGTCGTCGGCTGGCGGGCGATGAACGCGGGATAGAGACTGGCCAGGTCGTTCAGCGAACCCACCACCGGCTCCCCGGTGCGCACCGAATGGTTCAGAGGTACGTCCTCGTAGGCATCGACCTCGCACCAGTCGAGAGCGAGATCGTTGTCGCGATCGCTGGCGCTGAACAGCAGCCGTCTACCCCCGCCTTCCGCCAGTGCCAGCCCCACCCGGTGCACCCCGGAGACCCGGCCGAGCTGCGCGAGCGCGGACCGCACCCACGTGTCCCCGTCCGGGACCGCTCTGTTCGCAGCCGTGCGCGCCACCTTGTCAGGTTAGGCGACCGGACGCCCAGCCAGAGGTTGCTGCCGCCACCTCCTGCTCGGAATGGCCTGACCCCGGCCCCCGGAAGAGGACCGCTGGTTCCCTGAGGCGCACCACGAACAGCGGGGTACCCGGCAGGGCTGCATCAGGTCGACTATCGACGACGATCGAGAGGCAAATCAGGCTCTCAGGACGACAGCCAGATGTCCGGAGTTGAAGCACGGCCGAACATCCAAAACTGCCGGGCTGAGGACGGCTACGCTCGTCCCAACATCAGCCGCTCGGAGGACGGGACGTCCGTCCATGCCGGCGATCGGTCGTGCCGATGAGCGGTAGGCGCTCTAGTCGCCACAAGCCGCCCTGGGCGGTGACCCTGTTGGGAAACGGCACGTCAGCTGGAGAACAAGAGCAGTAGCCCTCCGCACGTGTAGACAACCATCAGGGCGAGCATGGGGAGCTGCCCGAGCAGCGCACCGCGACGGTCGAAGCGCGAGACCGCTCGCTCGTGAGCGTGCACGATGCCCACGACGTGGCCCAGCACGATCACGGCAGCCTGGATCGTGGCCACCAGGGTGGGCGCGATGAGCGCAGTTCCGGGCGTCAGGTGTCGGGTGCCGAGGTAGTCGCCGCCCGTGCCGAGCGGGTCGGTGAGCAGCGTGAGGGTRTACTGCCCGGCGTAGACGCCGAGGGACCAGTAATGCGCGACGGCATACCCGGCGGCGATCGGCACCAGCGACGGGGCGAACACGGTCGCCATGCCTCGTGCGTCGGTGCCCGACAGCACCGCACCGGCCCAACCCGCGAGCGAGACGGTGGCGATCACGAACGCGATCATGGCGACCAGGCCGGCGGTCTGGGTCAGCACCGGAACCGGCGATGCCTGGGAGAAGCTGAACCAGGCCGGGTTGGCGGAGAACCCGTCGTAGGCGGTGCTGCCGAGCAGCACGGCGACGGCGCCCAGCAGGCCGGGTCGGACCGGGACCTGCTCGAGACCGGCCAGCGGGCTGCGCAGCACCCAGCGCCGGTCGGGTCGGTGTCCCAGCAGGCTCAGCGCCCCGTAGAGCCGCGACAGCACCTCGAACGGGTCGGCCCACCGGAACCAGGTCCGCCCGAACAGGAACGCCCCGAGCAGATCCATGACCACGAAGAGCACGACGGCCGAGCCGAGCACGGCCTGCGAGGTGCGGTCCGGGGCGACGAGCTCGAGCCAGGTGAACGCGAACAGCCCGAGCGCCGCGGGCCAGTAGCCCAGGCGGTAGCGCAGGATGGCGGTGTCCGGGTCCACCCGGGCCAGACGGCATACGCCCAGGTGGATCCAGCGGATCGGGTTCAGCACGACCCACACCGGCCCGAACAGGAGCGACAGGGCCAGGACCCCGACCCACAGCCAGACGAAGACCAGGTACGGGGCCGGGTTGGTGGCATCGTCCGCGCCGAAGGCCAACGCCACCACCGTCACTGCGAACAGCAGCAGCGACACTGCGGCGGCGGCCGCCCGGACGACCCTCGAGTCGAGGAAGGCTGCCACGAGACGAGGCAGGAGCACGCCGTGGTGGTCCCGCACGTGAGGCTCACGCCAGAACACGACCAAGGCGATGAACGAGAGGACCAGCACGACCGCGGCGCCGACGAGCAGGTACGTGAACGGGAGCGGCAGGTCCTTGCGGCTGCCCACCCCGTGGGCTGGGATGAGCGACGGCGCGCCCGTCAGCAGTGGATGAGACGAAAGGGCCAGACCCGTCACGGCGTCAGCTGACCGCGATCTGAAGCAGCGTCAGGGCCGGGTGATGCATCTCGACCTCGTACACGCCGGGAACGTCGCCCGTCAGCTGCAGGGTGACGGGGACGCCGGCCTTGATCTCCTTCTCGACCTCGAACCCGTGCGCGTGAACCTCGTCGTCGTGGTCGCTGGTCACCGTGACGTTGATCGTTTCGCCCACCTTCAGAGGGATCGTGGCCGGCGCCGGCGTGATCGTGCTGCCCGTGACCGTGACATCCACCGTCCGACCCGACGCCGTCGTGCTCGTCATGCTTGTCGTGGCGCCTGCCATGGTTGAGCTGGCGGCGTTCGTCGAGCTCGGGGCCGTTGTCGCCGCCCCAGCCGATGGGGAGGCCGTGGAGCACGAGCCGAGCGCGAAGGCGACCGCCAGAGATGTGATGGCGGCCAACGAGGCACTCGACGGACGGTTGATCGGCATGTTGACCTTTCCTGAGCGTGGGCTGGGTCGCGCGGGCGCACGACACCAAGAACGTAGACGGATGGTTCGAGAGAAAGTTGCGAACGCCTCGAAGACGCCACCTTGCGACGGGGCCGGCTCAGACATCGGCCGTCTTTGAGCGCCGCCGGAGCTCGACCACGACGAAGGCGATGAGCACCCCGAAAGCCACGACAACGGTCCACACCAGGATCATCCCGATGCGGCTCCTGGCCGTGGTGGGCCGCTCGATGTTGTTGGGCAGCGCCGCGACGACGGTCATCTTCGACACCTCGCCGGAGTTGCTCAAAGTGAAGTGGACGGTGCGCACCCCGCGCGTGTACGTCACGGCGTCGACCTCGAGGTCCCACTCCCCCGCCTCCAGCGGAACGTCGGTGACGTACTGTCCCGCGGTCCCGCCCGACCCGAACTTGAGCTGGGAGGTCGCTCCCGAGGAGCCGTCCCGAAGGACGCCGAGCACGTCCTCGTCGACGACCGGGTCGCCATCGTCATACCGGACTTCGGCCTGCACCCTCACCCCGTCCGGGATCGAAGAGACTGCCAGGTCGATCAGCGAGTTCTTGTTGTGAGCGGGCACCAACGCGGGCCCTGCTGCGGCGCCACCACTCCTCACCATGCCCAGTCCCAACAGTGCGACTGTCAGCAGGGCCACAGCGGACAGCCTTGTAGCGGCCACGCGCACCGCTGCAGGACGACGACCAGGTCCAGGGTGGGAGGTCGTGCCTTGGAGGACCTTCATGGCTGTCCCTCCCGATCGAACGATTCGCCTGTGGTGGCTGTCTAGTCCGACGGTAAGGAACGACAACGGCTGCCGGCGCGGAATGTCCCAACCGGGCTGGTGTTTGTCATCTTCCGGTCATAGTTGACGATCACCATCAGCGTGAGGCGATCGCCCGACCATGCCGCGGATCGCGTGATGCCCCGGACACGCTCGGGCCCGTCCGCCCGACCCTGACCGGGCATGACGCTCCCCACGAGGGCCCATCCCGTTTCGCTGGCTGCCCCGGGCGCCCACTGTCCGGCCGTCCCGGCCGTACAGTCACGGACG
>NZ_JBFRFZ010000033.1:0-3323 GCF_052115065.1 Terrabacter sp. 2TAF16
GTCCCGTGCGACCTGACGCTGCGGAACACCATCCGCAACCAGTCGCCGGATCAGAGCCCAATCCTCCACTGAGATCACCCATCCAATCTGTCTGGGTGGCCTCGTTTTCGACCGTCGCTATGGCCTCGTTTTCAAGCGTCGTCGACACCAGAACGCTTTGTTGACCCCCTTCCCGCCACGGGCACGGTCATCTCGGCCGGTCGAGAGCAGTTCATCGGCACCGATCCATGGCGCCCGGCCATCTCGGAGGCTACCCCCATCGGCTGCCGCGGACCGGCCGATCAGGCACATCCATCAGACTCGGTGACGCGGTCGGCAGGCTCGGGTCGCCGCGCTGGACCACCTTCAGTGTCTGTCCCGGCGCTTTGTACGTCAGGGTCGGGTGAGACGGGTCGGTGTTTTCCTTCCCTCCCGGGAGAGTGGGCGGGATGCCGTCGTCCGTCATGCGGCGGAAGGGCATGGCCGCTCCGCGACGAGGTGACGCATGTCGACGGGCTCGCATTCAACCGATCGGGTGGCACCCCGCCGTTCCTGCGCGCACCAGATGGGGCAGACCTCATGCGTTGCTTCCTGCCGTGCATTGGGTGAGATGGTCGAAGCTTGGGAGTCTCGCGGGCGCCAAAAGGAGACTTCATCCGTCCGTGAACCTGCTCGGATGACGAGCGCTGTCAGGCGGCCACCGCGATGGGCCATCTCGAGGCCACGAACCAGCATCCGCATCCGGAGAGCAGCCCGATCGCGGCGCCCCCGATCACGTCGACGGGCCAGTGCGCGCCAATGTAGAGCCGGTTCAGCGCCACCAGGCCAGCGAGGATCACGCCGACAATCCGTTGCGGCCAGGTCAGCCAGGGCCACAGCGCCGCGACGAGGCCGACGGCGACACTCGTGTGGGCGGAGGGGTAGGCGTCGCCGTAGGGGTCCTTGGGGTAACCGTGCACGTCCAGCCCGACGATCGACGCGGTCGGTCGGGATTGGTGGGCCAAGCGCTTGAGCGTCTGGGTGATCACCTCGGAGATCGCGACGCTGATAACGATCGCCCGCAGCACCTCCCATCGAGCGCCTCGGGTGGTGGCCATGACCCAGCCGCCGAGGGTGAGCCCGACCACGGCCAGGGGCACGGGGCGGAACAGCGGGTTGGTGACCGCCAGCACGGTCCCGAGGGGTGGGGGTGGGTCGTTGATCCATGAGACGAAGCTGGTCTGCGCATCGGCTGCTCCCGGCTGCAGTGCCAACCACCACGTCGCAGCGATCACCAGTGCAGCCAACGTCGCCAGCACGCGGGACCTGGCCGGCGGGGGCACGGTCCTTACCTGGTGGGCGCCGCTGACATTCATCGTGGCCTCCTCACGGTTCTGCACGATGTCGGCCCAACCTACAGACGTCCCTCGTCGTCCGCTGCACGAGTTGCCAGCCATTCCGACAGGGCGGATGTGGCCGTGAGTGTGGTCGGTGACCTGGCGCGCGCTGGCAGCATGGACCGGCCTGGGTGTGCGTCCGCGCAGGCACGCCCGGCATCCCGCAGGCGGCGAAAGGGCTACCTCAGGACACATGCGCGCGTTCTGCCGCTAGGGCCGCATGAAGGTGCACCGGCGGGTCGGTCGCCATGTCGGTCGGGCCGCTTCCTCAATCAGCTGAGGAGATGCAGGCCCGTCATCACGGTGTCGGCCGGGTTCGGCGTCGGATCTCCGTAGATCTCCCATGAGTGCCCGGCAGAGCCCCTGGCCTGCGCTGTCACCCAGGTGTCGATCGCGTCATCCGCTCAAAGCTCCGGCCGACCGCGCAGAAAGTCCCAGACCTTGCCTACCGCAGGACCCCACGCGGAGCCAACTTCGCCGGGTGAGACCGTGCATCGCACCGCGGCGAACCTTCGTCCGCTCACAGCCTGCACCCCGACTGAGATCACCACTTCTGGATCGTAGATCGCGGCCATTCACGTAGAGCGACTGGCGGTGAAAGGACGCACGCCACTTGGGCAGTCCGGGAAACTACGCACCCACCGAATTGAGCGCCGCGCGCGACATCCCCCACGACGGGTCTCGTGCCACTCTTCTACGGCGAAGCTCGTCGAGAAACTCCCACGAAGGCCGTGACAGGATGGGCCCCGTGGCGGCAACGGTGATCGCGATATACAGCACCAAGGGTGGGGTCGGAAAGACGACGACCGCTGTCAACCTCGCCTGGCAGGCGGCATCCGAACGGCGAGACGTTCTCCTGTGGGATCTTGACCCGCAGGCCGCGGCGACCTGGCTGCTGCAGGTGAAGCCGCATCTGCGAGGAGGCGCCGAGGCGCTCGTGCGGGGCAGGAAGCCCGCGAACAAGGCGGTGCGCGAATCGAAACTCGACCGGATCGACGTGCTCCCCGCCGATGAGAGCTACCGCGACCTCGACATTGCCCTCGACGCGGCGAAGAAGTCGTCGTCCCGCGTGACGGAGGCATTAAGGCCCCTCCGTAGGCACTACGACGTCATCATCCTCGACACCCCGCCGGGTGCGTCGCTGGTCGCCGAGAACGCGCTGCGCGCAGCGGACGTCGTCGTTCTGCCGCTCATCCCGTCGGCGCTGGGGCTGCGCTCGCTGGAGCAGGTGCGCGGTGTGATCAAGGATGCCGGCGGCCACGTCAAGCTCGTTGCATTCCTCTCACAGGTGGACCGACGAAAGCGCGCCCATGTGGAGGCGCTCGAGCAGCTTCCTGCGGCGCACAAGGAGATCTGCGACGGCTACGTCGGCGCGAGCGTCGTCGTGGAGCGCATGGGCGAGCACCGCGCGCCCATAGGCGTCTACGCCCCGACCTCGGATTCTGCCAAGGCGTTCGCGGAGCTGTGGAAGCGCGTCCGGCGCGCTTCTTGAGGGCCGCGCTCGGGCTGGTTGTTCGGATAGGCCGGTACGAAACCACGATCGACCTCGGTTCGAGAGCAGGGTGAAATCAGCGCGGGCGGACCATCATCTCGCGGCAAGCGCGTGCAGGGTTCCGTCGTCGGTCAGGGCGAACAGGAGGTTGCCGCTGACGGTCAGCGCGGAGGTGACGGCGCCGCCGAGGTGGTACACCCCGAGCCGTTTGCCGGGGGCACGGTCCAAGACGACCACGCGTCCGTCATGCGGGGCTGAGGTTGCGAGGTTAGTCGGACGCGCCGATCTAAGGCCTGTCAACGCGCCGCCACTGGGTCTCTCCTCAGCGCTAGATGTACTGACCCGACAGGTTGGTTAAGCGGGTGATGGGTGGCTTGTTCCCGCAGGCGGTGTGGGGTCGGTGGTGGTTGTACTCGTGGAGCCATGCTGGCAGGGCCGCCCGTCGCTCGTCCTCTGAGGTGTAGCAGTGGGCGTAT
>NZ_JBFRFZ010000034.1:0-2719 GCF_052115065.1 Terrabacter sp. 2TAF16
AGTCCCGTGCGACCTGACGCTGCGGAACACCATCCGCAACCAGTCGCCGGATCAGAGCCCAATCCTCCACTGAGATCACCCATCCAATCTGTCTGGGTGGCCTCGTTTTCGACCGTCGCTATGGCCTCGTTTTCAAGCGTCGTCGACACGCATTCGGAGAGGATAGAGCATGCAAAGTCTCCTTGCCGACATCGTTGCCACACGCCAACTTCCTCCTGAGCCCGTCGCCACGGCGGCTCTGACTCACCTCTTGGGTCGCTCTTTGGCTGCTCGCAAGGGTTTGACGTCCGTCTTCGACCGGATTTCGACCGAGTCTGCCTCGCAGCCGCTGAGCTTCGCCGAGCAAGTGGTTGACGTTGGAGCAGACGGTCGTCCTGACTTGGTCGGTTCCGACACACTCGGGCCGCGGCTAATCCTAGAGGCGAAGTTCGACGCCGAACTGACACCGATTCAACGGGGTCAGTCGTACGAGGCCCGGATCGCCGCCGGCCATGCAGGCGTCGTGTTGTTCCTGGTGCCGGACGAGCGCGTCGCCGCCATCTGGCCGGAGTTGCTGGAGGGCCCAGGCCGATATCCCGGTGATGCGGCCCCGCACTATCGACCGGACGAGAACGTCCAAACGTTCGTTTTAGCATCAGGCAATGTTCTCGCGGCAACCTCTTGGCAGTACGTGCTCGCCGTCATGAGGGAGGCGATGGGGGTCGCCAACGAGGAGGAGAACCTTCACGACGTCGCTCAAATCCAAGGACTCGTTGAGTGGCGAAGCCGGGTCGGATGGACGCCACTGTTGCCGGGCGATCTCCCCGCACGAACCGGCCGACAACTCAGCGCCTTGGTGGATGCCCTGTTGGGCGCAGCCTCTGGGATATCTGCGGCGAAGGCAACGTCGGGATCGGGCGACGCGGGAGCAGGTCGGTACGTCACCAGTCCTGGGGGACGCACCGTCTGGATCGGTATGTGGCTCTCTTGGTGGGGCACTTACGGGGAGTCCCCTGTCTGGATCCAGGCGAAGGCTCGGCCTGGGCAGCCTGTGGATCTCATCGCTGCACAACTTCGATCCGTTCCGGGATTGGTGGCGAGACACGACCGCGGGGATGTCATCGCTCCGCTGGTTGTGCCCCCGGGCGCCGAGATCGACGCTGTAAAGTCAAGCCTTGTTGCGCAGGTGCGGCGTGTCCTGGACTTGCTGGATTCGATTCAGCCAAGTGGCCTGCTCTGATGGGTGCGAGACTCTAATCACTTAACTCATGCCGCGGTGGGTGTGCTGTCTGATCGCGGCAGCTGCGGACGTTTCAAGAGCCTCTCCGTCTCGCGGCTTTGTCCTTCGCATGACTGCTTTCCGCTTCGCTTTGGCCGACTCGGAGGAACTCAGGGTCATCGAAGTACCAAGCGCCGAATGACGGATCCCGCTCGAAGGCTTCCGCGACGTCCGGCTTCCACGATTCGGGCGGCGGATCAGAAGATTCATCGGGCTCCTGAGCCTCTCGGATCACAGGACTCTCGGGTCGAGAGAGATCGACGTAGTTGAGCTCCTGTAGCAATGCTTCCGCCGGTGGATCGGCGAAGGTTCCAGGGAGCCAAATCCTTCCCCCTCCCTCGCTGATTCGAAGGTGAGGAGCGGCCAGGTTTCGGCCGAGCGCCTTGGACACGACGGTTAGTGCCATGCGATCCAGACGCTGCGGATCGATGTCGAAGCGGTACGGAGGGAGGTACGCGTAGTCGTCGGTCTTGATACGTCCCCGCCGCCGGTGAAGCACGACGTCTCCGAGTGTCACAAGCCCGAACTCCTCGAGGCCCCGATGCCCGAGGTAGACCTCATCAGAGATGCCGTATCTCGTAAGTCGCTCCTGGCGTGCCATGAAGACGTAGCGAGCCGTACGTCCGTATAGCGACTTAAGGTGGTAGAGGAAGAGAAGCATGGTGAGTTCGGTGTCTGACAACACCAGACTCCATCCGCGCGTAAAGAAAGTGACTGGAACGGCGAAGGTCCCAGGAGGGGCCGTCCGTGTCGCGAGGTCCGAGTAGCGGCCGCCCGGCAGGACGTAACGCGCGCCGCCGCCACTCTCCTCAAGCAGTAGGAAACCGCCGTAATCCAGGTCTCCGCGCGCGGTACGAGGTATGGCGGCCAACCCACACTCGTTGAGGCGCCGGAGTGTCCTCTGGACGCGCAGCCGATGGTTGCGCTCCGTGTTCGCGGGGAGGGCCAGCAGGGCTGGCCATATCAAAGCCGAGTTACTACGGCTGCCCACGAGCGAGGTGATCGCGGGTGCTCGGGTGCCGGGTGTCCCCAGGGCCTGGGCTATGAACAAGCCATGGAGGTACAGACGCAGTGCCTCTCCGCCGGTCCGGATCAACCTCGCTAGCGGAGGCTTCCCATCGTGCCCCACTGCTGACCTCAAGAAGTCGTGGCGTACTAGCACGCTGCTGATGTAGGTGCGCTGCTGAAGCCGTGACATCGCACCCTGAGCTCGCTGAATCTGATCTCTTCTGTCGCGCAGCGCAACGATACGTTGATGCCGCTTGACGAGCGATCGCGCCTCCGCTCGCTTTGAGTACTCCGTCCGATCAACCGGGACTGCTGACGCTCTGGTTGACAGGCGTGGTGTGGGGTTTCAGGCCGCGTGTGCGGCTGCGTAGATGGTCTCAAACTCGATGGGCGTTAGTTTGCCGAGGGGTCGTTGTCGGCGTCGGCGGTGGTAGGTCCTTTCGATCCAGGTGA
>NZ_JBFRFZ010000035.1:0-3613 GCF_052115065.1 Terrabacter sp. 2TAF16
CGGGACTGCTGACGCTCTGGTTGACAGGCGTGGTGTGGGGTTTCAGGCCGCGTGTGCGGCTGCGTAGATGGTCTCAAACTCGATGGGCGTTAGTTTGCCGAGGGGTCGTTGTCGGCGTCGGCGGTGGTAGGTCCTTTCGATCCAGGTGACGATGGCCAGGCGCAGCTGTTGGCGGGTGTCCCAGCGGCGGGTGTCCAGGACGTTCTTCTGGAGCAGGGCGAAGAAGCTCTCCATGGCGGCGTTGTCGGCGCTGGAGGCGACCCGTCCCATCGACCCGAGCAGCTCGTGCCGTTCGAGCTCGTGGACGTAGCGTCGGGATCGGAACTGCGACCCTCGGTCGCTGTGGACCACGCAGCCGGCGGTGACGTCGGGGCCACCGCGGCGCGTGACGGCCATCTGGAGGGCGTCGACGGCCAGGTGAGAGGTCATCCGGTCATCGATCGAGTACCCGACGATCCGACGCGACCACGCGTCCTTGACGGCGCACAGGTACAGCTTGCCCTCGCGGGTCGGATGCTCGGTGATGTCGGTCAGCCACAGCCGGTTCGGATGCTCTGAGGTGAAGTCGCGTTCGACGCGGTCATCGTGCACCGGCGGTCCGGGCCGACGGGACTTGCCGCGTTTACGGGCGTGTAGGGACACGATCCCGGCCTGCGAGCACAGCCGCCACACCCGCCGCTCGGACACGTCGTGGCCGGCGTCGATGACTTCGTCGGCGATGAACCGGTAGCCGAAGCCCGGGTCGTCGGCGTGGACCTCGACGGCGGCGTTGGTGGCGTAGGCGTCGACGAGGTCGTGCTCGCTGACCGGCGCGACGCACCACGCGTAGAACGCCTGGCGGGAGAAGCCCAGAACCCGGCAGGTCACTGCGACGGGGATCCCGTCAGCAGCAAGGTCACGGACCAGCGGGTAGCTCATTTTGGGGACTGGCCCAGTTTCAGGTTCGCCTGGGACAGGTAGGCGGCGGCTCGGCGCAGGACCTCGTTCTCCTGTTCCAGCAACCGGTTTCGCTTCTTCAGCTCGCGAAGCTCGTCGGACTCCTGGCGTGTCGTGCCGGGTCGGATCCCGTCCTCGACGTCGGCGTTCTTGAGCCAGTTACGCAGGCAGGACTCGGAGATCCCGAAGTCCTTGGCGACCTGGCCGAGCGGGGCCTCGCCGCGCCGGGCGACGGCGATCACGTCGTCGCGGAACTCCTTGGGGTGGGCTGCAGGCATGGTGTACATCCTTCCAGCGGCGGCCTCTGTCGCCACAGGTCAGGTGTCAACCAGAGCGTCAGCAGTCCCTAGAGGACGGGATCACCTCAGCCTGCCGTTTCTGCAGGTCAACGCCGCATTAGCACGCAACGTGGCCCTGATCAGCAGTCACGACAGGACGGTATACAAGAAGACCCTCGCGGGGGAAGTCGTGAATCCGAGTTGTGCGCCCTGCTCTCCACGTGTCCATCGTGGAGGGCATGACGAATCGCAAGCCTCCAGCCGCTGGTTGGCCAGAGCCAGCGGCATTCACGAAGCGGGTGCTGGTGGAGGCCACGGCATGGAACGCCATTTGGCGTCAGTTGCCACGACCGATCCGTGCGGCCGCCAGCGTCATCCTCAGCGTCACTGTGGCTCACAGCGTCGGGCTGGACGTCTCCAACGTGCTTATTGCCCTGACCGCGCGATGATCGCCTCACAGCTTAACCTGGATCCCGGAGGCGCGTGCCAGCTCCTTGCTGAACACGCCCAGCCGAGAGGCGGCATGGGTTCCGGCTCGTTGCTCGCTCGAGGTACAAGATGTGCGCTTCCTCGAGGGCGCAAGTCTTTAAGCAACATTTCTTTGGAGGGCGCCGGCGCCGGAGGCTTCCCGGGCCCTCTCCAAGTGCTCCGCGTAAACATCCGCTATTCGGCTGCTTGTTTCATTGACGAAGGATCGGTGCCTGGCAAGGCTCGGTCCAGGCGTCCGGGCTGTCGCTCTCAATTCGGCTGCTCACCGCACTGGTGTGGCTCTCATCTGGCCTGCGCAGCCCGGACGTCGCCAGGGCCGGGAGAGGCTCAAGAGGGGTGTGCCCAAGCTCAAAGCAGCGTTGCCCTCCCAGCTCGACGACCAGTCCGATTCGAGCGAAGGAGAGCACGATGATGGAGCAACCAGCGGATCGCGTGGTGATCGGGATGGACCCGCACAAACGCTCGGTCACGATCGAGGTGATGCGGCCCGATGAGTCGATCGCAGCCGGTGGCCGCTTCGACACCGACCCGGCCGGCTACGACGCCATGCTCGAGGTGGCGCGGGCCTGGCCCAAGCGGGTGTGGGCGGTCGAGGGCTGCAACGGCATCGGGCGCCACGTCGCGTTGCGGCTGCTCGCCGACGGGGAGCAGGTCATCGACGTGCCGCCACGGCTGTCCGCGCGGGTGCGGATGTTCGCCACCGGTCAGGGCCGCAAGACCGACGCCACGGACGCGCACTCCATCGCGCTGGTCGGGGTCCGGTTGGCCGGGCTGCGGCCGGTCGTCGACGACGAGCAGCTGGCGGTGCTGCGGGTGCTGGCCGACCGTCGTCGCGCCTTGGGCGAGGACCACACCCGGATGACCTCTCAGCTGCATCACCTTCTGCTGGAACTGATTCCGGGCGGGGCGAAGAAGGACCTGTCCGCGGCGCAGGCGAAGAAGCTGCTGGCGACGGTGCGTCCGCGGGACGTCGCGGGCAAGGCCCGGCGCCGGGTCGCGGCCGAACTGGTCAGCGACCTCGAACGGATCTATGCGCGGAAGAAGGCGGCGAACAAGGAGCTGTCGCAGCTGCTCTCGGCGACCGGTACGACGTTGACCGGGCTGCACGGCATCGGCCCCTCAGGCGCGGCGCGTCTGCTCGTGGAGGTCGGGGACATCACCCGCTTCCCGGACAACAACCACTTCGCCTCCTGGACCGGCACCGCCCCGATCGACGCCTCGTCCGGGGACCACGTCCGCCACCGGCTGTCCCGGGGCGGCAACCGTCAGATCAACCGGGTGCTGCACATCATGGCCACCGTGCAGCTGCGCAACCCCACCGAAGGGCGGGCTTTCTTCGACCGCACCAAAGCCCGCGGCAAGACGTCCAATGAAGCGATGCGGCTGCTCAAGCGCAGGCTGTCCGACATCGTGTTCCGCACGATGCTTGCCGACGCGGCACGGCAGATGGCGACGGGCCCGGGAGGGCACCGGGGTGACGACTCTGACTCCAGCGCGGCCGACTCACAACCCCACACCAGCTCTTCGGACAAGCCACTTCCCGGACCCGCCACCACCCACCCTAGAACCGCGCTCCCCGCCGCGTCTTGACACAGAGGGGAGCCAACTGCGGACGCTTGCTCCCGTCGCTCCCTCGACGCAGCGGGGGCTCCGATGCTCCAAGCCGTGGTCTCATTCGCGGTCTCGTTCGCGCTTGTCCGGCGTGCGTCGGGACAGTCCATCCCGGGAACCCCTGAGCACGCGATCACCCTCGGGAACCCAGGCGAACGGTGGGTCCCAGAGCTCGAAAGCGTGTGTGGGGGTAACTCCACCGTGGGTTCAAATCCCACCGCCACCGCCAGTCACCTGCAGAAACGCCGGTTCGAGCCTCAGGGTTCGGACTGGCGTTTCTCGTCGTGGTCTCATTTGTT
>NZ_JBFRFZ010000036.1:0-1410 GCF_052115065.1 Terrabacter sp. 2TAF16
GAGACTGTCCGAGTAACGGTGTAACTGGCCCAACGCGCTGACTGGTTCAGCGGGAAGGGTCGGATGATGACCGACACACTGGTGGGCGTGAGCCCGCTTGAGAGAGCAGCGAAGAAGTCGCTCACACCTGCTGAGGTGGAGCGCGCGGCGGTGCGCGAGCTGGTCAAGGCCGCTCGCGCCAGAGGTGACGAGCTGACCGGCCCGGACGGGCTGCTCAAGGCGATCACCAAACAGGTCATCGAGGCCGCGCTCGAGGAGGAGATGACCGAACACGTGGGCTACGACAAGCACGCCGTCGAAGGCCGCAACGGGGGCAACTCCCGGAACGGGACCCGGACCAAGACGGTGCTGACCGACAACGCCGGACCAGTCCAGGTCGAGGTCCCGCGGGACCGGGACGCCAGCTTCGAGCCGGTCATCGTCAAGAAGCGCCAGCGTCGCCTGACCGATGTCGACGCCATCGTGCTGTCGCTGTACGCCCGCGGGTTGACCACCGGTGAGATCAGTGCGCACTTCGCTGAGATCTACGGCGCGTCGGTGTCCAAGGACACCGTCAGCCGGATCACCGACCGGGTGCTCGAGGACATGCAGGCGTGGTCCTCGCGGCCGTTGCAGCGGGTGTACGCGGCGGTCTTCATCGACGCGATCATGATCAAGGTCCGTGACGGGCAGGTCGGGAACCAGCCGTTCTATGCCGCGATCGGGGTCGACCTGGCCGGGCACCGGGACGTACTCGGGTTGTGGCCGGGCAACGGCGCCGGGGAGTCGGCGAAGTTCTGGATGAACGTGTTGACCGAGCTGCGCAACCGGGGCGTGGCGGACGTGTTCTTCATCGTCTGTGACGGGCTGAAGGGGCTGCCCGAGAGCGTGAACACCGTCTTCAAGGAGACGATCGTGCAGACCTGCATCGTGCACCTGATCCGGGGCACGTTCCGGTACGCATCGAAGAAGTACTGGGAGTCGATCGCCAGAGACCTGCGCCCGATCTATACCGCGGTCACTGCGGACGCGGCGTGGGCGGCGTTCGAGGAGTTCGAAGAGAAGTGGGGCAAGGCCTACCCGGCGATCCCGAAGCTGTGGCGGGCCGCCTGGGAGCAGTTCATCCCGTTCTTGGCCTACGACCTGGAGATCCGCAAGGTGCTCTGCTCGACGAACGCGATCGAGAGCTTGAACGCCCGCTACCGTCGGGCGGTCAACGCCAAGGGCCACTTCCCGACCGAGCAGGCCGCGCTCAAAACGCTGTACCTCGTGACGAGAAGCCTGGACCCCAAAGGACTCGGGCAGGCACGATGGGTCACCCGGTGGAAGCCGGCCCTGAACGCGTTCGCGGTCACCTTCGAGGCGCGCATGCCGGCGCCGGAGAACCTCTAACCATGAAAACGCCAGTTACACCGTTCGCCTGACAGACCC
>NZ_JBFRFZ010000037.1:0-1314 GCF_052115065.1 Terrabacter sp. 2TAF16
GCGTGGTGCGCACGATCCGGGCGCGTCCGGTCGACAGGGTCGATGCTGATCGGGCCGCGATGCTTCCGCTGCCACCGGTCCCGCCCGCGGTGGGCTGGGTCAACCGGGTCCGCCTTGGCCGCGACTACTACGTCCGCGTCGACAGCAACGACTACTCCGTCGACCCGACCGTGATCGGCAGGTTCGTCGACGTCACTGCGGACCTGTCTGGTGTCGAAGTCCGCCATGAAGGACGCGTGGTCGCCGCACACGATCGGGTGTGGGCACGCAGCCAGACGATCACCGACCCGGCCCACGTCGCGGCAGCGCGGACGCTGCGGGAACAGTTCCAGCAGCCCCGCCCCTCAGCCGACCCACACGAGGAGCTGGCGCGGGACCTGACCGACTACGACCGGGCCTTCGGCGTCATCGACGGCGGCGGCCGGGGCGGGGAGGACGTGGCGTGATGGCGACCGCGAAGAGCAAGACCGACGCGACCGAGGCGCTCAAGCAGCTGACCTATCTCGCGTCGGCGTTGAAGGCACCCCGGATCGCCGAAGCCGCCGCCAGGCTGGCCGACCATGCCCGCGACGCCGGCTGGACCCACGAGGAGTACCTCGCCGCGGTCCTGGACCGTGAGGTCGCCGCCCGCAACGCCTCCGGCGCCCAGCTCCGCATCCGGGCCGCCGGATTCGCGTCCCGCAAGACGATCGAGGAGTTCGACTGGGACGCCCACCCCGCCGCTCGGCAACAGATCGCCGCACTCGCCTCCGGCGGGTTCCTCACCGAGGCACGCAACGTCGTGCTGCTCGGGCCGCCCGGCACCGGCAAGACCCACCTCGCCACCGGCCTGGGCATCGCGGCCGCGCACCACGGCCACCGCGTCCTGTTCGCCACCGCCGTCGACTGGGTCACCCGCCTCAGCGAGGCCCACCGCGCCGGACGGCTCCCGCACGAGCTCGCCAGGCTGCGGCGCTACGGGCTGATCATCGTCGACGAGGTCGGCTACCTGCCCTTCGAGCAAGACGCCGCGAACCTCTTCTTCCAGCTCGTGTCGAGCCGCTACGAACACGCCTCGCTCATCCTGACCAGCAACCTGCCGTTCAGCGGCTGGGGCGGTGTCTTCGGTGACCAAGCCGTCGCGGCCGCCATGATCGACCGCATCGTCCACCACGCCGACGTCCTGACCCTAAAGGGCGCCAGCTACCGGCTACGCAACCGAGGAATCGACACCCTGCCCAGCATCAGAACCCAAGACCCGGCAGACTAGAACCGACAAACCGGTGGCCTCGTTTTCGACCGTCGGAACGGCCTCGTTTTCGAGCGGCGTCGACA
>NZ_JBFRFZ010000038.1:0-1237 GCF_052115065.1 Terrabacter sp. 2TAF16
CACTACGCCGCGAACCTGATGGCCGTGACGCCGAAGTCGCAGTGGGGGTGGGTCAAGGCGCTACTGCACTCGGTGTATGACCAGCCCGACTCCGAGGCCGTGAACGCCCAGTTCGACCGGGTCCTCGAGGGACTGTACGAGAAGCTCCCCGCCGTGGCCGAGCACCTCGAGCTCGCCCGCGCCGACATCCTCGCCTTCACCGTGTTCCCGAAGGAGATCTGGCGCCAGATCTGGTCCAACAACCCGAACGAGCGCCTCAACCGTGAGATCCGCCGCCGCACCGACGTCGTCGGCATCTTCCCCAACCGGGAGGCGATCATCCGCCTCGTCGGGGCCGTCCTGGCGGAGCAGCACGACGAGTGGGCCGAGCAGCGCCGCTACCTCGGCCTGGAAGCGCTGAGGAACGCCCGAGCCGTCCTGACCGACCGCACCACCGACGACGATCGTGAGGAGGTGACCAACGACCTGATCGCCGCGGCGATCACCGCCTAACCGAACGACCACGACGGATCACCGTCGTACACCACCGATACGGACTTGACCCTCCGGGGTGGTGATCCGCAGCCAAGTGACGCCCGGGCCCGGGAGTTCGTCGCTCTGCCAGCCCAGGCTCCACGAATCCCCGCTCGCCGAGACTCCTCTGGCAAAGACCTGCTCGTTCATGTCCACCCTGGAAACGTACGTGCCGTGAGCCCGTCACGCATCGGGGAAGCAACCGATCCGACTCCTGTCTCAGCCAAGGTCCAGCCCCTTTCGGCGCGCCCGCAGTGCGGCATGTGCGAAGAGGAAGTCCGTAGCCACGGGCGGCCCTCACGGCGAGGATGCTCACATGGCGAAGAAGTCGAAGGGTCCTACGTTCTCGGAGTTGCTCAAGCGGCCCACCTGGAGCGAGGGAGAGGCCCGGGTCTCAGGCGAGCATGCCGTCCGTCCTGGGAAGTACAACGCAGCTGGTGAACTCATCGGCCCGAGCGGAAGACCGATCCTCCTTCAGCAGGAGTTCGTCACCCCTCAGCTTGCGCAGGAGTTAGTCGAGCGCGGCGCGCTGGTCGCTCACGAGGTATGTGGCTGTGGCGGCTGGACGGGGTGCCAGCCCTCGTGGCTGCCGGAGGAGGCATTGACGCGGCTGCGTTCGGCCCACGCGCCGGTCCTGGTCGAGGACCACGGAGTACCGACGTGGATCGACGTGTGGGGCAGCGACGAAGGTCAGGTTGTCTACCTCCATGGGGACGTTCGGTGG
>NZ_JBFRFZ010000039.1:0-1183 GCF_052115065.1 Terrabacter sp. 2TAF16
ACCGCTTGGGTTCAAGGGTCTGTTGCAACGAGGGCTACCCCAAGGATGGCCTCCATGCCTGGTCCTCGTCTGTCGTTGTCCGAACGTGCTCAGATCGAAGTGCTCTTCGGTCAGGGCCTGACCTTCCCAGCGATCGCCGCGGCGATCGGTCGTGACCGCTCCACCGTCTGGCGCGAGGTCACCCGTAACAACTCCTACCGCGGCGCGAATCTGAGGCGCCCCGGCGCCCGGCACCCGCACGCCCGCCGCACCCGCGGGACCGGCGGCCACCTCGGCGGCCCCTACCGGTGGGTCTACGAGCACCACGCAGCCCAGTACAACTACCGGCGCCGAGCCCGGCGCCCGCACCGACCCAAGCTGCGCAGCTCGTACAGCTGGGACCGGCCGAGCCTGTGGAGCGAGCACGTGCTGCCCAAGCTCACCCAGCGGTGGTCCCCGAAACAGATCTCCCGATGGTTGGCTTCGACCTACCCCAACCAGCCGGAGCTGCACGTGTCGCACGAGACGATCTACCAGGCGATCTACCTCCAAGGCCGTGGCGAGCTGCGCCGCGAGATCGCCACCCAACAGGCCCTGCGTTCCGGGCGGGCGCGCCGCCGGCCGCAGTCCCGCACCGCGCACGGTGCCCGCGGCAGCCGGCCTTGGCTGGCCGACTTCCACATCTCCACCCGACCCGCCGAAGCCAGTGACCGGGCCGTGCCCGGGCACTGGGAAGGCGATCTGGTCATCGGCGCCCGCGGCGCCAGCGCGATCATCACCCTCGTCGAACGCGCCACCCGCTACGTCATGCTCGGAGCCCTGCCCCAGTCGCGGGTCAGCCCCGAAGTCATCCGGGTCCTGACCGAGCTGATGGGCCGGGTCCCGGCCGAGCTGGCCAAGACCCTGACCTGGGACCAGGGCATCGAGATGCGCCGCCACACAGAGTTCACGCTGGCCACCGACTGCAAGGTGTTCTTCTGCGACCCGCACTCACCCTGGCAGCGCGGCAGCAACGAGAACACCAACGGCCTGCTACGCCAGTACTTCCCCCGTTCGAGCACCGACTTCCGCACCTACACCCAAGCCGACCTCGACCAGGTCGCCCGCGAGCTCAACGGCCGCCCCCGACAAACCCTGAACTGGCAGACTCCCGCACAAGCCCTCAACACCCACCTCGTTGCAACAGCTCCCTGAAACCGCCCCG
>NZ_JBFRFZ010000040.1:0-1119 GCF_052115065.1 Terrabacter sp. 2TAF16
GTCAGGGGGCCATCGGTGGTGGCGTCCCCAGTTGGCCGATGGGAATGCTTGTTCTGCCCGTGGGGCACCCCCAGCGGGCAACCGAGTCTGCAACCGCACTCGGCTCCGCTCGGAGGACGGGCACATCTACGTCGCACCCCGCACGAAGCGGGTGTCGACCGTGATGCTCGGGACATGCCGGCCACGCAGGATCGATACCTCGCTCCCACAGCAACACCTGGACCAAGTCCTGCACTGCCTCAGCGACCATCACGACGACATCGCCGTCGCCGCTGATCCCAGAGAAGATCCCATCTGGGAAAGCCGGTGGATGGATTGCCAGGCAATCCCCGCCGTTGAGATATCCGACTGCCTCCCAACTCGGCCTAGTCGGCGAGACACTCAGCTCGTGGACGACCGCTGCGATCCCGAGGGAATCTTCCGCCCATTCCGACAAGGCGATTTGCAGCGACGTAGTCACGCCCACGTCATGCAGAACGTTTTGAGCACACGCGTGCAGAAGTTCCAGTCCCGTCATGGCGTGAGCATCGCATCCACCAGGCCCGCCGGCACGGCAACTTGCCCGCGCGTACAGCGTCGTCGGACGGCGGACAACGTCGACGGCAGACGAGCGCAGCCTGTCCGAAGCGGCAGTTCCCAACGTTCGTCACTCCGGGTAAACCTGTGCTCCGGTTATCGGAACGTTGCGCGCAGACCAGGGATCGACGACCCGGACTGATCTGATGGTCGTCTCTGGCGGGTAGACCAAGACTGCGACGAGGGCGTTCTCGTGGGCGGGGTGCGGAACGAGCTCCAGGCTTCGGGTGACCCCGTCGGAGGTGGTGACCTCCAGGCTGGTCGCACCGGTGGCCACGCGAAGGATTGCACCGTTGGGGACATGGTCGGCGCTGCCGGTGTACACGGATACTGGCGAATGCGCGGCGATGGAGGGGCTGCCGTATCCGCCCTTATGGGTGTGGCCCTCCGGGGTAGTTGAGTCCATAGCGTTGGTGTACGACGACACCGGTGAGCGTGTCCCTGCACATGCAGGTGCGGTCACCGCGTGATCCTTCGAGTGAACCTCTCACAGAACCCTCGAATGGAGCATCGCGATGACCGCGAACACCAGTATCGACCCTG
>NZ_JBFRFZ010000041.1:0-1006 GCF_052115065.1 Terrabacter sp. 2TAF16
GTTGCTGTCGACGCGGACGTAGTAGTCGCGGCCAAGGCGGACCCGGTTGACCCAGCCCACCGCGGGCGGGACCGGTGGCAGCGGAAGCATCGCGGCCCGATCAGCATCGACCCTGTCGACCGGACGCGCCCGGATCGTGCGCACCACGCGGCTGTTGGCGATGGTGAGCCAGTCGGTGAACTGGGCGTCGAAGTCCGCCGGGGACTCGAAAGTCCTGCCGGGCATGAAAGAGGTCTCGTAGTAGCCGTTGCGACGCTCGACCACGCCCTTGGACTCCGGGTCATACGGCTTCAATCGCTGCACCGTGGTGGCCAGGGTGCCAGTGAACGCACCGACCCCCTCGGCGTGCCGCTTCCCGCGGCCGATGCCGCTCTCGTTGTCCCAGATCAGCCGGCGCGGGACCCGGCCGAGCTGCTGCAGCAGCTCCCACATTCCCAGCAGCAGGTCGGCGGTGTGCCGGGTCGGAATCATCCGCCCGAGCATGAACCGCGAGTGCGCTGCCGTCATCACGAGCACCGGCAGCAGCCTCGTCGTGCCGTCCTCGAGCGGGATCTTCCGCGGCGGGAACCACAGGTCGCACTGCGCTGCGTCCCCGGGCAACCACGTCAACCGGTCCGCCGGATCGACCGGCCTGTGCTCAGAGCGCAGTCCCCGGACGTTGTCGCGGAACCACGTGATCGACCCGGCCCAACCGACCCGCTCGGCGATCACCGTGGCCGGCATGTCCGGATGCTCGGACAGCAGCTGCCGCACTGCTGGCTCGAACGGCGTGAACGTCGTCGGCACGGCCGGCCGCTCGTACTTCGGTGGCCGGTCCGAGGCCAACGCCCGCTCGACCGTCGACCTACCGATCCCCAAGTCCCGTGCGACCTGACGCTGCGGAACACCATCCGCAACCAGTCGCCGGATCAGAGCCCAATCCTCCACTGAGATCACCCATCCAATCTGTCTGGGTGGCCTCGTTTTCGACCGTCGCTATGGCCTCGTTTTCAAGCGTCGTCGACAC
>NZ_JBFRFZ010000042.1:0-966 GCF_052115065.1 Terrabacter sp. 2TAF16
GTACGGCGCGCTGGCCGGCATCGAGGCCCACCAGGTCGACGCCCTCCCGGTCGGGGCCCTCGCCCGGGTGTCCGCGCGGGTCTCGCCCGAGCGGGTCGTCACCGAGGAGATCGCCCTCGCGACCGGTGTCGGCGCCGGGGAGGTCGCCCGCCGGCTCTCCCTGGCGACCGCGCCCCGCCGGCACCGGGTCGTCCTGAACGCGCTGCGCGACGGTCGGCTGTCGCTGCACCGGGCGCTGCAGGTCGCCTCCGACACCGCCCAGCTCCCGGACGCGGACGTGACCGCCGTCGCGCAGGCCGTGCTCGCCCCGACCCGAGACGGGCAGCCGGTGCCGCAGCGGACCTTCACCGCCCGCCTCCGTCGGGCGGTCGCGTCGGTCGACGCCCGCGGCGCCCGCGGCGCCCAGGCGCGGCACGCGCACGCCAGGGCCCGGCGCGGGGTGTTCGGCCGGCTCACCGACGACGGGATGGGCTGGCTGACCGTGACCACCGACGCCGCCAGCGTCGCCGCCGTCATGGACCGCCTCGAGACCACCGCCCGAGGGCTGCGCGGCGCGGGCGATGCCCGCAGCCTCGACCAGCTCCGCGCCGACCTCGCCACCCACGCCCTGCTGCACCGACCGGGCCACCCCGGGGCAGCACTCCCTGCGGCGCCCGGACACGCCGTCGATGCGGCCCTCGGCACAGCATCCGGGAACGCCGTCGACCCGGCGCCCCGGGCGGCGTCCGGAACCGTGCCCGGCGCCATCTCGGGTGGGGCGGCGGCGCTGGCGTGGATCGTCGTCCCGTTCGAGGTCGCCACCGGCGAGGCCGACACCGCCTGCGAGCTGCCCGGCCACGGCTGGGTCACCGCGACCCACGCCCGCGAGATCATCACCCGCCCCGGATCCGTCTGGGCCACCCTGCCCGTCGAGCTGCCCACCGGCCGGGCCCTGTCCCGCCCGACCCGCAGCTACCGCCCGACCCG
>NZ_JBFRFZ010000043.1:0-914 GCF_052115065.1 Terrabacter sp. 2TAF16
ACCGCGATCGCCGCCGGCGCCTCGCTCACCATCAAGGTCGCCGGCGTCACCGGGTCACCCGTCCCAGCCGGGGCCACCGCCGCCGCGATCAACCTCACCGCCACCTCACCCCGGGCGGCCGGCTTCCTCAGCGCCGACTCGACCGCCACGACCGGCAGCTCCACCGCCAACTTCGCCGCCGGCCAGACCGTCGCCAACCTCCTCGTCGGCCGGCTCACCACCTCCGGCACGCTGACGATCGTCAACCACTCCGCCGGCACCGTGCAGGTCATCGCCGACGTCACCGGCTACCTCACCACCAGCGGCACGAGCCAGCGGTGGACGAGCACGACGCCCACTCGCCTGCTCGACACCCGCGTCGGCACGACATCCAACCCCGTCCGCACCGCGATCGCCGCCGGCGCCTCGCTCACCATCAAGGTCGCCGGCGTCACCGGGTCACCCGTGCCCGCCGGAGCGACCGCCGCCGCGATCAACCTCACCGCCACCTCACCCCGGGCGGCCGGCTTCCTCAGCGCCGACTCGACCGCCACCACCGGGAGCTCCACGGCCAACTTCGCCGCCGGCCAGACCGTCGCCAACCTCCTCGTCGGCCGGCTCACCACCTCCGGCACGCTGACGATCGTCAACCACTCCGCCGGCACCGTGCAGGTCATCGCCGACGTCACCGGCTACGTCACGACCGCGAGCACCGCGAACCAGTGGGCCACGACCGCTCCGACGCGCGTACTCGACACCCGCGTCGGCACGACATCCAACCCCGTGCGCACCGCGATCGCCGCCGGCGCCTCGCTCACCATCAAGGTCGCCGGCGTCACCGGGTCACCCGTCCCAGCCGGGGCCACCGCCGCCGCGATCAACCTCACCGCCACCTCACCCCGGGCGGCCGGCTTCCTCAGCGCCGACTCGACCGC
>NZ_JBFRFZ010000044.1:0-732 GCF_052115065.1 Terrabacter sp. 2TAF16
CGCGCGCTCCACCTCAGCAGGTGTGAGCGACTTCTTCGCTGCTCTCTCAAGCGGGCTCACGCCCACCAGTGTGTCGGTCATCATCCGACCCTTCCCGCTGAACCAGTCAGCGCGTTGGGCCAGTTACACCGTTACTCGGACAGTCTCCCCAGGCGGTCATGCCTCTGCCGAGTCAGTGCGTGCCTGGGGCCCAGGTGTGGGGGTCGGGTTTTCTTCGCTCTTGCTGAGCTGGCGCCGTGCGTCTAAGGAAACGCCGAGGAGGGGGTCGAGCTGCCGCGGGGAGAGTCGAAGGGGGAATCCGACGACGTCGGCGATTACGTCCGAAAACAGTTCGATCTCGCCGAGCAGCTGATTGTCGACGAGCTCCCCACCGCACTCGGGTGGGAAACGCAGGTACCGGATTTGTCCGTAGGGCGGGCAACCACAGGACCATCGACGCGGCAAAGCCGACCCACCACATCAGAAGTTGGTCACGAGAACATCCTCTATTGCCGCTCTCCGTGAGAGTGCCGACGTCAGCTCGTCGACCTCTATCCGGGCGGCAGGCGGTGGCGGCCGGCGGCGCCTAAAGAAACTCGTCGCCCCACCGAACGTCCCCATGGAGGTAGACAACCTGACCTTCGTCGCTGCCCCACACGTCGATCCACGTCGGTACTCCGTGGTCCTCGACCAGGACCGGCGCGTGGGCCGAACGCAGCCGCGTCAATGCCTCCTCCGGCAGCCACGAGGGCT
>NZ_JBFRFZ010000045.1:0-515 GCF_052115065.1 Terrabacter sp. 2TAF16
GGGCGACCTCCCCGGCGCCGACACCGGTCGCGAGGGCGATCTCCTCGGTGACGACCCGCTCGGGCGAGACCCGCGCGGACACCCGGGCGAGGGCCCCGACCGGGAGGGCGTCGACCTGGTGGGCCTCGATGCCGGCCAGCGCGCCGTACGCGGCGAGSAGGTCGGCCTCGAGGCGCGCCTTGGCGACCTCGAGCGCCTGGATCTCGGCCAGCACCCGCTCCCCGGCCGCGCCAACCCCTCCAACGCCACCGCTGCMGCCGCGCGCTCACCGGCCGTCACCCGGGCAGCACCACCGGTGCGCCCCTTCCCACATGCCACCGCGGCACCGGGAACAGAGGCGAGTGCGGCATCCGCGCGCCAGCGCTCCAGCACCGGCTCCAGCGACCGGGACAGTCGGCCACGGTCGGCCGTCCACGCCACCCTCAGAGTCCTCCAGCGCCCACCCGCCGGCGCACCGGAGGACTCCACCGGTGACGGGGTGTACGGCACGGCGAGCCTCCTCTCGGCGATCCTTC
>NZ_JBFRFZ010000046.1:0-429 GCF_052115065.1 Terrabacter sp. 2TAF16
ATGCCGCGGATCGCGTGATGCCCCGGACACGCTCGGGCCCGTCCGCCCGACCCTGACCGGGCATGACGCTCCCCACGAGGGCCCATCCCGTTTCGCTGGCTGCCCCGGGCGCCCACTGTCCGGCCGTCCCGGCCGTACAGTCACGGACGCCGGCGAACAGCGCCAAGCCCGCTTTCGGGGCGTGTTCCTCACCGAAGTGCCCACGAGAAGGGACGCTACTGAACGGGGCTGAACTCCCCCGAACAGGCGGTCAGCGGTCTTCGCAGGTGGTGATGAGCCCAACAAATGAGACCACGACGAGAAACGCCAGTCCGAACCCTGAGGCTCGAACCGGCGTTTCTGCAGGTGACTGGCGGTGGCGGTGGGATTTGAACCCACGGTGGAGTTACCCCCACACACGCTTTCGAGCTCTGGGACCCACCGTTCGCC
>NZ_JBFRFZ010000047.1:0-426 GCF_052115065.1 Terrabacter sp. 2TAF16
GGCGGGTAAGTTTGAAGGGTTGCCCCGGAGGCCTCCTCGTTGAGGTGGTTGATGGTGTGTGTCCGATTCTTGAGAACTCAACAGCGTGTCAAAAATCGATGCCAATTACCTCGTCCCGAGGCCTGGTTCGGTCCATCGTCTGGTGGTCTGGGTGGGTTTTGGGCGAATTATCCTTTGGTTGAATTGAACTTCTAGCTTTTTGAGCTGGTGGTTCGACTTCAGTCAGGTTTTCGAGCCCTTCATGGGTTCAAAGTTTGCTCACTGTTCTGGCCTTTCGGGGTTGGGGGGTGGGTGTTTGAACATCAACGGAGAGTTTGATCCTGGCTCAGGACGAACGCTGGCGGCGTGCTTAACACATGCAAGTCGAACGGTGATGACGAGAGCTTGCTCTTGTTTGATCAGTGGCGAACGGGTGAGTAACACGTG
>NZ_JBFRFZ010000048.1:0-424 GCF_052115065.1 Terrabacter sp. 2TAF16
GGCGTGCGCGTGCCGCGCCTGGGCGCCGCGGGCGCCGCGGGCGTCGACCGACGCGACCGCCCGACGGAGGCGGGCGGTGAAGGTCCGCTGCGGCACCGGCTGCCCGTCTCGGGTCGGGGCGAGCACGGCCTGCGCGACCGTCGTGACGTCCGCGTCCGGGAGCTGGGCGGTGTCGGAGGCGACCTGCAGGGCCCGGTGCAGCGACAGCCGACCGTCGCGCAGCGCGTTCAGGACGACCCGGTGCCGGCGGGGCGCGGTGGCCAGGGTGAGCCGGTGGGCGACCTCCCCGGCGCCGACACCGGTCGCGAGGGCGATCTCCTCGGTGACGACCCGCTCGGGCGAGACCCGCGCGGACACCCGGGCGAGGGCCCCGACCGGGAGGGCGTCGACCTGGTGGGCCTCGATGCCGGCCAGCGCGCCGTAC
>NZ_JBFRFZ010000049.1:0-399 GCF_052115065.1 Terrabacter sp. 2TAF16
GCCATCGTCCTGCTCAAGCAGGACCACAAAGACGTGCGCGAGCAGTTCCGCGCCTTCCGCAAGCCCGGCCAGACCGCGGTCCAGAAGCAGAAGGTCGTCGACACGATCCTCGAGCTGCTGACCGTGCACACCTACATCGAGAACGAGGTCATGTACCCCCGCGTCCGGGCGTTGCTGCCCGACCTCGAGGACGACGTGCTCGAGTCGTACGAGGAGCACCACGTCGCGGACGTGCTCTGCATGGAGCTCGCAGCGATGGATGCCACGGACGAGCGGTTCGACGCCAAGACGACGGTGCTCATCGAGAACGTCGAGCACCACATGGCCGAGGAGGAGCAGGACTGGTTCCCGAAGGTCCGCGAGGGCCTCGGGCGCAAGCAGCTGCAGGAGCTCGGCGAG
>NZ_JBFRFZ010000050.1:0-384 GCF_052115065.1 Terrabacter sp. 2TAF16
CGGTTGACCAGGTGGCGCGGGCGCTGGCCGATAAGGGCTATGCACCACGGTAAATGGTTGCGGGGTATGGGGGCGCTTTAGCCCCCATGCAAGCCTAGGATGGGCGATCACCAGGGGCGGGGCTTTGCGGCTACCGCCCTTTGTTCTTTGGCAGACTCCCCCGCGCTCTGCAAGCCGCCTTTTACGGCCTTAGTTGACCTAAGGGCTGTTATGTCGACGAAGCGATGTTATTGCCACAAGTCCCGTAGTCGGGCATAGTCCGATTTAGGTCACGTGTGTGTGTGTTGGTGGAGGTGGTTGAGACCCCCCCCGTTGGTGAGTGTGTGGACCCCCACTCGCCAAAGCCTACGCACCAATGGAAAGGCCCCGCGAGTGGTGGAACAC